>CAYLZG010000087.1:0-17960 GCA_964387985.1 uncultured Anaerolineales bacterium | reverse complement strand
CACGCGTGCGAGGCAGACCTGGCGCAGGCGCGTGCCTGCCTGGCTGAGGTCTACGCGCGCTTCACCGAGGGACTCGCCTTGCCGGACCTGCGAGAGGCCGCGGCCTTGATTGGCAATACCGGGTTGGTGGAACTCAACAGTCCCCTAGGGGATCCAGCCGTCGAATGACAGGACAAAGAAGGCTTCCGCCGGAACGCCTTCGTGGCTGAGTTCGCCCGTGTGCTGGAAGCAGCACCGGCGATGAGCCGGATACGCCCGCGACGGCTGTAAGCGCCGGGGAAACATCGATCAGACCGCGCCCAGCGCTCTCGCAGCGCACATCCCCAAACGAGAAACTCCGGATGTGCGCTGCGAACTCTGCTCGGATACGATCAGTAAGAGCGAAAGGTATCAGCGGCTATCGCGCAATGCGACGAGACCCCCATACGTGCCGACGTACAGCGTCCCGGCCGGCCCGATCGCCGGTCCCGGCACGTAGCTGTCGAATAGCGCTCCTGTACCCACCAATTGGGACCACACGACATCTCCGGTGCGGAAGTCGACGGCGGTCCAGTAGTAGGCATCGAGGCCTGTCTCGTCGTACTCCCTCGTGAAGAGATATACCAGCCCCGTCCTGGTGGACATTTTTGGCGAGACCTGCGGCTCGGCAAGCGCCTCATTTGCCCAGATGACCTGGCAGGCCTTGCCGTTGTCGACGCCGTTATCATTTATGTCAATCCGGGTGACACCCGGCTCCGTCGGCGAGCTCTCGAACCGGTTCTTCTCTTTGTTGAGCCACATCCTGTAGCCGTATTGGTTCACGACGATCAGCGACCGCCCCAGACCAATGAGCGAATCCTCAGTGGCTCCCTTGCCAGGCTCGAAAACTGGCACCTTGCAGACGACCCGGCCCTCGTTGGGTCGAAGCTTCTCCGCGGTCCGGTACACGACTATCTGCATGGTGTCGGCGTTGTCAGTTATCGCAACCAACTTGCCTCCATCGAGGATCGTCGGGCTGGTTCCCGAGCCGGCCGTGAGTTGACCGTCCTTCTTGTATCCGACATTCTCGTACGGCTCTGATTGCCACACTACGTACGGGACGCCGTTCGCACCTGCCGCGAGCCGGTACATCCTTTTAGTCGTCACCAAATATGTGGCGTCAGCAGTGACCGCAGGCGAGTTGCCGATCTCCTCGCCCTCGAACCTCAGGACATTCACAGAGCCTTCCGCCGGGTACTTCTCAGGGTCAAGCACGCCGACAGTCGCTGAATGGCGGCTCGTGAACCAGAGCCGTCCCTGCCAATCCGGCATCACCGCCTGGATGCTGTCGCCCGCAAGCCACTCCGTCAGATCGTAGTTAATCGGCTCTCCGAAGGCAGGGCTGTCCGCCGGTCCGGTCTGTTCCACAACCCACAAATGGTCGGTCAGGTTTATGACCGCGCGATCGCGGTTGTCGAGGTACATGTAGGCGCTGCCATACGCGGCGGCCGGGTCCGGGTTTACCGGGAGGTGAAGGGACGCCAGCACCTCCAACGATATTGGATCCAACAGCACCAGGCTCGCTTCTCCCGGGCCGATGCACGTCGCCACGATCCGACCGCGGCTGTCGAAGGTCAGGCATCCGCAAGTGAACATTGGAGACTCAGCATTGCGACGAGCCGCTTCCAGGCGGGTGGTCGAGATCACGGGGTCTCGGCCCAGCGGTCCCGTGATATCGTAGGTATCGCTCATCCACGTGTCGTTGTGGACGTTGTTCCAGGGGTTCTCCGCCATAAACGGGTTCTGGGGAGCTCGCGCCGGCGGGACCGGATGAGCATTGGTCGGCGACCCGATGTAGGACGGCAGCGTAGTAGGGCCGTCCCAGGGGATCCCTGTGTCCTGGGCGCTCGCCGTCCCGACGAGCGCAAGCAACATGATAACCGATGCGCACAGCGCGACGAACAACGATTTTTCTGGCATCCGACCTTTCATGGGAGCACTCCTTTCCTGTCTCCTGGTGTTTGACTCCGCTTATCGACCAGTGCGTTTGCCGGTAGTTGTAACACGCACGCGTCAAGGAATCGTCACAATTGCGACACCAGCAATAACTGATCTTTCAAATTCGTTGTCGCTACGGGTGTGAACTATGCATTAATCTTGACGGTGATCGATACAGGTCTCTGAGTATCACAACCCTCTTTCTGGTATGTCGCTCGCTTCTCTGGTATGCTTGATAGCCTTGGAGGATGACTGAGTTGGACATCAATCGCCTTGTGCTGATACACCCCGGCCGGGAAGGGCTGTTCATGGGCCGTGCGCCTGGCGCGCCCTACACCCTCATGCGGCTCGCCTCGCTCGTGCCGCCGGAGATCCCGGTCGAAATCTGGGACGAAAACCTGGAGTGCCTCGATCCCAAGCTGCGGGAACTCGGACCGAACGACCTGGTCGGCATCACCAGCAAGACGCTGGCCATCGAATCGGCCCAGCGGATCGCGGGGCTGGCGCACGCGGCAGGCGTGCAGACCGTGATCGTGGGCGGCGTGCATGCCACCGTCGCGCCGGAAGATGTGATGCCGTGGGCAGATGTCGTGGTCACCGGCGAGGCGTATTCCACCTGGCCACAGCTGATCCGGGACTGCCTGAACGACCGCCTGCAGCCGCACTATCACGACACCACCTGGGCCGACCTGGCCGGCGTGGCGCCCATCAGCGACCGGGTCATCCGCATGGTGGACGAGAATCGCCGCTACTGGACGCCCATGATGGAGATCACGCGCGGCTGCCCGCGCAACTGCTCCTTCTGCAGCGCGGTCCGGGTCAGCGGGCAGCGCATGCGGCTCCGGCCCGTGGACGAGGTGGTGGAGGAGATCCAGCGCAGGAAGATCCGGCGCTTCTTCCTGACCGACGACAACTTCGGCCTGGCGATGCGCACCAACCCCGAATACATCGAGGAAGTCTTCAAGGCCCTGGCTGCGCTGCCGCTCCAGGGTTGGACGACCCAGGCCGAGATGTCGATGAGCCAGCGCCCGGACCTGCTGGACCTGGCGCGGCGCGCCCACCTCGACAAAGTGTTCCTCGGCTTCGAGTCCATCAACCCGGAGAACCGGCACGAGCTGGGCGGCAAGAGCAAAGGGCTGATCGCGCAGTACCGCGAGGCCATTCAGACCATCCATGCTCACGGCATCGGAGTGGTAGGGCTGTTCGTCTTCGGCTTCGACCACGACACGCCGCAGACACTGGTGGACACGTGGGATTTCATCCGCGAGAGCGAGCTGGACAGCGTGGGCATGACCGTCCTGACGCCCTTCCCGGCCACGCCCTTCCGCGCGCAGCTCGAGGCCGAGGGGCGCCTGCTCGATCGGAGCTGGCGCTACTACGACACCGCGCACGTCACCTTCCAGCCGAAGCTGATGACGGTTGCCGAGCTGGAGGCCGCGTACGACGACATCTGCCGGAAGGCCTATGCGCCGCGGCAGATGGTCCGGCGCAGCGTGCGCGCGCTGCGCCGCCATCCGGTGGCCCAGATGCCCCGCAAGACCTTCGGCAGCTTCAGCACGGACATCGGCTACCGCCGCGCGTTTGCGTGGCGCAACGTCCAGGGCGGCCGCCTGCTGAACGCGTGGACGGGCAGCTGACCTGCCTGGGGATGAATCGAGGATAAAAAAGGGCCGGCACATGTGTGCCGGCCTTTCACATCGGGGCGCGGAGATTTGAACTCCGGACCTCTTGAACCCAAATCAAGCGCGCTAACCTGGCTGCGCTACGCCCCGAACAGCGAGAGTATACCCGAAAGGCCCCATTACCGCAACTGAGCGGCCCCCTGCCATGCGAATACGGTCGCGCCGCTGCGGTCGACCAGGCTGATCGCGACCTGCCCCTGGCTCGCCACGCCCTCGCCCAGCAGCAGCTCGCGGACGAAGGGTTGCTCCGGGCTCATCTGTGCATCAAGCGTGAGCGGGTCTGCGCCGGGCAGGGTGATCGCCAGCTTGCCGCTGAGCGCAGTCGTGGGGAACATGCCGAACTGCAGGCTGTTGGATGTGGGCGCCAGCGATACGGCCGCGATCTCGTCCGCAAAGGTCACCCCGCCGATCCCCGCGACGGGATACCAGTACTCGTCCCACGTCACGTCATGGCCCGGCTCGAGCTCGTACCAGTCATCGAAGGTCGCGGTCAGCCCGCTGTGTAGCTCGATGTAGGTCGAGCCATCGTCTGTCCACAGCGCAGGATCGAGGCCGTCTGCCCCGCGCGGGGCAAACACCTTCAACCCCTTCGCCACCTTCCCCGCGGGCACGCGCACCATCCCCTCATCCGCCCCGGGATCGTACACGCCAGCAAAGCGCCCTGCGCCGTCCGGCCGTGCGAACAGGCCCGCGTAATTCTGCCACGCGCCCAGCCGCGACAGGTCCCGGCCGCCATATACGGGCCAGCTCATCCCCCGGCCCGGCCCGGGCAAACCCGTGTCGCCCGTGCTGTGCACGGTCACCTCATTGACCGGCAGGATGATGCGCAAATCTGCCGAGGCGCTGTTCGCCGGACCCGGAGCAAGCATTGCATTGGACCACCACTTGAAGCGGAACGGTGCGCCGAGCGGGTTGACGATGTGCGGCCGGATGATGAAATAGGCCTTGTCGGGCGGCAGGATGACGTCGACCACCGCATAGGGCGCCTGGGGCCCGGTCTTGGTGAACACCGTGATCATCACCCCGCCGTCGGGCTGCGCGGCGTGATCGAAGCCCCAGGCCGTCCCGAACTCGTAGCCGTGCTCCTCGACAGGGAAGCCCCACTCCAGCCCGCCCGCAGCCAGCCACCACGATGCGCCCGCGGGGGCACCCGGGCCCCACCGGGTCGGCTTGATCACCGCGTTCGAATAGAACTCGTTCGCGCCGGTCGGCTTGAAGACGCACTCGTAGATGCGGCCGCCCAGGTCGGGCAGGATGCCCAGGCGCAGGTAGCGGTTCTCCAGCACCAGCAGCCGGTAACTCTGCGGTGCGGGCTGCGGATTGAGTGCATCGTACGCCGACCGGTCCAGGGTGAACACCGGATAGCCGGCCCGGTCCGGGTCGGTCGTCTGGGCCAGCAGGGAGGCATACGGGTAGGTTGGCAGGGTGATCTCGGTCACGCGATAGGTCGTGGCCCCGCGCTCGGCCGCGGGAATCACCTCTGAGCCGGCCCCGCCCGGGGTGGGAGCCGGGGTCGCGGCCGCCGCGGCCTCGCCAGTGGACATCGCCTGGACAGCGGATGTTGCCGCGGACGCAGGCGTGCGCGTGGGCTTGACCACAACGGACTCGCGGGTGGCGGTGGCTGCCGGGCCGGCTGTTGGCTCAAGGGCCAGATCCTCCTCGGGAAGAGGGCCCGCGCCGCCGGCCGGCGTCTCATCCGGAGTAGCTGCCGCGGTCGCAGTGGTGGTCAACGGCTGCATGGTGGATGGCTGACCTGGCGCCGGCTGCGTGGCCGCGGGCTCCGTCCCGGTCGCGGATCCCTGCGGCGCACCCACCTCCGTCGTAGATGCGGCGGGCGCCGTCGTCTGCACGGCCACCGGAGGCAGGGTGCAGGCTGCAAGGATGCAGGCTGCAAGCGCGAACACCAGCAGGGGGAGGAGCGCAGCCAGGCGCGGACGCGTGCCTCTCGCAAACCTCACACCGGACCTCCGAGGTCTCTTCGGAGTTCTGGTTGTTTCATCCCCGTGCATCATTTCTCACCTGCCGGTCAGTTATCATCAACAAAACAGCCGTGTCGCGACGGTCGTCGCGCTGCCGAACTACCGCCTGGGCGTCATGAACGTTAAGAATTTGGCCGGGCAATAGGCAGGTCACTTTACAACTACGCACTCACCAGGGGCAGCTCGGCCGCGACCCGCCCCGCGCCGCGCACGAGGACCGCGAGCGGCCGGCCGCCGTCCTTGCGCCTGGCCTGAGCGGCTGTTTCGAGGATGTCCAGCGCGACGGAGAGCGTCTGGGGCTCTTTGCGCGCCAGCCGGCTCGCCCGTTCGAAGAGCAGCAGGTACCCCGGCGCGGGCGAGAGCCACGACAGGTCGTTGACCAGCTCCTCGAAAGCATCCCAGTTTCGCCCTGCCCACGCGGGAAAGCTCAGCGCCTTGGCAGCAGCCGCCAGGAACTCCGCCTTGGTGTCCACCCGTGCGCCGTCCAGGTGCAGGAAATGCCAGCCTGCGGCCCGGGCCTGCGCCTCGATGGTCCGCGCGCTCGTGCGCGCCTGCAGGCGGAACACCTGCCCCGCGCCGCATTCCAGAACGCTCGTCAGATCATGTGTCATGGGATCACCCGCTTGAAGCTATCGTAATGGTCCGCGGTGTAGTACAGCTCGCCGCCCCTGCCCGCGACGATCCGCCGCGCACCCCGGTCATAGGAGCCGGGCGTGATGACCGTGTACTCCCGGTAGTAGCCCGATGGACGCTTGGGCAGCAGCCCCTCCCGGTTCTGGAAGGTCGCGCCATCCTTGTCGTAGGGGAACGGGCCGCCCTGCCCGATCAGGCGGATCGTCTCGCGCGCCTCCCGGGGCAGCCTGGAAAGCGCAACCGTGGGGAGGCCGTCATCCGGGGTCGCAGTGGCCCGGCGAGCCGGCCGCGCGGTGGGTGTGGCCGTGGCGGTCGGGCGCTTCGTGGCCCGTGGCTTCGGCGTTGCCGTCGCGGCCGGCCGCTCCGTGGCCCGCATCTTGAGCAGCGCGGTGGCAGACGGCGCCGCGGTGGCTTGCACATTCGAAGGGGCAGCAGGTTGGCGGGTCACCGCAAGGGCGCCCGTCGTTGCAGTCGGGCCAGGCGCAGCAGCCTCCTGCGTCGGGACCAGTACGAGCAGGCTGGCCTGGCTGCCTGCCGTTGCTGTGGCTGTGGGCCGGCCCTGCTGCGTTGCAGCGCACGCGGTCAGGACGACGCCTGCGGCCAGGATCAAGAGCACCGGTGTGGTGCACCGGCGCAGGACATGGATGAATTCCTTGAGCATGACGGCACTATACCATAAGCGGACGCTCCGCCGCCAACGGAGCCCGCCGCTGCGCCGGCAGCGATCCGCGACCCCGATTTTCAGAGCAGGCACGCAGTGTGCTATGATGGCATGTCTTATGGAAACACTGTCCGGAATTTGACCGATGTCTTACATTCACACAGACCTCATACGCGCCACCTATCGGGGTGACATGGCCCACCGGCACGTCACCGCTCTCAGCGGCTTCCACCGCATCCAGGCAAGCCCGGGCTATCGCGCGGCCGCGCACTACGTTGCGGAACAGCTGGCCGGCGCTGGGTTGGAGGTGCAGGTGTTCGGCTACCAGGCCGATGGGGCCACCCGCTTCTGGTCGACCCCATCCTTCCTCGAATGGTCCTGCGAGTCCGCATCCCTGCACCTGCTACCCGCGAACCCCGGCGGCAGCCCCGCACTACTTTGCGACTTCTCGTCCATTCCCACCAGTCTCGTCCAGCGCAGCATCTCGGTGGAGGGCGAATTCGAGGTGGTCATGCCCCGGGGCAAGGGCGGCATCGAGTTGGCCGATTACGAAGGGCTGGACGTTGCGGGCAAGGTGGTGCTCACGAAGAAGATCCCCAGCCGCGTGGCGCGCGTGGCCGTGAGCCAGCTCGGCGCGGCCGGCATCCTCTTCTACGGCATGGAGGCGGGGGGCCGCACCGAGCTCGACCTCCCCGATGCGCGGCAGTATTCGTCTTTCTGGTGGCCCGGCCAGGCAAAGCCCGATGCGTGGGGCTTCGTGATCTCCCCGCGCCAGGGCCGCGATCTGGCCGCGCGGCTGGAGAAGGGCGAGACTCTGCGGGTGGCCGCGTCCATTGACAGCCGGCTTTACCCGGGTGCAATCGAAGTCGTGGAAGCGCGACTGCCCGGTGACGCGATGGCCGGCGGCGAAGAGATCCTGCTAGTCAGCCATCTGTGCCACCCCCAGCCCGGCGCGCATGACAACGCGTCTGGCGCTGCCGCGCTGATCGATGCTGCAGCGACCCTCGCGCGCCTGATCGCGGATGGCCGGCTGCCGGCCCCGCGCCGCGGCATCCGCTTCATCTGGCCGCCCGAGATGACCGGCACCTTCGCCTACCTGGCCGAGAGCGCGTCGTTCGCGGGCATCGAAGCAGGCGGAGCGCCAGGCGAAGGGAACGGGCGCTGGCTTGCGGGGCTGAACCTGGACATGGTCGGCGCGGACCAGGCGCAGACCGGCGGCCAGTGGGAGCTGGTGGACCTGCCCCAGGCCGCAGCCTCGTTTGCCGACCACCTGCTGGCCTACCTGCGGGAGCCTTTCCTGAAGAACATCCGGCACACCGAGACGGTCTTCAGCGCGGGCTCGGACCACTACATCTTGTCCGACCCCACCGTGGGCATCCCCGCGCCCATGATGATCCATTGGCCGGACAGGTTCTACCACTCGTCGGAGGACACGCCCGAAAAGGTCAGTCCCGACAGCCTGGCGCGCAGCGGCGCGCTGGCGGCCATCTACGCCTACTGGCTCGCCATGGCCGCCGCGGCCGAGGCCGAATGGCTCGGCCACTGGATGGTCTCGCGCTTCAGCACGTGGGCCGGCCGCGCGGCCGCGGAAGTAGTCGAAAAAGTGCGCGGCGCGGCCACTGCCGCAGCACGGCACGCGGCCTGGGTGCGCTATCGCAAGAACAATGCCTTCCGCACCGACCGCATGGCCGCGGCGCTCAGCCAACTGGTGCGCATCGACCCTGGCATGCGGGCCCGGGTGCCGGCCTGGAGCGAGCGCATCGCGGCGGTCGCAGCGGAAGAGGAGCGCTGGGCCCGAGCCGCGCTGGACGGCCTGGTGGCTGACGGCGGAACGCCGTCCTCCGGTGAGCCGTGGATGGCGGAGGCGGCGCGGCTCATCCCGCAGCGAAAATTCCCCGGACCGCTCGACGTGTCGCTGATCCTCCAAGCGGATCATCCCGACCTCCTCCCGCGCTTGTGGTCGCTGAACGAGGCGTTCGGCAAGATGGCGCACGACTACGAGCCAGTGCTCCAGTATTGGGCCGACGGCCGGCGCACCGTGGCCGAGATCGGCGAGCTGGCGTGGCTGGAGCTGGGCCGCGAGGCCGACGAGCACACGCTCGCCTACTTCAAGCTCCTGGCCGAGGCAGGACTGCTTCAGCTCAGCGAGAGCGGGGGCGCATGAACCAGGTCGACCTGCACGTTCACACCACGGCCTCGGACGGCGCTCTGACCCCCACGCAGGTCGTTCAGCGCGCGGCGCGGCTGGGCCTCACGGTGCTTGCCATCACGGATCACGACTCTGTGGCGGGCATCCCGGAGGCGCTCGCGGCGGGCGCCGCTTGCGGCGTGGAGATCATCCCCGGGGTCGAGATCAACACCGATGTGCCCGGGGCCGAAGCGCACGTGCTGGGCTATTTCATCGATCATCGCGACCAGGAGCTGGAGGCGAAGCTCGCCGCGCTCCGCGAAGGCCGGGTGGGACGCGCCAGGCGGATGGCCGAGGTCCTGACTGGCATGGGGGCGCCCGTCCGTTTTGAGCGCATCCTCGAGATCGCGGGCGAAGGCGCAGTCGGGAGGCCGCACGTGGCGCAGGCCCTGCTCGAAGCGGGCCACGTCACCAGCTACGGGCAGGCATTCGACCAGTACATCGGCCGGAACAGCCCTGCTTATGTCGAGCGAGCGAAGTTTACGCCCGCGGAGGCATGCGCGTTGATCTGCCGCGCGCGCGGGCTGCCCGTGCTGGCACACCCGGTCTTCTTCGACCGCTACGGCAAGATCAAGGTCCGCTTCGACGAAGACGGGCTGCTGCCGGAGATGATGGCGCAGGGCCTCGCGGGCATCGAAGTCTACTACAACGGCTACGACGCGATCACGATCGAGCATCTGCTCGGCGTCGCGCGGCGCCACAACCTGATCGTCACGGGGGGCACCGACTTTCACGGCCTCCGCCAGGGCGACCAGGACCTGGGGGGCGTGTACGTGCCCCGCAAGGTCGTGCGCAGGCTGAAGGAAAGAAGGGCACCGGGTGGGGCTCACTGCTGAGCGGCAGGCCCACTTTCTGCTGCGGAGCGTCGGC
This sequence comes from uncultured Anaerolineales bacterium, assembly GCA_964387985.1. GTDB lineage: Bacteria > Chloroflexota > Anaerolineae > CG2-30-64-16 > CG2-30-64-16 > JALOOB01. The sequence goes on along the minus strand of CAYLZG010000087.1, from coordinate 7,991 downwards.
AAGGCCGACCGCGCGTACAGGATGCTGCGGGACGGCGACCGGGTGGCCGTGGCGGTTTCCGGCGGAAAGGACAGCCTTGCGCTGCTCCAGTTGCTCGATCGCTATCGCCGTACCGCGGCCGTGAGCTACGACCTGGCCGCGATCCACGTGCGCGGGGATGCGGGGGGCGTAACCCCGGCGCACCAACCGCTCGAAGAGTGGCTTGCGGCTTCCGGCCTGCCCTATCGCAGCGTCGAGCCGGAGCTGAATGCCGGTGACCGCGCGCCGTTGGGTTGCCAGCGCTGCACCTGGCTGCGGCGCAAGGCGCTCTTCTGCGCGGCGGACGCGCTGGGTTGCAACGTGCTGGCCTACGCGCACCACGCGGACGATGTGGCGCAGACGACGCTGTTGAACTTTTTGTATGCCGGCAGCGTCTATACGCTGGCGCCGGTGGCGAGCTATCTTCGCGACCGTTTCCGGCTGATCCGCCCGCTGATTTACACGCCCGAAAGCGAGATCGCCCGGTTTGCCCGCGCCAGCGATTTTCCGCCTCCGCCGCCGCCTTGCCCGCGCGTCAGCGATTCGCGGCGGGCAAAGGTGCAGGAACTGCTGCGCATGCTGGGGCCCGACTACGTTCGCCAGGTGCGCGCGAACCTGGTGCGCGCGGGCCTGGATCATACCAAGGCAGGTTGAGTCTTTGGATAACGCAATTCGTGACTTTGCCATCGACCTCGCACAGCGAGCGGGGGACCTGTTGTTGGGCATCCGTGAACGCGGGCTCAACCAGGAATCCATCCGCCAGAAACTCGGCCACTTCGACATCGTGACCGAGGCAGACCTCGCGTCCGAACGGTTCATCCTGTCCGAGCTGGCCGCCGCGTATCCCAATTACGGCATCATCTCCGAGGAGACCAACCAACACCTCTCAAATGCAGAGTGGGTGTGGATCGTCGACCCGCTGGATGGGACGACCAACTTTGCGCACGGGCTCCCGATCTATGGCGTCAATATCGGCCTTGCGCACAAGGGCTACCCGCTCCTCGGTGTGACCTACGAACCCGCGAACAACCACACGTATTGGGCGGTCCGCGGCCAGGGCGCGTGGCGGCGAGATGGCAACGTCGAGACCCCCCTGCACGTCTCCGGGATCAACCGTCTGAGCGGCGCAGTGATGGCCACCGGCTTCCAGTACGCACGGACCGGCGCAGGCCGCGCGCGCCACACGGAGTTCGCCATCCTTGACAGCATGACCCAGTCCGTGCGCCGGCTCGGCGCCGCGTCGTTGACGATGGTGTGGGTCGCATCAGGCAACCTGGAGGCTTACTGGGAAACGGGGTTGAAGCCCTGGGACTTCGCGCCGGGCTGGGTGATGGTCGAGGAGGCAGGAGGCCTGCTGACGGAATACGATGGGACCCCCGCACAGCTCAGCAGCCACACGCTGATCATCAGCAACGGCCAGCCGGCCATCCGTGACGCCATCGAACGCACCGTTGCAGAAGTCGCCGCGCAGGTGGAGCCAGCCAGCGCGGCCGGGCCGGAGCACGACTGATGCAGATCGACCGCCGGTACCGTGGACGCCGCAGGCGCTCTCCCTGGCCGATCATCATCATGATCGCGCTCATCCTGATCCCTGGCGTCTATCTCCTGGCCACGCGCACGCGCTTTTTCGAGAACCCCTTCAACCCGCTGGCGCCCACCGCGACGCCGACGCGCTCCGCGGTCAGCTACCTGGCCGAAGCCGAAGACGCGTACGAGGCCGGCCTCTTCGCCAAGGCTGCCGAGAGCTACGACCGGATGGTCGAGCTTGAGCCTGAGAACCACGAGGCGCTCAACCGCATCGCATGGCTCTGGATCCTCAGGGGGCATCCCGAGCGTGCGGTCCCGCCTGCGAAGCGGGCCGTCGAAGTCGAGCCCGATGCCGAAAACCTCTCCATTCTGGCAATGGCGCAGGACTGGAATAGCGAATTCGACGAGGCAATCAAGACTGCGCTGAAGGCAGTCGATGCTGATCCGCTCTCTGCGAAGGCCCACGCGACCCTGGCCGAAGTGTACGCGGACCGGAACAACTGGCAGCGCGCGCTGGAAGAGGCAAGGCAGGCGGAAACGCTCGACCCGAACAACGCGTACGTGATACGGAACCTCGGCTACGTGTTGTCGATGCAGGGCCGCTACGAAGAAGCACTGGTGGAATATGCACGTGCGGCCGAGCTGGAGCCCAAGCTGGGGTACATCTACATTAGCGCGGGCAACATTCACATGGCGCTGAACGAGTACGACAGCGCCATCGCCCAGTTCCAGAGGGCCGTCGAGGTCAATCCCGACATCCCGACCGGGTACGATGCGCTCGGCCACGCAAGCGCGCTGAACGGCGATCCGGACCTGGGGAAGGCCACTCTGAACAAGGCCATCGATCTGGACCCCGAGTATGCGCCCGCACACGCCCACTTGGGCCGGCTGTACTATACGCAGCTCAACTGGGAATCGTCCATCGAGAGTTTCACCCGCGCGTTCGAGCTGGGCCTGAAGAACGAGGAGTACTTCTACCAGCTGGGCCTCGCCTATTCCTATCTCGATGACTGCACCAACGGGATCAAATGGTTCGAGAAGGCATTGGAGCTCAATCCTGACTCCAAGCCCGCGCAGGATGGCATCCGGCGCTGCGAGGCGCAATGAGAAGATAATGTTAGGATCAGACGGTCGTTCGTGTTAGAATGAACCAACCTGCCGGTCCATTGGCCGGAAAAAGGGTCCCGGCGCACCAACCACGGGGCCGGGTCATGTGAACTCCAATCTCATTAGAGGTGTACGTTTCAATGTCCAGGAAGTTAGTAGCTCTTTCCCTTGCCATCTTGGTCATCGCACTGGCTGCGGCCTGCACATCCGTGCCTGAGCCCGCGCCCGTGCCGCCGACCAAGACGCCCAAGCCGACCTTCACGCCGACGGCCGATTGGACGCCGACATCCGTCGTGATTCCAACGGCCACGCCGCTTCCCGCATCACCGACGCCCGAAGCAACGCCGACCGAACTGCCGACCGAGACGCCCATCCCGCCGGCGCGGCTGACCGCGAATCAAAACGTCAACGTGCGCAGCGGGCCGGGCACCGCCTATCCGTCCATCGGCCGGCTGACGGTCGGCCAGTCGTTCGACATCACCGGTCGGAATGACGCCGGCGATTGGCTCAAGTTCGACTTCAACGGCCGGGACGGCTGGGTCACGTCGACGCTGGTGAACACGAGCGGTGATATGGAAGGCGTGGAGATCGCGATGGCGCCTGCGCTGCCGACCGCGCCCCCGCGGCCCACTGCCCGGCCGGTCCAGCCGACCGCAGTTCCGCCGCCGACCGCGGTGCCGCCTCCGCCCGCACCGACGTACCCGTTCAGCTATGTGCAAGGCTCTGCCGACTGCCAGCCGAACGCGGGCACGACATACTTCAACGGCTTCGTCCGCTATCGCAACAACTCGCCGCGCAACGGCGTGTGCGTACACATCGCGTTCTTCGGCCCCCGCCAGACCAAGTGCAGCGGCTGCGGCGGCGTGGGAGATGGGGTCTGGGGCTTCTCGCCGTTCGGCGGCCAGCAGCCGCCCGCCGGCACAACCGTGGAAATCTATGTGGTCGGGTGCTCTGGAGTGCCTGAAGGCGGGCAGGATCTGAACACCGGATTCGGCGACCTGACGCCCATGTCCGAGAAGTTCGTGCGCACGTTGAGTGGTGGCGAGCAATGCGTCGGCATCACCTTCGTGGGTGATTGATTGTCTATTTCCCGGAGACCGGTGTCCTGCAGAGGACACCGGTCTTCTGCAATTTCTAGTGTAACAACATCAGCCCTGCAGCCATGACACGTTCCCCCAAGCGGTCACGCCTTAGCTGGCTGGCTCCGATCATGATCGCCGCCATCGTTGTGCTGGCTGCTTACGATAGCCGCGATGCACTGCGCGGCGCCTTGTTTTACCTCACCGGCGAAGAAAACCTCTTCTCGCAGATCAAGGGGCTTACCGATCTATCCGCCGACCTGCTCCGTCCAAGGGTCGATCTGGCGCCCGAGGCGCCGGTCAGGTACGCGAACGTCAACCCCTTCGGCGTGAACGTCTTCCTCAACGAAGAAGTGGAGCCGGCCAAACGGGAGCAGACGGTGAGGCTGGCCAAAGAGGCCGGCTTCTACTGGCTCCGGCAGGAATTCCCCTGGCAGGACATCGAGATCCACGGCAAGGGAGATTTCGAGGATCGCCGCAATCCTCCGGCCCGCTCCGCGTGGGATAAGTACGACCAGATTGTCGACCTGGCCCAACGGTATGACATGGAATTGATCGTCCGGGTCAGCACGCCACCGTCCTGGAGCCGCGCGCGCGGCGACGAAGTGGGAACCTTCGCACCGCCTGACAATTACGACGATTTCGGCGACTTCATCTACACGCTGGTCGATCGCTACAAGGGACGCATCCGCTTCTATCAGCTCTGGAACGAGCCGAACATCTATCCTGAATGGGGCGTCTATCCGATCAGCCCCGAGGACTACACCCGCCTGCTGAAGACCGGCGCTCAGCGCGCCCGCGAGGCAGATCCGAACGTCGTCATTATTGCCGGCGCGCTTGCGAGCACCATCGAGCTGTCGCCGGACGCGGCGCCGCCTGGCAACGCGCTCAACGACCTGGTCTTCCTTCAGCGTATGTACGACGCGGGGGCCGCGCCCTATTTCGACATCATGGCCATGCAGGCGTATGGGCTGTGGTCCGGACCGACCGACCGGCGGATGCACCCGCGGGTGATGAACTTCGGCCGGCCGCAGTTCGTGCGCGATGTGATGGTGGCCAACGGCGACGCGAACAAACCGATCTGGATCAGCGAGATGGGCTGGAATACGGTCCCGGCCGGCGCACCCGACCAGCGCTTCGGCCGCGTCACCCCGGAGCAGCAGGCGCGTTACACGCCGCTCGCCTATCAGCGCGCGCAGTCAGAGTGGTCCTGGGCCGGCGTGGTCAACACCTGGTATTTCAAGCGCGCGACCGACGAATGGCTTCAGGCAAAGCGCCCGGAAGGTTACTTCCGGCTGGCCGACCCGGACTTCACGCTCCAACCCGTATACAGCAGCCTGAAGGCCCACATGACTACGGTGACGCCCGTTCTTCACCCGGGCATGCACGAGGCGTGGGGTTGGGCCATCACGGAAAGCGGCCAATGGGAGAGCATCCCCGCGGAGCAGTCGCCCTACGGCAGCGTGCACGTGGCTCCGGCCGGCGCAACGCTTGATTTCGTTTTCAGGGGCACTGCTCTGTATGTCGAGCCGGGCTGTGCGGATGATGCGCCATGTGACGGCAATCTGCAGGTCATAGTGGACGGCGGCGAGCCGGTCACGTTGGCAGGCACGGCGGAGACGACCGTCGTTGTGCGTGGACTCCCCGATGGTGAACATTCGGCGCAGATCCGTGTTGGGGGCGGGCGATCAGGCGTCAGCGCGATCACCGTGCGCCGCGAGGCGCCGCTCTGGCTGGGGACGATCGCCTTTGTGGTCGTTGGCCTGGCTCTCCTGGGCCTGGCAGCCTACGAGATCGCCCGGCAGATCCGGGTGCGCCGGCCCCCGTCCGAGGAACCGCCACCACCGCCCCCGCCACTGGAGGAGCCGCCAGTTTACCCCCGACGCCGCCTGTGGAGGGGCATCAAGCAGTGAAGCAATCGCGACGCGATACGGGTCTGCTGGTCATGGTGCTGCTGCTGATCCTGGGCATTGGGGCCGCCTTGCGCTTCTACAACCTGGGCGCGCAGAGCCTATGGGCCGATGAGGGCAACAGCGCGGCGCTGGCGACGCGCTCTCTGGCTGCGATCACGGCCGACGCCGCGAACGATATCCACCCACCCCTCTACTACTGGCTGCTGCACCTTTGGACGAGCATCTTCGGACACGATGAAGCCGGTCTGCGCTCGCTGAGCGCCGTCTTTGGCGTGCTGCTCGTCCTGGCCACGGCTGAGCTGGGCCGCCGCCTTCACAACACCGCGGGCGGACTCGCGGCGGGCCTCATCGCTGCGGCCGCGCCCTTCCAGGTCTACTACAGCCAGGAAGCCAGGATGTACATCCTGGTGGCGCTGGAAGCTGCGCTGTCCATGCTGCTCCTGTGGTGGCTTTTGAGCCAGGAGGGTCGCCGCATGCCGGAGGAGGACGTGACCCGCACCCGGGTGCGCTGGCTGCCATTCTCCGGCCAACTGCTGGTGCTCGTCTGGACCGCAGGCCTCTACACCCACTACGCGTTTGCCCTGATCATTGCGCTGTCCACCGGTCTCTACGCCCTGTGGTTGATCGCCACCGCGCGGCGCGGGTGCACCGGCTCGCGCATCCTCCGCTGGCTCCTGTTCCTGGCGCTCACCCTGGGCCTGTACGCGCCCTGGATCCCCGTCGCGGTGCGCCAGCTGACCTCCTGGCCCGCGCCTGCGGCCACGGCCAGCCTCGCCACAAAGCTCCACACCCTGATCACGACGCTGGTGTTTGGACCCGTGACACCCGAGCAGCCGCATCCCTGGGCGCTGATCCTCTTCGTGTTCGCCCTGCTTGGGGCGCTGCCGTGGCCCTACTTCAGCCGCGCCAGGCAGTGCGGCACGCCGCGCATGGACTGGGTCAGGGTCATCCTGCCGCTCACATGGATGTTGGCGCCCATGGCGATGATCCTGGGCCTTGGGCTGTTCCGCAGCGCCTACCTGAAGTTCCTGCTCATCGGGAGCCCGGCCTATGCGCTGCTGCTGTCACGGAGCGTCGTTGGACCGGCCGAGTGGCTCCTGGCTCGAAGCGAGCAGCCGGTGGCCGGGCCGGCGCCCTTCGACTCCGCCGGGCTGCGGCCTGGCTCCGCTCAGGGTGCCTTGGGGCGGGCAGGCGAGGCAAGCCAGGGCCAGCGCTTCTTCAGAGGATTCGGCGCGGCGGCGTGGGTCCTGATCTTCCTGTCATTCATCATCGCGACATCGGTCCTGTCCTTGACGCGCTATTACGATGACCCCAACGTTGCACGCGATGACTACCGGGGCATGAGCCAGTTCATCGTGGCCACCGCGCAGCCCTCAGATGCCATCGTGCTCACCGCACCGGGCCAGAGCGAGGTTTTCGGCTACTATTACGGGGGCGATCTGCCGGTGTACCCACTGCCCCACCAGCGCCCGCTGGATCCGGCCCAGACGCAGGCGGACCTCGATGCGCTTCTGGCGCACCAGAAGATCTACGCGCTCTATTGGGCCCTCGAGGAGGCCGATCCGGAGGGCGTCATCGAACACTGGCTGGACCAGCGAGGCTACAAGACGCTGGACCAGTGGCATGGCAACGTGCGGTTGGCGGTCTACGTCATGCCGGAGCGCCGCGCGGCGGATGAGGTCGTCGAAGGACTGGACATCACCTTGGGCAACCAGATCAGCCTGACGGGTTACCTGGGCTGGAATATGACCCCGGTCGCGGGCGAGGTGACGCAGTTGCAGCTCATGTGGCGCGCGGACCAGACGCCGCAGCGCGCCTACAAGGTGTTCCTGCAATTGCTGGACCCGCGCGACCAGGTCATCGCGCAACGCGATGCAGAGCCTGCCGGGGAAAGCCGGCCGACGACCACCTGGCAGCCCGGCGAAACCGTGCTCGACAACCACGGCCTGCTCATCCCGCCCGGCACCCCTCCCGGCAGCTACCGCTGCATCATCGGCATGTACGACGCGGAGACGCTGGAACGCCTGAAACTGTCCGACGGAAGCGACTTCATCAGCCTGCCGGCGGTTAACGTGCAGCGCACGAAGACTCCGCCCCCGCTCGATGCTTTCGACATCCAGTATCGCCAGCGTTTCGATTTTGGCGCGATCAGCCTGCTGGGACACGATCGCTACAAGCGCGGCTTCGGCCACGCGCCCCAAACGCCCATTGCACCGGGTGACCTGCTCCACGTGACGTTCTACTGGCGTGCGAACGTGGCTCCGCGCGCGGACTGGTGGTTTGCACTCACGTTGAGCGATGGCGCGGGCAATCCGGTAGCCAACCTGACCGCGCCGCTGGTGAGCGC
>CAYLZG010000086.1:0-18042 GCA_964387985.1 uncultured Anaerolineales bacterium | reverse complement strand
GTCGCTTCCAGGCAGTATTGGCTGCCGGGCAATTCGTAACCGACGTCATAGCATTCCTTGTGGCCGTTGCTGCCTGTTGCCATCTCCACCAGTTGGGCTACGGAGCTGGCGACGGTGAGCTTAGGACAGCGCTCAAAGATGACGCGGGCTTCCTGCGGCGGGTTGAACTTCCGCCAGTCTGCGGGGTGTTCCATGGAGTTACTCCTGCCATGTACTCGGCCCAACTGCTGGGGCGGTCAGCACCCCTGTGGACGACGTGGTCGCACATGGAGAAGCCAGTGGTGGCGCCGGAGGTGATATGGGCGCGGCGGGCGATGCGGCCGCGCGCCCTTGAGTACTTTATATCACAACGTTGTACAGACACCAAAACGTGGTTCCTGGGGCGAAGTCACGTAGCAATCGTGCCTTCCGCGGGGCAGTTGAAACTGGGGCTGCCGTCCTGACGGATTATTTCGGCCGCTCAGTCTACTGCCCTCTGGAACCGTTCACAATAGGCATCCAGGTACGCGCAGTCAGTTGTGTAGATCTCCAGGTGCCCCGCATCGATGTTCGCCTGAAGACGCTTGTCGCCGTTTGCCGCGCCTTCGCGCAGGTAATCGGCCATGCAGGCTATCCGTGCTCTGGTGACTTGGATGATCGTCGAGCGCTCGCGCAATCCATACGCGTCGCAGAAGAGGCGCACACGGCGACACTGTTCCTGTGTTGTCCCGTAACTCTCGGGGTTGGACGGGGCCATGATCGGGGCAAACCGGTACAGGGCGTATGCCAGATCCCATTCCCGGGGACCAGGATGGGCATGGTCGAAGTCGATCACGCCGGCCAGTTTCCCTTCATCGAAGACGCAGTTGTAGGGTGCAAAATCGCCATGGCAGATGACCTCGATGGGCTCGCGCACCGGTGCCTGCCAGCCTGACCGGTGGCTCGGCGCGATGTCTTCTGTGGCATCATGTATGCGTCGAAGGAGCTGCGCGGCGGAGATCAGCACTGCATCCGTGCGAATCTCGGGGAGCGGGGAATGACCGGCGCGCCCCGGTATGAAGGTCAGGATTTCGCGCCCCTGCTGATCGTAGCCCAAGGGCGCCGGCACTTCCTGGATGCCCTTGGCCCGCAGATGTGCCAGCAGCATGTGGACCTGCTTCGTCCAGGGACCCGCGTCCCGGCGCACCGTGTCGCCCACGCGTGAAACGGCGGTCATGTTCCCACCCGCCAGCTTCTCCTCAGGTTCCATATGCCTCCACCCTGTTTGGCCGATCCCGGCCGAGCTAAACTATCCCGCATGGGGCAGAACAGAAAAAGCCGGCACGCTGAGATCCAGCATGCCGGCCTTTCACCGCCCACACAGGCATTATGCCCGTGACCGGGACACAGCCTCAGCTGCCCTGCGGCGCCAGCCGGAACGACTCGCCGGTCGTATTCGTGCGGACCTCGTACTGCTGCCCGCCGGCCTCGAACACGATGCGCCAGCCCGGGGTCATGGCCGCGAGGCAGGACTCGGCCGGGCCGCCCAGCCCGAAGCACGAATCCGTCCACTCGACCCGCTCGGCCTCGACGAGGCGCAGGTCAGCGGCGGAGACGCCGGTTTCGGTGGCCAGCCACTCGAGCGCCTGGTTCGCGAAGTCGGGCTGCTCCCCGCCCGCAGGGGCCGAGACCGGAGACTCGGTGTTCCCGGGTGCAGCCGCCGGGGGCGGCACGCACGCCACTGCCAGCACGGCCACCAGGGCCGCGACGACGATAAACATAGACCGATACATCTATTCACCTCACACTGTCGATAGAATCGTTTCTGACGTAACACGCCTGAATTCGGACGTCTGGCAGGGCGATTACGTTCCATATGGGGCGGCGGGGCGCATGCTGCCGCGTGCGCAGGGCGAGGCGACCTCGCCCGCTCGCAATGACGGCGGGTGCGCAGGGCGAGGCGACCTCGCCCCTACGGACGGAACACGCGTGCCGCCGCGTGCGCAGGGCGAGGGGACCTCGCCCCTACGGCTCCTTCGGTATTACCGTGATCTCCCGTGGCGCCCAACCTGTGAATCACCCTCCTTGCAGCAGGTGTTGGACGAACCAGTCCGCCGCGTCGCGCTCCATGTCCGGCGTGACGACGTGTGCAGCCGGGTAGATCATCATCCGCAGCTGCCCGGGGCACGCGCGGTAGTGCGGCTCGAGGTCGCGGTAGCAGCGCACAGCATAGAGCTTCGGCTGGTCGGTGTCGAAGTCGCAGTTCATCATGAGCAGGGCCCGGGGCACGGCCCGGCGCAGCCGCTCCGCAGGGTCGATCTCCCGGATGAAGACCGTGTGCGCCGCGGTCTGCGCCTCGACCCGGCGCAGGGCCGCGGCCCAGTCGCGGTTGGAGAAGGCGCACTCGTCCAGGAGGTCGAGCCAGCGCTGCGTGAAGGCCGGGATGCCGATCATCGGGACCGCGGCGCGCAGCTCGGGGATATCGGCAAAGGCGAGATAGCTGGCGTACCCGCCCATCGAGAGGCCGGTCACGCCGCAGCGGGCGGTATCCGCGCGGAGATCGTCCGCGAGATGGCCGATGAGCGTGCGGATGTCCAGCGCGCACTGGTGGATGACGTGGAAGAACGTGACGCCGGTGTCGAGTCCGGTCTCCGGCGGGTAGATGCCGCCCTCTGCAGGCTCGTGCGCGTGGTCGAGCCGCGGCGCGTACCGCTCGCCGTGCAGGAGGGGGTCGAAGCTGACGAAGTAGAACCCCAGTCTCGCCAGCCGGTAGCCGAGGCTCAGCCCGCTCTCCTTCGCCCCGGTGTAGCCCGGCACGAAGAAGACGACCGGCCGCGGGCCGGGATCGTCCGGGACCAGCGTGAGCACCGGGATGCCGGCGACCTGGCGGGTTTCGAGTGTGATGGGCATGTGATGTTGTCCTCACCCCCGGCCCCCTCTCCTGAGCCGAAACTGCCCGGCTCAGGAGAGGGGGAGAGAGATCAAACGCGCGCCTCATCCCCCCTCTCCTGAAGCACTTCAGGAGAGGGCTGGGCGGCCGCAGGCCGCACGTGAGGCCGTCTCTCCGCCAGCGCAAACAGCACCAGCCCGGCCAGCGCGAGCGCGGCGGCGAGCTGGAAGGTGGCCGCGGGGCCGGCGGCCGCGTAGACGGTCGCGCCGAGCAGCGCGCCGGTGGCCGCGGCCAGGCCGAACTGCGCGGCGTTCATGGTGGCCAGCGCGCTGGCGCCCAGGCCGCGCGGCGCGATCTGCCCCGCGTAGACGACCGCGGCGATCCACATGGTGGAGAACGACAGCCCGTGGAGCAGCTGGGCCGCAACCGCCCACGCCGGGTCCGCGATGAACGAGTATGCGAGGCCGCGCAGCGCGAACGCGGCCAGCGCGACCATGAGCAGGCCCGCGGGCCTGAGCCGCCGCAGCAGCCGCTGGCCGAACGCGTAGACCGGCAGCTCGCTCACGCCGGCCGCGGCGATCGACAGGCCGTACAGCGCCGCGCTCGCGCCCAGCCCGGTCATGAAGATGACGAGGTAGTTCTGGTAGATGGCCAGGCTGACGCCGGCGAGGAAGACCGCGCCGAGGAAGGCCAGCCAGCGCGGGTTCGCGGCCAGGTCCCGCAGCGCGGAGAGGTAGTGCTGGCGGGCCAGCCGCGGGGGTGCGGGCAGCCGGAGCGCGACCAGCCCGGTCAGCGCCATGAGGACCGCGAACGCGACGAACGCCGCGCGCACCCCGAGCCGGTCTGCCAGCGCGCCGGCCGCGACTGCGGTGACGCCGTAGCTGATCGCGCCCCAGATGCGCAGCCGGCCGTACTCGTCGCGGCGGTCGCCCAGGATGGCGAGCGAGGCGTTGTCGGCCAGCGGCATGATCGGCGCATTGAAGAACGCATAGGCCAGCACGCACAGCGCGAGCAGCAGGAAGGTGTCGGCCTGCGTCAGCGCGAGCGCGGGGAGCGCGGCGCCGAAGACGGTCAGCGGCAGCAGCCGGCGGTGCAGCCCGAACGCATCGGCCACCGAGCCCCAGAGCGGCGCGGCGACCAGCACCGTCAGCGGCGGGACCGCGGCCAGCACGCCGATCTGCCCGGTGGTCATCCCGGCCTGCTGGAAATAGAGGTTGAGGAATGGAAACAGCGTCCCCATCGCCGCGAAGTAGGTGAAGTAGAATAACGATGCCAGTACGCGCACAACCCGCTCCGATCCTATCAGAATAGCTGCGGAGTTCCGCATCCTCAGATGCGGAACGGCCCCATGATCGGCGCCACAGTTTGCATCTGAGGATGCAAACTCCCCCATCTTACAACTCCCGCGACATGCCGACCTCGACGCCGTACCACTTGCCGTCGCGCTCGAAGCCGAGCCGGCGGTAGAAGCCCTCGGGGCCGTCGTCGCCCGGGTCGCAGCTCACGGCCAGCTGCGTGACGCCTTCGCCGCGCAGCCGGTCCATCAGGAGTTCGAGCGCACGCCGGCCATACCCCTTGCCCTGGTGCGCCGCGCCGATCATCAGCCGCCAGATGAAGTGGAACACCGGCTGGTCGTCCGCGGGCTTAGTGTCGTCCTCGGGCCCGATGTAGAGCATCAGGAAGCCCACCGGCGTCTCGTCCGCATAGATGGCGCGGAACCAGGCATAGGGCGAGAAGTGCGCCTCGGCGATGGAGACGGCGTTGGGCGCGACGTGCTGCCGCTGGGTCTCTGACAGCGTGTCGCTGAGCTTGATGACGGGAAACAGGGTCTCGGCCGTGACCTCGCGCAGGGAGACGACGGCATCGGGCGTGAGTTCGGGCGTGTCTGTCATGGTGGCGGCTCCTTCCGTGTACCTGGCAACGATTGTAGCATAGGGGGCCGCGCATGGAAATCCGCCCGCTTTCTGCTATAATCCGGCACATGCATACCATACTGATTACTCAAGCGGAATCCGCAATCACCGAGGCGGAGCGGGCCGAGATCGCCCGGCTCGCGCCCGGTGCGAAGGTCGTCATCACCGGCGACCGCGACGAAATGCTGGCCGTGCTGCCCGAGGCCGATATTATCACCGGCCACGTGTCGCCGGCCCTGCTCCGGGAGGCGCCGAACCTCCGCTGGTACCAGCAGTGGGGCGCGGGGGCCGACTGGCTGGCGCGGCACCCGGAACTGGCCGGCCGCGACTTCATCCTCACGAACGCGTCCGGCGTCCACGCGATCAACATCAGCGAGCACATCTACGCGTTCCTGCTGGCGTTTGCGCGCGATCTGCCCCGTGCGTTCGATGCGCAGGCGGCCGGCGAGTGGCGGCGGCAGGGCGATGCGGTGTTCGAGCTGGCGGGCAAGACGATGCTCCTGGTGGGGGTGGGCGCGATCGGCCGGCGCACCGCGCACCTGGCCGCGGCGTTCGACATACGCGTGTGGGGCATCCGCCGGAATCCCGGCCGCGCGGTGGAGGGCATCGAGCGCATGGGCGACATGGCCCGGCTGCACGATTGGCTGCCCGAGGCGGACTTCGTCGTGCTGACCGCGCCGCTGACGCCCGAGACGCGGCACATGCTGGACGAGGCCGCGCTCCGGCGCATGAAGCCCACCGCGTACCTGGTCAACATCGGCCGGGGCGCGACGGTGGACGAGGCTGCGCTGGTCCGCGGGCTGCAGGAGGGCTGGCTGGCCGGCGCGGGGCTGGACGTCTTCGAGCAGGAGCCGCTGCCCGCGGACTCGCCGCTGTGGACGCTGCCCAACGTCATCATCACCGCGCACTACTCCGGCGCGACCCCGGAATATCACCATCGCGCGATGGGCATCTTCCTCGACAACCTGCGGCGGTATGTGCAGGGGGAGGAGCTGCGGAATGTGGTGGATAAGGGGTTGGGGTATTGACGGCGGTTGCAGGTGAGAAGGTTGAAGGTTGAAGGTTGAAGGTTGGACGTAGGGGCGGGGAGAGCCCGCAGGCCATCGCGAATAATCGAATGCCGCCAGCGAATAATCGAATGACCCGTGGGGGCGAGCATTCGTTTATTCGCGCCCGGTGACATTCGGTTATTCGCGATGGCCGGATCTACCGCGGCGCGATGACCATCGGCAGGCCGTTGGCGGGGGCGAGGATGCCGCGCATGACCCAGCGGGGGGTGTAGCCGGCGACCAGGCGGGGGGCGAAGCGGCGGGCCAGGACGGCGAGCAGGAGATGCATCTCCAGCAGCGAGAAGTTGTTGCCGAGGCAGATGCGCTGGCCCGCGGCAAAGGGATGGTACGCATAGGGATGCTGCGCGGCCTCGCGGTCCGCGGTCCAGCGGTCGGGGTCGAACGCGAGGGGGTCCTCCCAGAACGCGGGATGGCGGTGGGTGAGGTACGGCGAGAGCATGACCGCGGCGCCCGCGGGGATGGGGTAGCCGCACAGCGTATCGTCCTTAACGGCATCCCGCACATAGAACGGCGCGGGCGGGTACAGCCGCAGGACCTCCTTGACCACCTGGAGCGTGTACGGCAGCCGCTGGAGGTCCTCCACGGTGGGATCACGGTCGCCCAGGACCGCGTCGAGCTCGGCGTGCAGCCGGCCCGCGGCCGCGGGGTTGGCCGCCAGCGCGTACCAGGCCGCGGCCAGGGTGCGCGCGGTGGTCTCGTGCCCCGCGAAGAACATGGTGATGGACTCGTCGCGCAGCAGGCTCCCGGCCATGGACTCGCCGGTCTCCTCGTCGCGCGCCTGCATCAGCCGCGCCAGGAGGTCGTCGGGCCACTCGCTCTCGGGCAGCCCGCGGCGCCGGGCAATCACCCCGTCGATATAAGTGTGCACCCGCTGCCGCGCGGCGCGGTACGTCCGGTTGGCGCGCGTCGGCGCCCACAGCGGCAGGGGCACGCTCGCCTGGCGGTCGGTGACGAAGCCGATCATCGTCTCGACCGCGTCCTTCATGTCGACGATCGCGTCGTCGGTCTCGGTGCTGAACAGCGCCCTGAGGATGATCCTGGCCGTGACCAGCGTCATCTCGTGGCCCATCTCGACCGGCTCACCGCTCCGGGCCAGGCCCTCCCACCGCTCCAGCAGGCGCACGCCATCGGCCAGCATGATGCCCGCGTAGGCCTGCACCCCGCGCGGGGTGAAGAAGGGCGACATGAGCTTGCGCTGGCGCCGCCAGAGCTCGCCCGTGCTCGCGACGAGCCCGTCTCCGAGGATGAAGCGCCGTACGGAGTCGTAGCTGCCGGCCTTGTCGTAGGTCTGCCGCTGCGTGACGTTCACATGACGCACCGCGTCCGGGTGCAGCGCGAAGACCAGCGTGCGCGGCCCCAGGCGCAGCCGGAACGTATCGCCATAGGCGTGCCACAGGCTGCCGGCATAGCCCAGGAAGTCGCCTCCGCGCAGGCCGGCCAGCGCCGCGAGCGTGCCGGGGCCGGGCAGCGATGTGTTCTGAGTGACCTGCATCTCCAACCGTTCCATCCTCTCCTCGGGCCCGAACATCACGCCGGCGACCCGGCCGGCAGCGTTGCAATTTGCAACGTTGCAACGGAATCGAGCAGGCGGCGGGCTCCAGGTGTGCAATCCCGCTGAGGGCCTTCGGCCAGAGGCCGAGCCCCTCTCGCAATATGATAGCACGCCTGTGCGGGGCTGGCAATACGCGATTTCGCGGGCCGGTGCGCGGGAGGGGACGGGCGAATGGGACGCTGATCGGCCTGATTAGACTGATGGTCATGATTGACGCTGATAGGCCCGCTGTGATTTGCAGCCGCTGCCGTAGGGCTGGAGTTGGGGCTACCGCCGGCCAGGCCCGCCGCAGCGTGGAGTCGAGGCTTCAGCCGGTCAGGTTGGCCGCGGACGTACATGCCCATGCCGGGGAGCACCTCGCCCCGGATTGCACGCGAACTGCCCGGCCGTCGTGCGGGGCATCCTGGGCGGGTGGATGGCGGCAATGTGGTTGGGGAATAGCGGCCAGTTGAAGGAGTGGGTCCCGTACATAGCCTGCAGATGAATTCAGCAGATTGTTATGTGAAGCACACTATGGCACACTATCCACCTGAGGTCCTGGTCACCGGCAGCGCGGAATATTTGACCCAGTCCTGTAGCACGTGCTACAATCTGTGCCTCAAGACGCCAATGGCGCAAATACGCGGGATAAGGGACTCCGCAGGCCACGATGGCGCGCTGAATGTGGTTCTCTTTCTCAAACTCACGAAGCTCGTGATGTATATGATCAAGCAAATGGAGCACACGTTGGCTCAGTCACGCCAGTGTGTGGCCTACCTCCTCTAACTCATGAAGGTCTATAGCATTTGCCATGACCAACGAGCCTACACAACCAACGCTGCCGAATGCTGGCGAGAAGATTCTGCTTCTGAATCCACCGATCTACGATACACGCTTCCATTGGTCACAATGGATGCAGCCCCTCACCCTGCTGCAACTTTCGACTTATGCACGTAACGCGGGAGCGGACGTGAAGCTCATAGACGCACTTGAGGTCAGTCGGGCTGCAACGATCCGCCGAACCCGCATCGCAGAACTAGAGCTGGATGAGTATACAGTCTACAAGTGGCGATTTGGCGAGACACAAGCCTCACTCTTGCGCCAATTTCGCGACCTGAGGAAGATGCTGTGGGAACCTGATCGGATATACATCGACTGCTTCACCACGTTCTGGTGGGAAGGTGCGGCTGAGCTTGCCGCACTGGCACACGATGTGTTTCCGCGAGCAAAGATGTTGCTGACAGGAGCTTATGGAGCGTTGGCGCAAGAGCACGCCAGTCAGCATCTGCCACTTGACGCGATTGCCACGATAGTCAGTACCGAGGTCTCTACTCTGCCATCGGATTTCCGAGTCTACACCTCTCCACCGCGCTTTGCGTATATCTCGACAGGGAACGGACGACGGACAGCGGAGGATGTTTACGCCGAGATCTGCGAGAAGCTGACCGAGCTGAAGGTGCAGCACTTTGCGTTTGTCGAGCACGGCATCGCTGACCACCATGTGGAGCTATTCGAGAAAGTCCTGGATTTACTCCCCCAGCTGCCCAAAAAGGCGGCGTTTTACGCCTTAGGGAACATTGAGCCCGGCCACATCGTGAAGCACCCGAGCCTTCCTGCCAAAATGAAGAAGGCCGGCTTTGCCCAAGTCGTCTTTGCTGACGACCGCCACCTGCCACTGAGTGCCGACTCTGAGGACGGGCTCATTCAGGCTTACAGGCATGCGGCCGAACTCTGTATCAAGGCCGGATTCCCCGAACGAACCGATTCGCTTGTGGGATCAATCTGTATCGGGCGGCGAGGCGAAGATCTCGAAGCCAGGGCGCGGTTAGCGACCACGATCGCGCATTACGCCGGCTCTATAATTCTTTGGGCATATCAGCCTCAGTCGGCGGAATGTCACGGAGTCTTGCTGGAGAATCAAAACGGGAAGATTTTTCCACTGCGCGGGCACAACATCCGGACGTACGGTGACTACCTCGATTTGCTCGGGCTTGCCGCAATTCTCAACGCCAAATACCGCGAGCGCACGTTCGACTTTCTGGGCGAGGGCCTCGTGCCACGCCTGTTAAGAGACAGCTTCGGTCGACGCGGCTGGGAACCAGATCCCGCCGTGAAGGGAAGTTTGGTTCTGCCAGTCAGACCTTCCAATGCAAGGCGTCAAGATGACAACACAATCGCTGATTCTTAACGATTCCCAGTTTATCCCAGAATCACGCTCCCGGGGCCTGAGACGGGTTTTGCTCATTAACCCGCCGGTGTACGACGCCCAGTATTGGGCGCGATGGAGCCAACCTGCCGGTTTGCTGCGTATTGGTAGCTGGTTGAAGGAAAGGCGAAACGAAGTTCGCCTGATCGACTGCATGGAAACCGACGCGCGCGGGATCGTGCCAAAGACGCGGCGCAAAACCAACGGCGAGCCGGTGACCATTAAGCGAGGCGACATAGAGCGCCCCGTTTATCATTTTGGAAAGCGTTGGGAAGAGGTGAAGCGTGAGATGTTGCATTTCGATGCTCCACCTGAGGAGATTTGGATAACCTCCGTAATGACGTACTGGTGGGAGAGCACTAAGGATGCAGTCACATTGGCGCGAGAAACGTTCCCGGAGGCCCAGGTCTTTGTCGGAGGCATCTATCCTACTCTCGCGCCGGAACATGCACAGGAGCATCTCGGGGCCGACGTCATCTTCACCGGCGAGTTGCGGGAAGCAAGTGACTGCTGGACCGATCTGGGACTCTACGCAAGACCACCCACGTATGCCATTCTGACCACGACCCGCGGGTGCCCGTGGGACTGCCACTACTGTGGGGCACGGGCTCTCAATGGTGGGTCAAACAAGGTAAGGGGGCGAGAGCCGGAAGACGTTCTCGACGAAATCAAGCACAAGATGGACAATTACCAGGTCCGCCATTTTGGCTTCTACGAGGACAACGCCCTGGTGTTACGCGGTCATCTGCAGCGGGTGTTGGAACTGATCATCGAGCGTAAGCACAAGGTGGAGCTTTACGCCCCCGAGGGATTTGAAACTCGGATGCTAAATGAGGAAATCCTGCGTCTGATGAAGAAGGCGGGTTTCCAGAAGATATACCTACCCTTCGAGGCTTTGAAGTGGGACACGAACCTTGGATGGAACCGGCGGCACGCAAGCACCGCGTCCTTTGATCAGGCGTTCCAGGCTGCCATAAATGCGGGTTTCAAACCCAGGACTCAGCAAATCAACGCCTTCGTCTTGTTTGGCCTGCCAGACGAGAAGCTGGAAGACATCATCGACAGCGTTCTCTACGTTCACCATACCGTAGGTTCGGTCATCCCAATGCTCTTCACCCCAGTCCCCGGCACTCATATCTATCGCCAGTTCGCTTCCTACCTCCACAGCGAGATGAACTGGGACCTACAACACCTTAATGGCAAGCTTCTTCCGTTTTTGGAACACAATGCCCGACGATATCCGGACTTGCAGGCTTCCGACTACCTCCAGTTGGAAGCGCTGATGTCAGTGCTGAATAACGGCAAATTTCTGTCTCGGGCGGCGAACCTATGCGACGGCACGGCGGGTAGCGCCGGTTTTAGAACTGCCCTTGCTGCATTAAGGCCAACTCAACCTTAAGCAATAGCTGCGCGATTTCTAATTAATGTATTGACAGTAATTAGAACTTGTTGTACACTCTGTCGTGAGTTACAGGCATGTCTTTACAGAATACAGCCGGAACGCAAGTCGGGGACAAAGTCCGCATCCGCAGCGGTGATCACGCTGGCGAACGGGGTCTTATCGACGAAGTAGCTGACGCTTCAGTCCTGGTCAGGTTCGACACTGGCGAGCAGGTGCTGATGCCACTAGACAACATTACGAACTACAGTCTAGCGGCCCGGCGAGCATGGGAGAGCATGCCTAAACGTGCAGGCCGACCAGTATCAGTGGGTGCTCAGAAAAAGATGGTCAGTATTAGGCTAAATAGTGAGGTATGGGAGTTACTCGGCAAAGCGGTTGATCTCGGTCTGATCCGGAGCCGGGAGCACGCGATAAATGCTTGGCTGCGCGAGAGGGTGAATTGTGTTCTTGGGCGGGAAGACGACAGCTGATCGGACCGTCTCGGATCAATATATCATGACAATTCGTTATCCTAACGCATTCAATTCTCGCATAGTGCGGCTGAAACCCCTGAGCTATCCTAACCTGTCTGGCGCTGACTTGGCCATTACCGGGGCGAGTCAGTTGTCTGCGGCTGAACCAGGGGGACTGGGCACACAGGGCTAGGTAGCGACGCAGGGCAAAAAATCCCCGTTGTGGGCAGAGCTCTTCATGGGCGGGCTCGCCCCGTTCACTGATCTCTACGGAGGCCAAAGTGGCTAAACAGCGTAAACCGCAGGTTGACTCAAAGCAACTGGACTTCTTTGCGGGACTAAACAGACTTCCCGTTGGGGAAATCGTTCCCGTACCTATCTGGGATGATGGTATTGGGGGAGAGCTTCTTAATATACTGTCGAAGGGGCTATACACCAATCCTCTCGACGCAATTCGAGAGTATGTTCAGAACTCAATTGATGCCGACGCGGAAGAAGTAATAATCCAAGTTACAGGCAACTCCGTTTCGATTCTCGACTATGGCAGCGGTATGAACGATCAGGCGCTGCTCCAGGCTCGAGAGTTTGGCGTATCGACTAAGGCTATCGAAGAGAATGTAGGGTTCCGGGGTATCGGAATCTATTCCGGTTTCGATTTGTGTGAAAAGCTCGTGATCTGGACGAAGACACAAGGCGAGTCAGTAGAGCACATTCTCGAGTTCGAATTCAAGGCAATGAGAGATGAACTGGATGAAGCCCGGAAGTCGTCCGACCGTCCAAAAGTACCTTTGGCGAGATTGTTAGGCGAGAATACGTTCTATCGAAAGGAGGAATCCAGCTCGCCAGATCGGTCCTTCACAATTGTGACGCTGCAAGAATTGAGCGATGAACATATTCACCGCCTTTCGAACGCGAAGGAAATGAGCGATTACATACTGCGCAATCTCCCAATACGGTTTAGTAAGGACTTCCAGTACGGAGCACAGATTGAGGAAAACCTAAGGAGGAGTGTACCGGGCTACAAATCTTCCAGAGTCGTCGTCAGGATTGAGAATGAGGCAGCAGTCTACGTCGAAAAGCCCGCTATCCCCGACCTGGAATCCCCACAGCTTGGATACATCCACTCACTTGATCGGCCTATCGGGTATTATTGGGCCTGCCTTGTGAAAGGAAGTGACGCAATATCTTCGCGAGAATTCCACAACGGCCGATTCAAGGATTTCGCAGGGATTACCTACAAGATTAAGGGCTTTTCAATCGGAGGACGTGGTGTAGCGCGTAAACACATCCCCAGAATCCCGGATTGGTGGACGGGCGAGATTTATGTTATCGACCCGAATGTTATTCCGACTAGCGCGCGCGATGACTTCGAGGCTGGAAGGGCAAGAGACGAACTTGAGAGAGCCGTTGCGCACCTGTTGAACGGTCAAAGAAATGGGCAGAGCTTTCAGAAAATCGCTATCAAGGCACAATCACAACGGGCCGCTGACAGGAGCCTTGCCGAGAATGAGGCAAGACTCGAGAAGATCCAGGCCAAGGTTGACGCTGGCGACTTTGACGAATACAAGACTTACGCTGAGTTGGAGGAAATATACAGGATCCTTGATCGCCATGAAAAGAAATCTAGTAGCAGAGAAAAGGAGATCCAACTTAAGAAGAGGGTCAGGACCCTACAAAGTCGAGTCACAAAAGAGATAGAGCAGGCGTCCTCGACATCTGAGCGGAAGCGTGATGCTGCTAAGACCGCAATGAAGGCGTCTGATCCAGCTCCTGCGACAATTGCTCCACCGACCAACGTGGACACCAACGGTGGTTCGCCCGGTGAAGGCTCCGACAGCGCAAATGCACAGCACGAATCATCGAGCGCAGGCAGTCTGTTGGAGGTTATTGAGAGAACTGGCTGGGTATTGGCTGCCGAAGATACGGAACTGTTCGAGATCGTGGGTGCCTCGATCGCTGACATTCTTGGTTCGGGCAGTGACCAATACGAAAAACTTCTGAAAGAAATCGAAGAGCGACTGGCTGAAGCCATTGAGGAGGCCTAGATGCGCTCTCTCGCATATACAGAGAATAAGATAGCCATACGTCAGGAGTGGGACAAGCGAATAATCGCTAGGTTTAGCCAAGATGTAGGTAGAAAACTTGATTACTTTGGGCTCCCCGGGTCTGAAGTCCAGGATTTTGTCGACTGGGAGCAGTATCTCGCTTGGAAGACAGCAGTCGAGGTCGTAGATAAGACTGGTCCCACCAGCAAGAGAAGTGAACAGCTACGGAATGTGCAAAAGCTCCAGAGGAATGTGATGCTGCGAGGGTTCAATGAGAACTGGGAACTGAGGAAGGGGCAACTCGAAAGGATTATCCTTGATGGCACCGACATTGATGGGAATCGACCAGCCCGTCTCAGGATTGATAAGAACATGCCGCCAAGAATGACGTACGACTTGCACAATTGGGATTTCCAGAGCGGATTGTGGTACAAGAACGCACTAAGTAAGTCAGTCAGAATCGATGCAATAAAGCGCTGTTTCGAGTTGCAGAAGGGTCACGCGTTTCTCCTGCTAGTGACTATCAATGTTCGGCACGGCCTGGGGAAGGAGCTGTCTACATATTTAGATGGATGGGCAGAGGAATTCAACTCACCCAACCATCGAGAGATACTGGGGTGGTATTCGACGAGGTCAACACGAGAGGGTGAAGACCACTATCGGACTGCGGCAACGGTGCTCCATCTCGTGCGGCAGGCTGCACATATCAACTCGTTTGATTGTTTCTGTTTTCCTCCCATCTATTACGAGGGCCTGGGTAGCGAGCACTTGTTGCACTTCGTTTTTTCATGTAAAGCGATGGGGACAATTCTACCCTCGTTCAGTAAGCAAAGATTTGAAGAGGTCATAAGTCTTCCGCTGATCAATGTCTTCAATGGCACGTTTCAATTGGCGGTGGATCAGGCGCCCCGATTTGAATCGAAGCAGGCCCTGTGCCTCTTGACTGATCTGGGGTTGCCACCTGGCATCAAGCGCTAGGAAAAGCCAGCCATTGTTATCTGAGATGGCGTAATTCCTTTTGGCCCGGGAACTCTGTTGCTCAAATTGATCGCCTTCCAGATACCGGCAGTATGTCCATTCCAAGAAAGGCAATGATGTGAGCGACCGGTCAGCCATCGAGTGGACAGACGCCACCTGGAATCCGGCCTCGGGTTGCACGAAGGTCAGTCCAGGATGCCAACACTGCTATGCGGAGCGATTTGCGGAGCGTTTTCGAGGAGTTCCGGGGCATCCTTACGAACAGGGATTCGACCTTACGATGTGGCCGGATCGCTTGGCTCTGCCTCTGCAGTGGCGCAAGCCCAGGCGGATCTTCGTTAACTCCATGTCGGATCTGTTTCACAAGGACATCCCCGACGACTTCATCCGGCAGGTCTTCGACGTCATGGTGCGGGCCGACTGGCACGTCTTCCAGGTTCTCACCAAACGCAGCTCACGGCTTGCGGCACTTGGACCAAGTCTGCCCTGGCCTCCTCACATCTGGATCGGTGTTTCCATTGAGACGGACCGCTACACTGATCGAGCCGGTGACTTGCGAGCAGTTCCTGCTGCCCTTCGCTTCGTGAGCGCGGAGCCGCTCCTGGGTCCGTTACCGAGCCTGAATCTTGATGGTATCCACTGGCTCATTACGGGTGGGGAGAGCGGTCCTCATCATCGACCTTGTGATCCTGACTGGGTTCGCGATCTTCGTGACCGCTGTGTTGCCTCGGGTGTCGCTTTCTTTCACAAGCAGTGGGGCGGTGCCACCCACAGTGCTGGGGGGCGTATGCTTGACGGCAGGACGTGGGACCAGGTGCCCGAGTTTCCCTCGGGCGACGGGCAGATGCAGCTCCAATATTTCGATTGGTCACAGTGACTGTCTGTCGAAAAGCGCCGCGCGTTTCGCCGCTGCTACGGCATCCGATACGCTATCTGGGAGTTCTCCCAGATAGACCGCGCCGCCGGCCAGGCCATGGCCTCGAGCCCGCGATCGGACTGGACGAGCTCTTCCGGATGAAGTCGGGCGGTCTCTGTCATACGGCGAGGTCGCTCCCGTCACTGCGACGACTGTCCCGTGCGTAGTATCGGCGAGCGGTTGCACGGTTGTTGGGGGGGATACTACACATTTTAATTTTTTCCGGCGCAGGAATGACGTAGGATTCAACCGGTAGAGGGTCGCCCAACCTGAGATGGGCGGGTTTGCCGCGCCTGGCCTCGAGGTTCACGAGATCGGCAAGAAGTATCTCTGCGGTCTCCCCGTGCACCGGGACACCAGTGGAACCGCCGCGCGCAGCAGGTCCGGAGGGAGTGGATCTATCTGGGAGAACCTCCAGATAGCGCCAAGCGGGGGACGGCCAATATGGGTTGGTATCTGGAGCGGCCTGAGCCCAGAGTTACCGGAGACCAGAGTCATGAATGACTGGGAGACGCAACAACCCGAAAACCGACGTACCTGTCACGGAAGACCGGATCGAACCAGTAACGGCAGGCGCAGCGCACGTACCCCGCATCAACGAGGAAGGCGCCCCCGCGCAACACCCGCAGCCCGGACGCACTGAGATCCTCGCGCCCGTCTCGTGCGTTGTAAGGATACCTGAAAGACGTCCTTTCCCCCGATGGATGCCACAGCGTGTTCGTCCACTCCCAAACGTTGCCGGCCATATCCAGTATGCCATAAGGACTGGCTCCAGCCGGATACGTTCCCACAGGTGTCGTGGCTTTCACGCTATCGCCGAAGTTGCACCTCTCTTCGCTCGGGGGCTCGTCACCCCACGGATAGATGCGGCCGTCCGTCCCGCGTGCCGCCTTCTCCCATTCTGCCTCGCTTGGCAAGCGGACCGCCAGATCGCTCCGCTGACTCAACCAGCGACAGAACACTTGGGCGTCATCCCAGGTCACGTTGACCACCGGATGGTCTGGCCCACCCTGCTGACCGGCCACCTCGCGGCGGGTCGCGCGAGCAAAAACCGCGTACTGCCCCGCCGTCACCGGATACTTGCCGATAGAGTACTCAGGCAGGTAGACGCCGTGCTGCCGCTGTTCGAGGTCCTGGGCAGCCTTGTCCACCTGCGGATCGCTGCCCATCAGGAATTCCCCGGCCGGAATGCGCACGAACTCCATGTGCAGCGGCGCTTCCAGGACCCATCTGTCACCAACTATGCTGGGCAGGACGACGGTTGCGGTTCCTGAGCGGTCCCAAGGTGATGCCGCTCCCTTTTGCTGTGTGGTCGGTTCACCATGGATTCGCCCCGCAACCCGCAGCACTTCCGCGACCACTCGCTGCAACCCTGCGTCCGATCGCACCCCAATCCGGTCGGCCAGCGGCGGCGAATAACGCCGGATCTGCTCGGCGTCCATGTTGTGCCACACCGGCAGGATGACCTTCTCGCCCCGGTTCTCCCGCTGCACGAGCCCGTCGAGTTCCTTCTGTGGCCACTCCTTCGCGAAGAAGTGGGGACTGAGGATCACAATTCCGTACCGACAGCGGGCGAGCCCTAGGTCGATCGAGCGGCGCAGCCGGTCGCCCAGGCTCAGCGTATACTCGTCATACCACACCCGCAAGCCTCTTGCCCTGAGCGCCTCGGCGAGCGGTCGCGCTATAGCATCCTTGTCCTCCCAGGCGTGGCTGATGAAGACGTCCCAATCGGTCGATGGCTCGGCGGGAACTGCGGAGTAGCGGGAAGTCTGTATTGACTGCTCCACAGGCGCCGCCCGCGTCGACTCGGCAACACCCTTATCCACCTGGCGCATCGGTCGTGAGTCGCCCTCGCACAGCCGCACCAAGTCGATCAGTATCGCCAGGCCGCGCGGGTAGTTGAGCGACGCGCTGATCGTATTGGTCACATCGAGCAGGCCAGCGTCGCTGCGCGTGATGCTGTGCTGGATGTCGACTGGCAGTTCGCGGATGATGGCATCGCGGCCGGCGTGGTTGGCCATGCTGGGGCACGCGAGGAGCGCGCCGGCCAGTGCCCGCTTCTGTGTGGCGTTGAGGGTAGGTTCCGGCATCGGTCTGGCGCCTCCGAGGGGCATGGGTGGCGGGCGGCCTTTCGTAGTCCGCCCCCGGTGTTTGAGGCTGCGACTTTGACCGGGGCGGCCTGAGATGCTAAACTGACGTCCGTCAGAGCGCCCCTTGCTCTGGCCATGGCCCCGGCTGTTACGAGCAGCGCGGGGCTGTTACTTTGTGCGGATATTAGCATAGGGCAGCGCGAACCGCAATCGCGCGCGAGCGGCTGGGGCTGGTGGCATGCTCCGCCCAAACGCTGGGCAAGACCGACCACAGCGATGGAGGGAACGGCAGTGAGCGGAGGCAGCTCCTTCGACTGGTGTCTGTCCGCTGGCCAGGTTGAGCCGGCCACCCGCTCAGGATGTTGCGTGCTCACGGGCCCCCGGCGAACCGATGCACCGATGCACCGTGATTGGGGGGGATATGACGCGTTTTAATTTCTCCGCCGCACCGGCCCACGGCGGTACTGAGATCGGCAAGAAGTATCTCTGCGGTCTCCCCGTACACCGGGGCAACAGTGGAACCGCCGCGCGCAGCAGGTCGGGAGGGAGTGGGTCTATCCGGTAAAATGACCAGGTAGCCCACTGTGTCAA
>CAYLZG010000085.1:0-18129 GCA_964387985.1 uncultured Anaerolineales bacterium | reverse complement strand
CCACTCAAAAGCTGACTTTCTTGTCTCTCTGTCACTCTTCAGTTGTTAAAGTACCCTCGTTATGAGAGAACTGCGCTAACCCCTCCAGCGTTTCAGGGCGATAAAATCGCCGACTTGCGTCGGCGCTCTCTGGTCCTGTCATTTGGTTGCCGTCCGGGTCAACGATCCACTAGTCTATCACACCCCCATAGGAGTGTCAAATCCAGGGGAGTCGTTCACTTTGACTCAAGCGGCGTCTTCAGCTGGGAAGGGGTCGTTGCCCTTGACGGATGTCACTCCGGTTTCAGCGCAACGGTCGGTGATCTTACTACAGGCATCCGAACCTGTCAAATCGAGTGCCCGTCGTTGCGCGAGCCTTGTGCGTCGTCCTTTTCAAGGGCGCTGCGCCCTGCGAGGCTTGGCCGTCCCGGGCGCAACGAGGGTCGAATTTACCACGCGCCGTTCAGGCTGTCAAATCCGGCCGGTAGGTTCCCGGCAAGCGGCTCACATCGACCTGCGGCCCTCCAACGCGCGTGAAAGCGTCACCTCATCGGCATACTCCAGGTCCCCACCCATGGGCAGGCCGCGAGCCAGGCGGGTCACCGGCACACCCGCGCCAGCCAATTGTTGGTGGATGTAGGCGGCAGTATTTTCGCCTTCCAGGCTGGGATTGGTCGCCAGGATCACCTCGCGCGGTTGCGCCTCACGCACCCGCTCCACCAGCTCGGCGATCCGCAGTTTCTCAGGATAGATGCCATCGATGGGCGACAGAGCACCGTGCAGGACATGGTACACGCCCCGGTATGCGCCGGTGCGCTCGACGGCCAGCACGTCCATCGGCTCCTCAACCACGCAGATCAAGCCCTGATCGCGACCCGGGTCCGCACACAACGGACACGGGCTTTGCTCCGCGATGTTGAAGCAGCGCTCGCACTGAACGGTGCCGCTGCTGAGCGCGGCCAGGGCTTCGGCAAGCGCGTCAGCCAGACCGCCAGGCTCGCGCAAGAGATAAAACGTCAGTCGCGAAGCCGTCTTGGGACCCACGCCCGGCAACCGCGCCAGCAACTCGATCAGGTTGGATACCGGCCGCGCCAGGGTCTGCGCCATCCGTGGCCTCCTACGTCAGGCCGGGGATGTTCAGTCCGCCGGTCAGTCCTTGCATCTGCTGCGCGGCCAGCCCCTGCGATTGCTCCACAGCCTCATTGACCGCGGCCAGGATCATGTCCTGTAGCATCTCAACATCCTCGGGATCGACCACGTCCGGGGAGATGGTGATGGACAGGAGCTTCTGATGCCCGTTCATCACTGCCTTGATCGCGCCGCCGCCGACCGTCACCTCGACGGTCTGATCACCCAACCGTTCCTGCGTCTTGGCGAATTCTTCCTGCAGCCGCTGCAACTGGCCCGACATGCCGCCCCCGCCTCCACCGCCGGGAGTGGTCTTTCGGATGCCATATGCAGGACGTGCTTTACCTTTTGCCATGCGCTTGCCTCCATCTTTCCATGGGCGCCGGTAATCCGGCCTATGAGTCCAACGGCGTGATCACAGCGCCGCGATTTTTTGCGTCTTCCAGAAGGGCATCGCCGCCAGACTCCCGGCTCTCAGACCGCGTTTCCGCGGTCTTGGCCGCGGCAGTCGCGCCCAACAGGGTGCAGCGGACATTGACCTCTTCCCCCAGCACTTGCCGCCAGACGTCTTCCACGTGCAGCTTATTCTCGGTCTCGTTGACCACATCACGGGAGAAGCCGTGTGCCGCGCCGAATTGCAGCTCCAGCGTGCGGCCTGAAACGACCACTTCTTTCACATTGCGCAGTGCGGCCTGGATCTTGATGCCATATTGCTGGCGCAGCCGCGCCATGAAACGATCCCAGTTTGCATTCACCCGCGCCTGCAGGTCCTCGCCCGTCGCGAGAGGCTGATCCGCGCCATCGGACGCCGGTTGAGCAGCGGGCGCGGCCTGGCGAGCAGATCGAGGCTCGGCCGGAGGCTCCTGTGCGGATGGAGCTGTGGCCGCGGGCGGTTGCGCGGCATGCGTCCTGCGCGCCGCGGTCTCAGCAGCCGGTCGTGCAGGGCCGGACGCGCCAGTCGTGGGGCCTGCCGCCATCGCCTCGGCCGGCGCGGCCGCGGTTGCAGCCGTGGCCGGCGGCGCCGCCGGAGCAGCGGCCGCCGCTGCGACAGACACTGCAGTCGCCGTTTCGGTGGGCGCCGAGCGCAGGAAAGCAATTTCCAGCGGCAATTGCGGCACGCCCGGCACCTGATCGCGCAGTGCGCCGCGCGCCTCGGTCCACTCTCTGACCGCTGCCAGCAAAACCGGCGTGCTGATCCGTTGCGCCTGCCGGGCCATCTGCGACCGCACATCCTGGGGCAGGTCCAACAGGTCCGGCGACTTGGCAATGCGCACCAACATCACCCCACGCAAATAAGCCACAACCTGGTCCACCAGCTGGCCCAGTTCCACGCCTTCAGCCACCAGGCGGTTCAAGAGCGCCAACCCTTCACCGGTATTGCCTTCTGCCATGTGATCCACCAGCGCGCCGATGGTTCCCTGGTTAACCAGGCCCAGCACGGCTTCCACGCGGGCCAGGGTCAGCGCCTCATCGCCATAAGAAAGCAACTGATCGAGCAGGCTGATCGCGTCCCGCATGCTGCCCGTACTACGACGCGCGATTGCGACCAACGCCTCAGACTCGGCCTTCCCGCCCTCGCTCTGCACCATGTGACTTAGGTGCTCGACGATCTCAGCCGTCGGAATACGGCGAAAGTCAAAGCGCTGGCAGCGGGAGCGGACGGTCTCGGGCACGCGATCTGGCTCGGTCGTCGCCAGCACGAACACCGCGTGCGCGGGCGGCTCCTCGAGGGTCTTGAGCAGCGCGTTGAAGGCCTCCTTGGTGAGCATGTGGACTTCATCGATGATGTAGACTTTGTAGCGCGCTTCGTTGGGGCGAAACTGTATCTTTTCACGCAAGTCGCGGATCTCGTCGATGCCGCGGTTCGAGGCCGCATCGATTTCGATCAGGTCCAGCAGGCGGCCTTCGTTGATGGCTGTGCAGATCGCGCAGCTGTTACACGGCCGCTGCGCCGGGCTTTCGTGCAGACAATTGATCGCTTTGGCCAGGATGCGCGCCGTGCTGGTCTTGCCCGTGCCGCGTGGCCCGGTGAACAGATAGGCGTGTGACATGCGGCCGTCGCGCAGCGCGTTGCGCAGGGTCAGGGCAACATGTTCCTGGCCGATGACGGTCTCGAATGTCTGTGAGCGCCATTTTCGATACAGGGCCTGGCTGGCCATCACGCCTCCTGGTAACCGGCGCGGCTCGGGCCGCCCCGGTAAGGGGCGCCGGCGTCTGCGAAGCGTCGCATCAGCCGGCGCAACGTCAGTCTACCATTTAGAAGGGCTTTCCGCAATTGGCATCTGGCAGTGGGCTGGCTACTCCGTCTCATCTGGTCCCCGGAGATCCACACCCGCCAGCTTCCGTTCCAGGCGCGCGAGGCGATGCTGCAGCTGCGCCACGAGATCCTCGCGCTCGAACCCGGCCGGCCGCTCCTCAGCCATGCGCAGCGCCCAGGCGGCCCAGCCGCGTGCGGCCGCCAGCTCTCCGGTGTGCCATTCGTGGTGCTTGGCAAGCTCGATGTAGGGGGTCAAATCCCCGCCCGGCACCGTGCTGACCCACTCTTCCCACAATTCGGCCGCCTGCTCCCGCCACCCCTGCCGCTTGTACAGCAGGCTCAACTCCCGCAGAGCCAACACCTGGCTGTCGGCCGTGGTGGTGCGCTGCAGCGCTGCACGATAGCTGCGTGCGCTGGCCTCGACCCAACCGAGTGTATCGTAACAGCGCCCCAGGCTGACACACTCTGCTGCGTCCAGGTCCGCCACAAAGACACCCACCTCCTCCCGGCGGAAGTAGCGGGCCATGCGCGCACCGAGCAGGGCCATCGACACCACGTCTTGCAGATTATGATAGAAGACGCGGGCCAGCATCTCGTTCGCGGCACCCGTCAGATAATACTGGCGGTAGATATCGGGGATCAGGTAGCCGGGCACATCCTCTGTCGTGCGCTGCAAGGCCAGCACATTGCGTTCCAGGCTGCCCAGGCTGCACGAGCCCCAGCGCGCCTTCCACAGCCTGCGGGCGGGCGGCAGAAGGTCCAGGTGAGGTGCGCCGGCCAGAGGCGGCGGCATGGACGCGAGTACAAAACGATTGGTGACCAGCGGCATATCGAACCCGCGGCCATTGAACGACACGATGCCGGTGGCGCGGCCTAGCGCCTCTTCGACCAGGTGGAGCTGGGCGCGTTCTTCGCCGGGATGGCGCATGAAGAACTGCCGCACGATGAACGCCCCTTCCGTCTCGCCGGAAAGAGCATCTCCCTGGTGGGCGAACTCATAGCAGCCTATGCCGATCAGGAACGTGTATGTGCCCGCGCCGAGCGACAGGCCGGTGGTCTCAGTATCGATGAAGGCAGCCTGGGAGGGGGTCAAACGGAGAAGCAGATCGTTCCGATCGAGCGCGGCCAACGTGTCCGGCGTTACCCGCAGCCACTCCGCCAGGTCCTCGTGCTCGCCGAGCGGATAGCGAACCTCGCGCACCCACGCAGGGCCGAAGGGTGTCATCACCTCTTCCCCGGGCAGGCGGAGATCCCCGACGGGAGGATCGGCTGGCTGGATCAAGCGCGCCGGACGGCTGATCTCGTGCACGCCCTTTTGCACTCCGATCTTCCGCAGCCGGGCCAGCCTCTGCAGCCGGCGCTTCGCTTCGCTCTGAACTGCCATCTCTTGTCATCCCGACCGATCGCATAGACCTTCGAGGTCCTCGAAGGTCTGATTTCAGTCTACCGCAAGTGCAGGCGTCCCACAAAATTGAAGGGAAATTCCAGGGAACCAGGCTCCGTGAAAGTATTCACACAAAAATATGCTTGACACTATCCCACAGCCACGCATATAATGACGCTATTACTGCTCCCCGGTTTGTCGAACCGGCCCCATCTTCGAGGAGGAAGTGAGATGGAAGCACCGTGGCTGGCCTACTACGAACCCGAGGTCCCGCGCACCATTGACTACCCCAAGATGCCACTGCACCAGATGCTCGAGGACAGTGCGCGCAAGTATCCTGATCACGCAGCGGCCAGACTGATCCTGCGCTACATGGGCCCCCTTCGATTGGGCGGCACGATGACCTACCGTCAACTCATGGACAACGTCAACCGTTTTGCTGCAGCACTCCACGCGCTCGGTGTACGCAAGGGCGACCGGGTGGCAATCATGCTGCCCAACTTGCCCCAGTTTCTTATCGCATTCTTCGGCACGCTCAAGCTGGGCGCGATCGTCGTCAATACAAACCCGACCTACACCTCGCGCGAGATTCAGCACCAGTTCGCGGATGCAGGCGCAGAAACGGTGATCTTACTCAGCTCCTTCTATCCCCGGCTCAAGGAGATCCAAGGGCAGACCCAGGTAAAGAACGTCATCATCGCGGATGTGCCCGACTACGTGCCCGCGCCATTGAATGCGCTCGTGAAGAGCAACGTCAAGAAACACGGCCTGATGATCGACGTGCCCCTGGGCAACGGCGTGCACAGCCTCAAGGAGCTGCTGGCGCAGCACCCCGAAGCCCCGCCGCAAGTCGAGGTGGGGGCCGACGATACTGCGCTCTTCCAATACACGGGCGGAACCACCGGCGTGCCTAAGGCCGCCATGCTGTCCCATTTCAACCTGGTTGCGAACACCCTCCAGGTCAAGAACTGGATGTACACCCTGGAGGAAGGCAAAGAACGAATCATGGGAGCAATCCCCTTCTTCCATGTGTACGGCATGACCGTGGCCATGCTGCTCTCCATCTACCTGGGCGCGGAGCTCGTCATCGTGCCCAACCCGCGGCCCATCGACGGGGTGATGCTGGCGATCCAAAAGGAACGTGCGACCATCTACCCCGGCGTGCCGACCATGTACATCGGCATCATCAACCACCCGAAGGTCACGGAATACAATCTGCGCTCGGTCAAGGCCTGCATCAGCGGTGCAGCGCCGCTCCCCATGGACGTGCAGGTCAAGTTCGGCGAGATTACCGGCGGCCGCCTGGTGGAAGGCTACGGCCTGACCGAGGCTGCGCCGGTCACCCATTGCAATCCGATCTATGGCGAGCGCCGCTCCGGCTCGATCGGCCTGCCCTTCCCTGACGTCGAAGCCCGGGTCATGGACTACGAGAAACTCACCGAAAAGAACACCGGCGAGGACGGCGAGCTGTGGGTCAAGGGACCGCAGGTCATGCAGGGTTACTGGGGCAAGCCAGACGAAACCGCCAAGACGATTACGGAAGATGGCTGGCTACGCACCGGCGACATCGCGCGCCGCGACGATGACGGCTATTTCTACATCGTCGACCGCCTGAAGGACATCATCATCGCATCGGGCTTCAACATCGTGCCGCGCGAGGTCGAGGAGGTTCTTTTCCTTCACCCGAAGGTGCAGGAAGCCGTGGTGATCGGCGTGCCGGACAAATTGCGTGGTGAGAGCGTGAAGGCCTTTGTAGTGCTCAAAGAGGGCCAGACCGTCGCAGCGGAAGAGATCGTGGCATTCTGCAAGGAACGGCTCGCACCCTACAAGGTCCCGCGCCAGATCGAGTTCCGCTCGGAGCTGCCCAAGACGCAGGTCGGCAAGTTCCTGCGCCGGGTGCTGGTTGAGGAAGAGCGGGAGAAGCTCCAGAAGGCGTAGAACCATCTGAGTCATACAACAGGCTGCCCCCTTCCGCGGGCATGGCAGCCATCGCATCCGCAGAAACCGCTCTGAATGGGCGGTTTTTGCTTTTCAA
The DNA here is from genome assembly GCA_964387985.1 of uncultured Anaerolineales bacterium. GTDB lineage: Bacteria > Chloroflexota > Anaerolineae > CG2-30-64-16 > CG2-30-64-16 > JALOOB01. The sequence continues at coordinate 11,346 of CAYLZG010000085.1, read as the reverse complement.
TTTGCTTCTCACCCTGTGTTTGCGAAGGTGACCGCCGGACATTACAATGCTCTCATTCCGCACCTGCCGGGAGCCGTTCATTGCCTGACTCTATCGCGACTCGCCTTGCCCATCGTCGTACGACCTCACCGCTCTGGCTGCCCGCGCTATCGCTGGTGACCGGCGTCATCTGCATCAGCTTCACCGGCATCTTCACCAAGTGGGCGGCCATGCCCGGGCCCGTAACAGGCACAATAAGGATGCTGGTCGCTGCCGTCGTGCTCGCCTTGCCGTTCGCCCGCGAAGCCCGGGCCTGGACATCGCGCGATCGCCAGGGCATCAAATGGGGCATCGCAAGCGGCCTCTGGTTCGCCATCAACCTCGGCATGCTCACCTCGGCCCTACTGTTGACCTCCGCGGCCAACGCCACGCTGCTCGACAACACGGCGCCGATATGGGTGGGCCTCGGCGCACTGTTCGTCTTCAAGGAACGGTTAGGGCGTCCTTACTGGCTTGGGCTGGCGCTGGCACTGGCTGGCGCGGCAGTAGTCACCGGTTTCAATCCCCGCGCCGGCATGCGTTTGGGCGCGGGCGATGCGCTGGCATTCGTAGGTGCGATCTTCTATGCGGGCTATCTGCTCACCGCGCAACGCGCCCGCCGGGACCTTCGCAGTTTCTCCTTCTCCTGGTTGGTGGCCGTCACCGCGGCCCTCACGCTCTTCGCCACCAGCCTGCTCATGGGTCTCCCATTCACCGGCTATCCCATCACCTCGTATGCATCGGTGATCGCCATGGGAATCCTTTCGCAGGCCGGGGGCTGGCTGCTCATCGGCTATGCGCTGGGGCACCTCCCGGCTTCCACCGCGGTCATCGGGCTCCTGGCGCAGCCTGTGGTCACCGGGCTCCTGGCGATCCCATTGCTGGGAGAATCATTGACCTTGCAGCAGGTGATCGGCGGCGCGCTGGCCCTCACAGGCATCTACCTGTGCCTGCGCAGCAAGGATGCAGCCGCGGCAACCGCCAGCGCTGAGGCTATCACATGACGGAAGAGACGCTGCGGGCACGCATTGCCGGCTTCCTGGCCGATCACACCACCATGACGCTGGCAACATCGGCCGCCGGCGGAGCGCCGGCGGCCGCCGCGGTATTCTACGCGGCCGACCAGTCGCTGAATCTGATCTTCCTGTCAGAGGAGACCACCGAACACGCCCGCAATCTGCTGGTACGGCCAGACGTCGCGGCGACGATCCAGGCAGATGGCCAGGACTGGCGCAGCATCCGGGGCCTTCAGTTGCGCGGCCGCGCCACAATCGCCTCGACGGTCGAGTTGGCCCATGCCATGGCAGTGTACGGCCGGCGCTTTACCTTCGTCGGCGCGCTGCTGGCCGGGGCCCAGGGGCCGGGAGCACTCGTCGGGCCGCTGGCCCGCGCGCGCTTCTGGGTGCTACGCCCGACGTGGTTCAGGCTGGTAGACAACACCGTTCGATTCGGCTTCAAGGAAGAGCTGGTAATCGCATGAAGGACAAACAGATCCGGACGATCGTTCTGGGCATCTTCCGGCACGAAGACCGGCTCCTGGTGTTCGAAGGGTATGACCCCATCCGGGACGTCACCTTCTATCGACCGCTCGGCGGCGGCATCGAGTTCGGCGAATATGGGCGCCAGGCGCTCATCCGCGAAATGCGGGAGGAGCTCGCCGCGGAAATCACCGGCATTCGATACATGGGCGCCATCGAAAACATCTTCACCCATGGCGGCGGGCAGGGACATGAGATCGTGCTGGTGTACGAAGCACGTTTCGTCGATGGGGACTTCTACCAGCGGTCGACCTTTGCCGGGGCAGAGGACGATGGCGTACCCATCACCGTTTCCTGGAAGCCTCTGTCCGACTTTCGCAACGGCGCGTTCCTGGTCCCGATAGAACTACGGGAGCTTCTGGGTTTGAGCCATGCTACCTGACACCCAGCTCTTCCTGCGGCCGGGCATGATCGAGATGAACTGGGGCAACCCCGCGCCCGCGCTGCTGCCCGTCCAAAGCATCGCGCAGGCAGCAGATCGCGCGCTGCGCCAGGACGGTCCGGCCGCGCTCGCGTACGGCGCGGAGCAGGGACCCGGCCGGCTCCTCGAGCCGCTGGCCGCGTGGCTGAGCCGTCGAGAGAGCGCGGCGATCGGCCCCGATCAGCTCTTCATCACGGGAGGCGTGTCTCAAGGGCTCGACCTGCTGTGCACGCTGCTGTCGCAGGCGGGAGACACTGTCTTGGTGCAGGCGCCGGTGTATCACCTGGCGCTGCGCATCTTCGCCGATCACGGCCTGGCATTGGTGCCGGTGGACAGCGACGAAGAGGGGGTGCAGGTCGAGGCAGTGGCCGCGGCGCTGGATCACCTGGCAGCCCAGGGCCGGCGCCCGTGTTTCCTCTACACCGTTCCTACCTGGTGCAATCCGACCGGCATCAGCCTGGCAGCGGACCGGCGCAGTGCCCTGGCCGCGCTGGCCGAACGACACGAACTGCTGATTCTGGAGGACGATGTCTATCGCGAGTTGTGGTACGACGCGCCCTCGCCGCTCCCACTGCAACGCCTGACGCCCGAGCATGTCATCCGCCTGGGCTCCTTCTCGAAGATCCTGGCCCCCGGATTGCGCCTGGGGTGGCTGGTCGCGCCACCTGCGTTCGTCAGGCGCTGCGCTGGCTGTGGCCTGCTCGACAGCGGGGGCGGGGTGAGCCATTTCGCCGCGCATGTCGTGGCTGGGCTGTTCGAGATGGGGACGCTCGACGGTCACATTGAACGGCTGCGCTCAGCGTATCGCGCGCGTCGCGATGCACTCCTCGCCGCGTTAGAACAGCACATGCCGGAGGGGTGCAGCTGGCCGGCGCCGGCAGGGGGCTTCTTCGTCTGGATGCGGTTGCCGGACGATCGCGACAGTATGGCGCTGCTCAGAGATGCCGAGGCCGGCGGAGTATCCTATGTGCCCGGCTCTCGTTTCTTCGTTGGCGGCGGCAAGACAGGCCATCTGCGATTGGCCTTCAGCCTGCTGCGCGAGGATGAGCTGTCGGAAGGCGCGCGGCGGCTGGGCCGCGTGATTCGGGAGGCATAAGCAAAAGTGACACCGTCTGATCAATTTCGCCGCACCGACGACGAAGCTGCGCGGCGTGGGCATCCATCCTATGTCTGGCGCGCGGGGCAGGACCGGCGATTGGCGCTTGTCAGCGAGTGGGCGAACCTCAAGGACGCACGCATCCTGGACAACGGGTGCGGCGTGGGCATGTACACGGCGAAGTTCCGCCAGTTCTCGCCCCGGGTGACCGGCATCGAGATCGACGTGGCGGCAGCCGCCCAGGCGCAGTCGCACGCCGAGGCGTGCATCGCTGCCGGCCGCGGCGAGGCACTGCCCTTCCCCGATCAAAGCTTCGACGTGATCTTCTCCCACGAGGTGATCGAACATGTCGACGACGATCTGTGTTACGCGCGTGAGATGGTGCGCGTGCTCGCCCCCCGCGGCCGCATCGTCCTCTTCTGCCCGAACCGGCTGTACCCGTTCGAGACGCACGGCCACTACTGGCGCGGGAGATATCACTTTGGCAACAGCCCGCTCATCAACTGGCTGCCTGACCCCCTGCGCAATCGCCTTGCGCCCCATGTGAGAGCGTATACGGGGGCAGGTCTGCGGGGGCTCTTTGCAGGACAGCCTGTCCGCGTCATGCACCACCAGGTCATCTATCCGGGCTTCGATAACATCGTGGCGACCCGGCCCCAACTCGGCCGCTGGATGCGCCGGGCGCTGTACACCATGGAACACACGCCGCTGCAGGTCTTCGGGCTGAGCCACTTCCTGGTCCTGGAACGGTTACCAGCCCCGTAACTTTTGCCTCGCGCGTCGCCTTCTGTTATAATCTCTTTGTCGTGCGGGGGGTGGAGGGACTGCCCCCCGTACATTTTAACTGCGGCCCTGCCCCAGCGCGGGCCGCACAGCGTGCGGGCCGCATATTCCAGGAACCTATTCGTGGGCCAAGCGTCTTAAGCGCAGTATCCTGCGCCGGTATGACACCTGCGCTCTGGAGATTTCCCTCAGCCATGAATCGCACCAGACAAATCCACCAATGGCGCCGCTATCGCCGTGCGCATAGCCGGCCTCAATATGGAAAGTGGTTTTTTGCCGTCTTCGGCAGCCTGCTCGCCGCGTCGGTCTTCCTGGCACTCTCGGCGGTCCTCTGGGCCACTGTCTCTGCTGCGAGCGTCTACACGCTCTTCGCGCAAAATCTGCCCGACCCCAGTTCGATCCAGACCGAGCAGGAAACCTATGAGACGGTCAAGATCTACGACCGCACCGGCCAGCATCTGCTTTACGAGTCGATCGATCCGCGCCCCTTCCGCGGGGACCGCACCTATTTGCCGGCCGACAAGATACCGGCGCTGATCAAGGATGCCACCATTGCGCTGGAGGATCGCGACTTCTACACCAACATCGGCGTGAACCTGCGCGGCCTCTCGCGCGCGTTTATCTCGAACCTGCGCGGCAACAGCGTGCAGGGCGCGAGCTCCATCACGCAGCAGCTGGTCAAGAACGTCCTCATCGACCCCCAGGAACGCTATGAACAATCGTACGCACGCAAGGTGAAAGAAGCCATCCTGGCCATCGAGATCACCCGCAAGTATCCCGGCCGCGAAGGCAAAGAGAAGATCCTGGAGTGGTACATCAACTATAACTTCTATGGAAACGCGGCCTACGGCATCGAGGCCGCAGCACAGGTTTACTACAACAAGGCCGCTGCGGATCTCACGCTGGACGAGGTGGCAGTCCTCACCGCTATCCCCCAGTATCCGGGTTTGAATCCGTTCCAGGCGCCCGGCGACGCGTACCGCCGCCAGCGCAAGGTTCTGACCGCCATGGTCGACGCGAGCTATCTGACGCCCGAACAGGCCGATGCTGCCAGGCGCTTCTTCAACACACCTCTGCTCAGGGAACTGGTCGAGCAGGGCCTGCTGGAAGAGGCTGACCTGCCGCTGGTGGCGACCGGCGACCGCCCGGCCACCGCCCGCGCACTCAACGCGTTGGTCAAGATCGATGAGCTGACCCAGGAGGAAGCCGACGCGGCCAAGCGCCTGACAGGCACGCTCTGGCAGTACACGCGCGAATCCGCACAAGAGCGCTTTGAGGTTCCGGAGGATGCACCCCATTTCGCGCTCCACGTGCTCGATCAAATCCAAAAACAGTACAACACGCCTGAGGACCCGTACTTCACCTGGCAGAACGGCCTGCGGGTCTATACGACGCTCGACTGGGAAATGCAGGCATATGCCGAGTGCGTGGCGCGCAGCCACATCGGGTCGCTGAATCAGGAAGTGCCCAAGCCCTGCCGGAATGACCTCCAAACCATCGCGCCGGTCCCGGAAGCGCTCAAACAGGCCTTCGACCACGAAGTGGGCAATGCCTCAGTCGTGGTTGTCCGCCCGACCACCGGCGAAGTGCTGGTGATGGTCGGCAGCCTGGACTACTTCGACGAGTCCATCGACGGCCAGGTCAACATGGCTACCTCTCCCGCGCAGCCTGGCTCTTCCTTCAAACCCTACACCTACCTGACCGCATTTGAGTCAGGTGCGTTTGCCCCCACTTCCATGGTCATGGATGTGCGGACGGTGTTCCCTGACCCGGGCAACCCTCCGTATGTTCCCGAGAACTACGATCGCAAATATCACGGCCCCCAATCGCTGCGCCAGGCGCTGCAGCGTTCCTATAATATCCCGGCCGTCTGGCTGATGGACCAGGTGGGGATCTCGAATGTCATCAAGACCGCGCGCCGGGTGGGCGTCAGCAGCCTGAATCGCGAACTGAACACGTACGGCCTGAGCCTCACCCTGGGCGGCGGGCAGGTCTCGCTGCTCGACCACACCTATGCGTTCGGCGTCTTTGCTAACAGCGGGGTGATGGCCGGTAAGCCCATCGCCGAGGAGCTGCAGCGGCCCGGCTATCGCAAGCTGGACCCGGTGACCGTGCTGAAGGTCGAGGACAAGGACGGCAAGGTCATCGAGGAATACACCCAGGCGTCGACGGAACGCGTGGTTGACCCTGCTCCGATGTACCTCTTGAACAACGTGCTCAGCGACAATGGACCACGCCCGGTTGCGTTCGGCAGTTACGCGAACTACCTGACCCTGCCGGACCGGCCGGTCGCTGCCAAGACAGGCACCACGAACGAATGGAAAGATGCCTGGACCGTGGGCTACACCCCGCAGCTCGCGGTGGGCGTCTGGACCGGAAACGCAGACCGCAAGGCCATGAAGCTGGCGGACGGCTCGATCACGGCTGCGCCGATCTTCAGCAAGATCCTCGCCAAAGGGGTTGAGGGGCTGCCGGCACAGGGCTGGACCGAGCCGCCGGGTATCTCAAAGGTGCGCGTGTGCGTGCCCTCCGGCCTGCTTCCTACGGCCGATTGTCCATCGAGCACCGTGGGGCTGTTCCTGAAGGGCAAAGAGCCGGGGCAGCAGGACAACATCTACCAGGCGTTCGAGATCAACGGCACAAACGGCAAGCGTGCGTCTGCATGCACCCCGCCAGATCAGTTGCAGCGCGTGACCTACCAGGTCTTTCCCTCCAACGCAGCCGACTGGGTGCGCGAGCAGGGCATCGCCCAGCCGCCGGTTGAGGTCGACGGGCCGTGTGGCGGCGGCGAGCTGGCCGGCGATGTGCAGATCGGCTCGCCCTTCATCGGTGCGCGCGTCAAGGGCGGCGTGCAGATCACCGGCAACGCGCGAGCCGCTGACTTTCGCGCATACCGGATCGAGGTGGGCCGCGCCGGCGAGTGGATCCCCGTGGGCGGAGAGCACGGCGAGCAAATCAGCAATGGACCGCTGGAATTCTGGGATACGACCGGCTTCGATGGCATGTATACGCTGCGCCTGCTCGTGATGGAGCACAGCGGCAATGTCCTGACCTATGAGATGCCGGTTGTCGTGGACAACAACCCACCGAAGGTGGAGATCGTCCATCCGGCAAGCGATCAGATCTACGTCATGGAAACAGACGAGTTGGTCTCGATCACGGCAGACGCGCAGGATGACTGGGAGATGGATCGCGTGGAGTTCTATCTCGATGGCGCCAAGCTCGGCGAGACAACTGTCGCACCCTACAGCGTCCGCTGGACGATCAAGATGACGGACGTGGTGCCCAGGAGCCAACCGACCGTCTATGTCACAAACGTGATCACCAACCCCGACGGCACCGTGACGACCGAGCAGGTGATCGACCGCGAAACGAAAAACGAAAAATACACGAAGCCGGACGGGACAACCGGCCAGCGCGTCATCATCATGACCGGCGGCGGTGCAGGCGCGACGGTTATGGACGGCAAGCTGCACGAGATCCACACGATCTGGGTCAAGGCCTTCGACAAGGCCGGCAATGAGATCAAGAGTTCACCGGTGCGCATCTTCGTCAAACATAAGGACAAGGAGCCGGCAGCGCCGTGACGTATGCACCGGTGCAATTGGCGCCTGGGCCCGTGACCGTTACAATTGGACCAATCAACAATCGTATGATTGGCTTTCAGGTAAAGGGCTGACCCTTCGTGAGCTTCAAACCGATACCGTGCGCAGACCGCTGGTACGGCCTGCTAGCCATACTGGGCCTGATCGTACTGGACGCTCTGCTCGTGCGCATCCTGATCACGCGCCCCGTCGATGGTCTCAGTTTCCTCCTGGCCCTGATCGTCCTGGGAAGCCTGCTGGCCATCTTCTACCTGTCTTATCGCATCCGGGGCGCGTTCAACCTGGAGTACTGGGTTGACCGGAACGGGCTTACGCTGGTGTGGGGACCCACCCGCCAAATCGTGCCGATGGGCCAGATCCAGCGCGTGGTTCCTTCTCCGAAGGTGGCTCCGCTGGATGCCGCCTCGCCTTGGCACTGGCCTTGCTCTCACCGCCGCCGAATGCGTACTGAGATGTTCGGCACGGTGAATGCATACGGCACGGTGCCGCTCGGCGAGCAGCTCATCCTGGTGACCAGTGGCGAAAACTACAGCATTTCGCCACAGGACACGCAGGCATTTCTCCATGCGCTGCAAGAGCGTTTTGCGCTCGGCATCAATCGCACACTCGACCCTGAGCTGCGACGCCCTCCGATCTGGACCTGGCCGTTGTGGCGCGATCGGGTCGCCCTGTTTCTCATCGGAGCCGGCCTGCTCGGTGTCCTTGTGATGTTCGGTGCACTGAGTTTTCGCTACCCCGGACTGTCCGCCGACCTGCCCTTGCACTTCGATGTCACCGGGCTGCCGGATCGCATCTCGCCCAAGTCGGAGCTGTTCACGCTGCCGCTGATGGGGCTGGCGGTCTGGCTTATCAACACAGGGGCAGGCGTCTGGTTGTACCGTCGTGTGCAGCGAGGGGCAGCCTATTTGCTCTGGTTTGGAGCGCTGGCGGTGCAGGGCATCGCGGGGCTGGCGCTTTTCAACCTGATGCGGTGGTGAGCATCACGCGTTCATCTTGCCATTCTGAGTTCGAGCTAAACATGGACCAGCAACCACTTCTCAGCATCATCATCCCGGCTTACAACGAGGAGAATCGCCTCCCCAAGTCGCTCGACAGCATCGTCGCGTTTGTGGCCCAGCAGGCATACCCGATCGAAGTCCTGATCGTCGAGAATGGCAGTCGCGACCGCACGACGGAGATAGCCGAGGCCTATGCGGCAGAGCATCCCTTCATTCATGTGCTCCACAGCACCAAGGGCAAGGGGGCAGCAGTGCGGGCGGGCATGATGGCTGGCAAGGGCCAATATCTGTTCATGTGCGACTCGGACCTGTCCATGCCGATCGATGAAGTGCGCAAATTCCTGCCGCCTGTCCTGGAGGACTATGATGTTGCCATCGCTTCCCGCGAGGGGCCAGGGGCGCACCGGTACAACGAGCCGCCCTTCCGCCACCTGATGGGTCGCGTCTTCAACTTGATCGTACGGGTGATTGCCATCCCGGGCTTCCAGGACACGCAATGCGGGTTCAAGAGCTTCCGGAGCGATGTCGCGCGAGAGGTATTCCAGGACGGGACGATGGATGGTTGGGCCTTCGACGTCGAGGCGCTCTTTATCGCCCTACAGCGCGGCTACAAAGTGGTTGACGTGCCGATCAACTGGTACCACGATCCTGACAGCCGGGTGAATCCCATCCATGACACCTGGCGCATGTTCCGGGATGTCGTGCGCATCCGCCTGAACGGATGGAGAGGCATCTACGACAGGCAACCCGGGATCTCATCCTAGCGCAGGAAGAAAAGCCAGATCAGGAAACCGATTTGCGCCGCAACGATGAGCCAGTAGATCACCTGGAAACGGTGATCCCGCACCTTGTGTCGCAGCTGGCGCATCGCAACGAACGCGCCCGGTGTGCCTCCCAGGGCGCCGAGCAGGTGCAGCACCGCCTCGGGCACGCGCAGGCCGCCCGCCTGGGCCTGCATTTTGTCGTACCAGTACACGCCAAAGGTTGCCGTGCTGAATGCGATAGACCAGAGGCCGATCCACAACGCCAGCGAGGCCGGCCGGTCGAGGACCATCGTCAGGACAGCCAGCAGGAGCAGCGCCATGGCGATCCCGATCAGCAAAAACCTGAGATACGGGATGCTGAAGATCGAGCCGGGCCGCACCTTGATCGCAGTAACGCCCTTATCGGTTCGCGTCAGGTAGTAGCTGACGCTCTGGCCGGGACGCAAGGTCTTGTGGCCCTCCACCTGCCGCAGGCCGAAGTGGACATCTCGCCCCCCGGAACGATCGGAGCCGCTGGGCCTGATGAATCCGTACCCTTCCTTGGGATTCACCATCACCACATAGCCCTGTTGCTGACCGGCAGGAAGCTTGTCTTGTGGGGGGGTTGAGGTCTTCGAGGGCTGACCCGTCCGGGCTTTCTGGGACGAAGTGGACGCCTTTGGTTGGACGCCGGGAAGATTTGGCTGGCTGGGCTTTGGCATCGCTCGCCTCCTCCGTTCGCGGTGTGCGGGTGGAACATAACAGATCATAATGCACCAGCGCCTCAATAGGCAAGGGTGAACGACACGCAGAGACGTTGCATGCAACGTCTCTACCGTCTATAATATCTCTCAATTTCAATCTAAAAATTCACAGGATGAGCTTCAGTATGACAACTACCTGGCCCTGGGCCAAGCAGAGGGCGAAGATCGTGTGGATCGACCTAGGCGACCTGGGCGATCTGGTCCACCCGGAAGGACCACACGAGCAGTGGCAGGACCACGGGCTCGGCCTTCTACGCACGATCCTCCATCAAAACAACATCCAGACCGACATCGTCTCAACGCGTGCCGTGACCTCGTGGGAGCAGCTGGCCAAGCAGCTCGTGGGCTACGACATGGCGTTGATGAACGTGCGCAGCTACACCTATCCCTCGGGACGCAAGGCTGCGCAGATATTCAAGGAGATCAATCCGCGCGGCCTGGTCATGGCTGGTGGCATGCACGCCACCGTTGCAGCGGACGAGATGCTCGCGGTGCCCGAGTTCGACAAGATCTGCCAGGGTGCGGGCGAGAAAGTGATCGTCGACCTTGTGAAGGATCCGGCCGCGTTCCCGCGCCTCTTCCAGGGCCAGAGCGCCGCAAGCATGGCCGAGTGGCCGATGATGGATCGCACCCTCTGGCCCAAGCCGGCCGACCGGCAGCTGGCGCGACATTTCAACTGGCCCCTGGAACCGGAATGCGGCTGGGGACCCGGGCCTGTGGCAACCATCCTGACCAGCCGCGTGTGCCCGTGGCAGTGCGTTTTCTGCAACGAGAGCTCCTACGTGCCGAACATGGGCCGCAAGCCGGTGGACCAGGTCATCGACGAGCTCAACTACCTGGACGACCATTGGGGCATTGGCTCCTTCGTCATCCACGACTCGATGTTCTTCCAGAACCCGAGCTGGCTGAAGGAATGGATCGAGAAGTATCCCACCAAAGCCAACAAGCGCTGGACCTATTGGGCGGCCGGCCGCGCCGACACCGTGCGCCAATGGCCCGACCTGTTCGAGGCGCTGGTTAAGGAAACCAACTGGAACCTGGTCTCCATCGGTTTCGAATCGGGCAGCGATCGCATCCTGCGGCTGCTCAATAAGGAATGCACCGAGGAAGATAACGACTTTGCCATCGACCTGCTGAACCGGCTGGGCGACCAGATCGAGGCGCAGGGCAAGCAACCGCCGAAGTTCTGGTCCAACATCATGCTCGGCATCCCCGGCGAGCTGCCCGAAGATGCGTTCAAGACCATGCGCATGATCAAGCGGATGAAGCGCGTCTTTCCGTCGATCTCCTACTACGCGCCCTACCCCGGCTCCGCGCTGGGCTTCCAGCTCATCGCCGAGGGCAAGAGCAAGATGTCGAAGGACAACTACCACCGCTTCC
>CAYLZG010000084.1:11841-18197 GCA_964387985.1 uncultured Anaerolineales bacterium | reverse complement strand
TCGCGCCCATGACGCTGGTGGGGTTGACCGCCTTATCCGAGGAGATCAGGACGACGTGGCCCACGTCGGCTGCGACGCTCGCTTCGACCATTCGCAGCGTGCCCAGCACATTGTTGCTGACGGCGTCCGCCACATTGTCTTCCATGAGCGGCACGTGCTTGTGCGCGGCCGCGTGGAACACCACCTCGGGCCGGTGCTCCGCGAACACCGCCGCAAGCCGCTCCGGGAAACGGATGTCCGCAATGACGGGCTGCACGTTGCAGGGCGGAGGCCCGCTCTGCGATTTTGAATCTTGGATCTTCAATTCGTTGTGGATCTCGAAGATCGAATTCTCGCCATGACCCAGCAGCACCAGCGATGCGGGCCCGCAGCGTTGGATCTGCCGGCAGAGCTCCGACCCGATCGACCCGCCCGCGCCCGTGACCAGCACGCGCTTGCCCGCCAGCAGTTCCCGGACCCGGGCCGTATCGGTCTGCACCGGCTCGCGGCGCAGCAGATCATCGATCTGCACGTCGCGCAACTGGTTGAGCTTGACGCTCCCGTCCAACAGCTCGTAGATGCCCGGCACGATGCGAGCTCGCACGCCCGCGGCCTCGCAGATGTCGACGAACTCGCGCACGGTCCTGCCCGTTGCGCTCGGCATGGCGATGATGACCTGGTCGATATGATGCTCTCGGACGAGCTGCGGGATCGCCTCTCGCCCCCCCAGCATCCGAATCCGGTTCAGCATCATCCCGTGTTTCGCCGCGTCATCGTCGACGAACCCAACCGGAACCAGGCCGGTCTGCGGGTTTTGGCGCAGTTCGCGCAGCACCATCGCGCCTGCCTCCCCTGCGCCTGCGATCAGCACATGCTGCAAGTGGCTGTTGGGGTTGCCGGCCTTTACGTCGCGCTTCGCAGTGCGCGCGCCCGCGCTTAGAGCCAGGCGCGGCGCCGCGATCACCGCGATGGTGAGCAGCAGGTCGATCAACGGGATCGACCGTGGCACACCCGGCACGAGAATGCCCGGGAAGAGCGCCTGGCTGCCGAGGAAAAGTGCGCCCTGAGCGAGGCATCCGACCGTCGCGGCCCAGATCAGGAGCAGCAGCTCGTCCGTGTCCGCATACGGCCAGTAGCGGCGGTACATGCCGAGGAGCTGGAAGATGGGGAGTTTGATCAGCGGCGCAAAGAGTGCGTACGCGAGCATCGGCGTGATGTAGCCCATCAGCGTCGCACTGTCCAGCCGCAGCGCGAAGGCCAGGACGCCGGCGAACACTAACAGCACCGCATCCGCGGCCAGCAGGTGCCGGTTGCGAACACGCAGCACAAATCTCGATAGGCTGGATGGAGATTTCATGACTTAGGGTTACCTGGCGTCGAGATCCACAGCCGCTCGCGCGAGCGGACGAAGGCCCACAGACCGATGGCAGCCAACGGTGTCACGATTGCGATGGCCAGAGATGCGCCGGGCATCTCGCGAAGCCATGCAATCACAAGAAGGCCGCCCAGTGCTGCCAGAACAGTATACAGCAAAGTCACGTTTCTGTGGGAATGCCCCACGATGACCAGGCGCTGGTAAAGGTGCGATCGGTGCGGCGCGAAGACATTCTCGCGGCGAACAGTCCGCCGCAGAAAAGTGAAGGCGGCGTCGAATACGAAGGGCCACACCGCTAGCAGGCCTACGAACGCCGATCGTGGGTCATGTTCATGGCCGGCAACGGCCAGGGTGGCCAGGACCAAGCCAATGAACGCGCTTCCCACGTCGCCCATGAAGATCCGCGCCGGTGGCCAGTTGTATGCGAGAAATCCTGCGTTTGCTCCGGCCACCACCAGGCCAATCAGCGCAATGTCCACCGAGCCAATGATGAGGCCCGCCATCGCCCAGGTGAGTCCTGCTACCACGGCCTGGCTTCCCGCAATACCATCGATTCCATCCATGAAGTTGTAGGCGTTGGTCAATCCCACCAACCACAGCAGCGTCAGCGGCACTCCCACCCATCCAAGGTGGGTATCGCCGATCAGGGGCAGGGCGATCCTGTCCCAGTAGCCAACAGTGAGGATCACCGTGGCCGCTGCAATCGCATGTGCGGCAAAGCGGACGCGATTCGGGAGCGATCGCAGGTCATCCGCGAGACTGACCGCCGCGACGAGGAGCCAGGCAGCCGCGATTGGTAGCAACCGCGCCCAGTTGCCCAGGCCGAGTGCTGCGTTGGCAAGCAGTACCAGGCCCGTGGTGACGACGACGATCGCCAGCCCGCCTCCGCGCGGGATGGGCCGGGTGTGGGAGCTGCGTTCGTTCGGGATATCCAGGATCTGGCGCTGCTCGGCAATTTGCCTGATGATCTGCACGCCGCCGCGTGCCAGGACGTAGGCTAGCAGCATCGAGGCCGCCGCCACGAGCGGATCAAGCCGGGTGGCGTCACCGTGCACGGGGCAAGTCGCCGTTCTGCCGCATCTGGTCGATCGCCTCGCGCCAGCCCGCGGTCAAATCGTACGCGGGCCGGAAACCCAGCTCCCGCATGATCTTCGTCCCGTCGACGGCCACGTCCTCGAGGTACTTCTCAAGCATCGTGCTGTTTACTGGTAGATCACGGCCGATCGCGCGGCCGAGGCTGTCCGCAACACCCAGCCCGAGGCGAATCGGCGTGACAGGCAGCGCAACGCGCGGCGGGCGCCGGCCGAGGCCCGCACAAATCGCCTCGATGATCCGCCGCAGCGTATAGATTTCGCCGTCCGTGACGTTGAACACCTGTCCCGCGGCATGGGGGTGCTCGAGTGCCATTCGTACGGCTGCAGCCACATCCTTGTCGTATACCAGGGTGCGCCGGTTGCTGCCGTGGCCGATAGGCAGAAAGCGCCCGCCCGCCAACGCCTGCACCAGCCGGCTGTAGTTCCCCTTCACCCGGCTGCCATAGACCGCAGCCAGGCGCAGCACGGTTCCAATGGGCTGACCATCATCTGCACGCCTGGCCGCCAGAACGATCCTTTCGGCGGCCAGTTTGGTCTGACCATAAAAGCTGTCAGGAACAGCAGTCGACTCCTCATCGAGTACTCGTCCACCTGAAGGAGCGTATACGCCGATGGTGCTGGTGAGCACCACACGTTTGACGTCTGCCTTGATCGCCGCATCTACCACCGTAGCTGTGCCGCCGACGTTAATCCTTTCATACCTTTCGCGTAGGTTCGATGGCGGATTGACAATGTGCAGCAGAGCGGCCAAATGAACAACGGCATCAATGCCAGACATTGCTGCAAACGCGACAGCGGTGTCTGTGATGTCGCCAAGTCGGATTTCCACGTCATCCGGGAGAAGTCCCGGCGTCGGCGCATCCATTGCCAGGATAAGGACACTATGGCCTGCCTGTCGCAACGCCGACACAACTCGTGGCCCAATCGCACCGGTAGCACCAGTAGCCAGTATTCTGATTTTCAGACTCCTATGTAAATCGGTAGCCCCATCTACCGAAATAACGCATCGCGCTTTTTAAGAAATGAGCTGTGTATCTCCAGTCTTTGTGAGCCGAGCGCTCCCAGAAATGAACAACTGATACGTCCGGGCAGTATACTGTGCGATGTGTTTGTTGAACTCGCCGGCACAAATCCGCATCTTCGAAGTACAAGAAATACCCAGTATCAAAACCGCCCAATGATTTGAGTAAATCGGTTCGACAGAACATGAACGCGCCACTTAAGAATGGGACATCATAAGTATGGTCGTATCCGACATCGCGCATTTCATAGTAGTCAAGGCGGCTTCGAAATAAGCGATGAAAATGTCGAGGCAAGAAGCGCCGTAGTAGTAAATCAAGTAGGGTTGGGTAACGTTTGTTGAGGCCTTGGATGGTTCCGTCTTCGTTTAGGACCTTGGGAGCAACAATACCAACGTCCGGATGCTGATCGATGTAATCTCGAAGCACGGTCAGGGTGTTCGGGGCGACAGTCAAGTCCGAGTTCATAATGACAAAGTAGCGACCACGTGACCTTTGCAGATTGAGGTTATGATTTTCACCATAGCCTGCTATCTGGGGGTTGAATACAAGATCGATTTGCGAAGAGTAACGTTGAACGAAATCGCTTGTACCGTCAGTCGAACGATTATCTATCAGGAGTACTTCGGCGTGCACTGATTCTGCCGCAGGCAACAAAGATGGCAACAATCTCTCGAGGTCTTTGCGTTGATTTAGGGAAACCAATGAAACAGAAACATCTGCTGACGAGGATGGACCAACCATCTTGTCACCGGTTGTCATACAACAGTGCTCTCGCTGTGATGCCGCAGAATATTGGCAGGGACGCCGCCAACGACCACGTTGTCAGGAACGGATTGCACAACCACAGCGTTTGCTCCAATTATCACATTATTGCCAACGGTGATGCCCCCCAGAACTTTGGCGCCGGAACCAATAACGACATTGTCTCCGATAATAGGGCGCGCTTCTGAGTCATAACCAACGTCCATCTCCTTGGCGCCCACCGTGACGCCATGATAAATGACTGCATCACGGCCAATCCGCAGAGCCCCGATGACGGTGCCAACTGTATGCGGAAAACATAATCCTGGGCCGATCTCACAACGCATAGCGATTTCGATTCCAAAAAACACGACATTGAGCGCAGAAACAAAGCGCGCTGGAAGCATCCATCCCCTGGAACACAACGCGTGCGCAAGCCGGCACAGCACCACAGGCAAGAAACGGGGACTGAACATGTGCCTCAGCACCCCCCACGTTGTGGCTTTACGTCCACTTATGCCAGCAAAGGCGTATTGTCTCTCCAGATCCAGTACGAGGATCTCACTCAACATCATGCTCTACTCCAGGATGCCTCATAGGTCTCTGTGTGTTACGCCCTCGAACCCCTTCCAGATAGCTGGAACTAAGGACATATTTGTATAGAATGCTCGGTGGATTGAATCCACCCGGATTATCGTCAATTGCTGTCAGGACCCGCACGATTCGCCGGGCGAGCCAGGGTCGCAATGCCAGCCTGAGAAGCGAATTCTTGAACGCAGTGCTCCCCAATTCTGCCTTCATACAAATCGGTTCCAGCCGGCCAAACGGAGAATAATGGCAGTATTCAGGATGTTTCGCAAATAGTATGTCTCCGCTATCTGCTCCATATCGCTTGTACTTCGAGCATGCCCCACTCACTGTCAATTTGCAGTCAGCATCCCACATTACCGAATCGGCGCTGAAAATGATACGCACCCCGCTGCAAAAGAGGCGGAATCCCATGTCTTCGTCTTCGCCACCATAGCTGGAAAAGGTCTCGTCAAAAAGGCCAACTGCCATGATGCTGGCTCTTTCCACCGAAATTCCGCAAGTAACGAAATAGGATGGTGGAAGGTTGTCGGCATTCAGGCGATTCAGTTCTGCCTTGCTTCTGGCGCCAAGATATCGCGAGTCCCGATAGCGAAGAAAGGCGCTTCTTCTGCGAATCTCCGGCAGGATTCGGATATTTGCGCGTACGGCGACAAGACGAAACTGGGTGTGAAGAGCGATCGTTTTCTCGATGTAATCGGGCGCGGGGTAGTCGTCCACATCGCAGAAAATCAGGATCTCCCCAGACGATGCTATGATGCCGCTGTTGCGCGCGCTGGCTCGTCCCCTGTTGACCGTATGTCGTATCAGGGAAAAATGGGAGAAATCGGCAAATCGGGCTTTGAACGCCTCAAATACCGGGAACACGGATTCCGTCGATCCATCATCGATCACTACCACCTCGATGAGCCCATGAGGATAAGTTTGCCTTGGCAATTCGTTCAAGAGCCGCTCCAGGGAACTGGCAGCGTTGTAGCACGGGATGATAAACGACACCGTAATGCTGTTAGGCACTTGCACGTACCTCACCTTTAGCAGAAGATGCCACCATCGCAAGTGCGGACCAGAAATAGGCATTTATCGGGAAGACATTCAGGATGTTAACGACACTTCCCCAAATTGCGACCAAAATGACAAGCAGTCCTGCTGCGATCTCGCTCTTGGTTGAGTAGGGCATCCAGATCCTCAGAGATTCGCGCAACGCCATACGTCCTCCGGCCGCCAGCAATGTCCCATAGATGACTATACCTACAACACCGAACTGCAGAATGACTGCAAGATACTGGTTATCTGCCAGAAGATCGATTCCTGAGAATGAAACCGTCATCCCGGACACACCTCCGCCAGCCCCATACATGAGCGCCCAGAAATCCGTGGGCCACAGCTGATTCCAATTAATCACTCTCAATAACCAGGACTGGTCCTCCCCCATCAAGGATGCGACAACGCGACTCCCAACAGCTGGCACTAGTGAGTCAATAAGGGCCATGCTCGTTGCGATGAGACCGACTGTGAACAACAGACTCCTCCAATTCTTTCTCTTGACCATGAATAGCC
>CAYLZG010000084.1:792-11800 GCA_964387985.1 uncultured Anaerolineales bacterium | reverse complement strand
GGAGACTGTCAACAGCAAACAGCCGACTACCAATAGGGTGGCAACCAATTTGAGGAAACTCTCTCGATACAAACCCCACATGAGAGATATTAACAGCAAGATGCACAAGTACATGCCGAGGTTGTTGGGACTCCCCATGGTTGAGTAAGCACGGACCACCGTCTGGGCGCCCAGTCCCGAAGAGTCGACAACTGAGGGACTGCGCAGAAACTGCCAGAAACCGATCAGTGCAATGCCCCCACCCAAAAGGAGCATCCTTGAAGCCCACATCCTCACTTGCCATACATCGATACGAGAGAAAACTGTTCGCATCATGATGTACATCAGAATATAGCCGCTATTCAGCCACAAAGCAGTTAGGCTGGGTGCGAGACCTATTTTGGCGATGGCCGGGATCACCATGATGACTTGATAGCCAATGAAAAGACCAACCAGACGGTCCAGAAGATGTGGCTGGATTTGCCTGCCTGGCTTTTTGGTCAGAAGCGTCAGCAGCCAGGCAAGAAATATCACCAAAAACACAATGTCTTTCGCGTATTTGGCAAGTGCGGGCGCGCCTTCGGAAATGGTACCGGCGTACGCCCATGTGATTTGCCAGTCAAATACAAGTACGTAAAAGTAATTGAGCGGTGCCAGCAAGAGAAACAAACCGATCGCTCCAGGCACCCATCCCTTGATGGCAAGAACCGCGACCAAAAAGAGAACTCCAAGAACAGCAACTGAGCCAAGCAAAAGGGTTTCAAGCATCACAGGGGTCAATAGTTTTCCGGAAGAGCAAGCAACTACCGCGCAGCGGAAAAGTACTCGCAGGGTGCCTGAGAGCACCGCATGGGCTCAACTGATACCTGAATGGGATAGAGTGCGACGTCATGGAACCACACATTCGACGCGCCTCCATTTCTGACTACGGGAAAGAACTTGCCGGGTGCCCGGGGCGCCGGCCCTACCACGACCAACCTTGACCAGCGCTCTTTGGTATTGAAAATGTAGGTCTCAGTAAAGAATGGTTTCCACGTTCCTTCGGTGCCGATAACAACCAGACCGATGTCACGGGGATTTCCTTGTTGTTTGTACCACAAAGACACCATCAGCCATGGAGTCGGAACCATGACAGGATCGCCGATGTACTCGGCGTAAGGGATGTAACCTGAAACCGAATCCTCTGCGGGCCACCACAGATTGACGATACGGGCGCTTCCATCGCGCTCAAGGGCATCCTTCCCAGCGAAAAACTGCCATCCCAGGAGTCCGGGAGCGAATGAGTAGCGCCAGCCTTCAGCCCGCCCTGGTGGTGCACCAGAGAACGTATCTCGCCCAAGCAGATTCGAACCGAGTTGAACGGCTGCCACGGGTATTCCCATCATTTGGGCGACGAGTTCCTGATTCTGCTGAGGTGTTTCAGCCAGAGGAGGACCTGCTAGGGATGAGGGCAGTGTGTCTGTCAACCAGGCAAGCCTGTCCTGGGCAGCAACAGAATCAGTGTCAATGCTTATGGCTTGTTGATAATATTGTCTGGCCACATCGAACTGGCCCAGGCGTTGAGAAAGCTCGCCCAGATAATAACGCCACTCTGCTGTTTTGGGGGACTTCTCCACAAGATCCTCAAGCAAATGACGCAGTGTTGACGACTCGGGATATTGCCAAACCCAGTAGCTTATTAGGTTCTGACTGCGATCGAGTCCCCACACATCGTCGGAAAGCAAATGCGGAAAAATCGCGAACACATATTCGAGCAACTCCGGGTCACCCTTAGTGGTCACGGCTTCAGTGGAAAAGTAAACCAACTTTTCGTGACGCCGCGTTGCCTCTGCCAAGTCGCCCGTTTGCGCAGCATGACGCCAGAGATGGTAATTTGCATACAGGTCAAAGGGCCTAAAAGCTATAACCTGGCGCAAGTCAGACATGGCATCTTCCAGATTGCCAGCTTCTATTTTGCTTCGCGCATCTCGTAAATAGACCATGGCAACGACGTCAGACCTGACCTTGGCCATCACGCGGTCTTTGGGATAGAGCGCCATGACTTTGGCCTTGTCTGCGGCGTAAGCATGCGCGACGAGTGTATCGAGAAAACGGAGGGGATTGACGCGCAGCACTTGCTCATCCGTAATACGTAACGCACTGGTGGCTTCGCTGGCTTCGCCTAGTGCCAGTGCTGCGCGCCCAAGCCCCCACTGAACGGTGGCATTAGAAGGATCGAGTTGGTGGACCTGTTTCATTCTTTCCAATGACTGGGAGAGACTGGGCGATTCAGTGCCGATCTTCCAGTGCGGGTAATTTTGAACTTCAATGCTTGAGCTGACCAAAGCCCGCACCAATGTCAGGCTGTTGTGGTTGATCTGCGCACCAGTGACAAGTGGCCTTGAAACAAGAAAGACAGCTGCAACCAGGCAGAGCAGGGTGAGCTGCCTGGTTTTGACCTTATGCTCTGGCAAACGTGGCATTGCTTTGGCCGATAACCATGCCTGACATCTAGTTCGATTCCAAAAGGATGAGCGGAATCAGTTTAGGAACGTGTCAGCGGTCAATGCACTGAACGTGCGTCCAGACGCGCTGAGTTGATCGGAAAGCGCTTGCACTGCTTCTTCGATGTTGGTCAAACCCGCGATCGAAGTCGCGCGCTGCAGCGGTGCTGGGTGTACCAAGCGATCTGCCACATATCCGGCACGTTTCCCCAGGGTGACTAAGGTGGCCCAAACGAAATGCAGAGTACCTAACGCCTGTCCGTTGTTTGCCAGATGCAGCGATCGGTAGAGACTGTGGAGAATCTGGGGAAGGTGGTCGATATGGGCAACGGCACACGCGGCATGAAGCAATGGAAAATTGAACTCGCGAACAAGGTCATTTCGGTTCATGGCAGTCAGCGCCTTGATTGCTGCCTCTGCCCGAACCGTTTCAACACTGTAAAATCGCGGGACGAATTCCGGCCATTCATGAACGACTCGGGCGTTCAGATGCGGTATCTCTTCGAGACGACCAATATGCTTCCCTCTGGCGCTATCACCCGCTGTGCTTGCTATTGAGCTCCCTGGTACGAAGAGTGGATAGTCAATCGTACAGACACGCTCGGCAAGGCTGGCTACGGCGAGAGCGCTATAGATATCGGGGCTGGCGCCATTGAAATACACCCCAGTCTGTTCATTGATTTGCACCAGACATTGCCTCTTCACTATTCCGTAATAGACTTTGGGCAACCCGACGAAGTCTTGACCAGCTCGGTGAACACATTTCTGCATTTCCGAACGCATATCAGGAAATGACACGGCTCCAGAAAAACTTCCTAGATAGAGTCGCCCCGCATGACTTAGCCCACGATAGCGAGTCTCAAAATCGGGCCAGTAGTAGGTTGCACACAAACTGGGGGTCATAGCATCTAGATCGTGAACCTTGGCCCACTGAGTTGCGATCATGATTTCTGGATTAATGCCATCGTCATCCCCGATAAAGCTCACGTATTCGCCTGTAGCAAAGCGGGCCGCGATGTTGAAGTTGTCTACACCCGAAACCGGCGGCTTAGAATAGTTGTAATGCAATCTCGGGTCTCCGATGTTCGCCTGGATAAAAACTCCAAGCGCATCTGAATCGCTCGAGTCTTGTATGATGAGTTCCAACTCGTTCGATGGAATGCGTAAGATGCTTCTGATGGCAGGAATGGCATATTTCATGCGATTACGGGTTGGAATAACAACGCTGAGGAGGGGAAGCGCTTCTTTATGCTGCATGAAATACTCCAAGAAGTCGGAGTGTTGCCTTGGTAAGCCTGTCGCGCACTTCAGGGACGGTAGCTGCCGTTGCAGTGACGGCTATGCCCCAGGCTAATCCAACAAGGCAAAATGTCAACCAGCGCGAAGAGGTGTCTGGCCAAAGATAACGACCGAGCAATATACAAGGGAGTGTGGCAAGCAACGGCCGTGCCACGGACCGCAGGAACCATCGCCGCAATTCACAAGGCAAAAAGCGACGGTGGAGGAAGTACATATAGAAAGGGGTAGTCGCAAGGTTCATGATCAGCCACGACAAGCCTGCGCCCATGATGCCATGCCGCATCGTAAGCAGGATCAGTAAGGGCGTAATCATGATGAATGAGGCGACACCAATCTGCAAGTTCAGCCTAACATTGCCATGTGCAAGGGCAACATAGTATGGGACGACTGTGATGGCCTGCATCAGTTGACCTGCAACTAATAGCGATGTCACGGGTCCTGCCTGTTGGGCCGCCATAGCTGATCCCGTCCAGGCACGGATAATGTCGCCAGCAAACAATGCCACGGTCAATCCTGCCGGGACGATGGCGACAGCCACCAATTCGCATGCCCGGTGGTAGAGTTGTGCAAGACTGATGCGATCCCCTCTTGCAACCATTCCCGTGAAGCGTGGAAATACCGCCAGGGCGATGGGGTTTGCCAGCACGATGGGAATCATCCCCAACGCGCCGGCCAGCGTGTAGTATCCGAGCAACTCAAGCGATAGCACCTTGCTGACAACCAGTTTGTCTGTCTGCGTGAGAAGGATAGAGACAAGAGTCATGCCGGTCATACCCGCTGCGTAGCGCCACGTATTTCGAATCAGCTGCCACTGGAAATGAGGATGAGCGTGGGCTCGCTCCGGTGATAGGACGCGCCAGAGGGCGAGACGTGTGAAGAAACAATAACCGGCATTAGAGACAAGCTGCCACAAGAAGAAGGCAGTAATGGTTGGAGAGAAAAGCCATAAGATCAGAACCGCCCCTCCTCCCCTGAATGCACCCCACACAATTTGAAGAGAATTGGTCAGAACTTGCTTCTGTAAGCCCATCAATCCGCCGATGTACAATCCAGCGGGCAACTGGAGTGCAATAGCAGCTCCCATCAATCGGATTGCGGCGATTATCTCGGATGGCTGAAGAACATTGGATCGCAGCCAGTACTCGGCAATCAGTGGCCCCAATGCCCATATGAGGAGCGCGATCCCCAAAGAGACGCCTAAATACGCGGTTTCGTAAGTGCGGAGCAAATCCCGCATTTCCCCGGCTGTGTCTTTGCGCACGGATAGCCGAGCCATCTCCCGATTGAGGGTGGATGTGAGTCCCATGTCAGCCAAAGCCAGGACGCCCAGCAATGCAGAAAAGAATCCGATGAGCCCATACGCTTCGACCCCAAGGAATTGAAGATACAATGGGACAAACAGATAGACCGAGATGAAGCCCCAGGCGCGTCCTGCTAGATTTGCTAGGATGTTTTTCTGGATCACTCTCGGATCTGCTGGATGAGCCACTTAGATCCTATCGAAATAAGGGATATGCCAGGCGTCAAAGCACTGGCCTTCGCTGCGACCGGATATGCGCAACCACATGCTTCTCTTTTGGGGGCGCCATGCTACGAAGCGATTCTTGGCTAGCCATTCTGCAAAACCATCGCCGGAATGCCCATTAACAAAAAGCCGGTCGAAGTGCTGCCTGACGGCAGACCACAGACTGCCCCACAGAATCGGAGGCGCCACCATTTCGTAAAAGTAGCCAGTACCATCCTGCTCGCCAACCAGAGCAAAACCTTCGTTACCGTCTCCCTTCTGGATGCAAAAACACAACACATGGGAGGCGGGGATGGGAACAGCGCAGTAGTCGAGAGCATTTCTGATGACGTACATTGGGAGCTGTGCCACGCGCAGATGCTCGAGCCAGGTCGCTTCCATTGAAACGAGTGGTCGGCATACTACAGCATCGATGTGCGCAGATGCGGGACGGTCTATTGCTTCACCGAAAAGGTCGGAATCACCCAAGAACCACCCAGCGCGTTCGTAGAAGGTTGGGATCCCTGTCCACAGGACGCCGAAATCCGCCCTTATTTCATGCAGCAACCGCGTCACCGACAACAGAAGATTCGAACCAATCCCTATGCCTCTGAATTGAGAATCTACCCAAACCATACCCACCATGGCACCGCGCCAGGCGCATTGTTCCCTTCCAACAACCCAGTCGAATTCCTTGGTTGCGAGGGCGCCACATATGACCTCATCGGATACCGCCACACGAATTTGTTCGACATTCGCTGCAGAGAGCGCAGGAGGGAATCGGGTGCTCAGAGAAAGAGTACGCTGCTTGCCAAATACGAACTCCTGATCGAGTTGCTCAATCACGTTGGGTAGCTCTTCGGGTCTGCACGCGCGGACTTCGAGATTGCAACCATCACGTTTCATGGTCATCACAAGTCCTGCAGATGATATCCGCAATCCGGATGCGATCCTCTTCGTTTACCCACCATCCACTAGGGATGCTGAGGCAGTGACTGGAGAAGTAATCTACGCCAGGCAGCGTTTCGCCTGCTCCGAAGCAGGAGTAGAGGTCGTTTCGAAGATGCACCCTGGATGCCTGCACTCCCTGCCGGCGGAGTTCTTTCAGAAGAAGATTACGTTTTTCTGCAAGAAAGGTATAGACCCAGTACGCAGAAAGAGAATTCGGAGGACGCTTGAGTATCGTGATGCCGGGAACGGTAGATAACCGCTCATCATAGTAGCGACCATTCTCCTGATGGCGGGCAACAATCGAAGGCAGATGCTCCATTTGGGCAACACCGATTGTGGCGGCTACATGGTTCATGTAGCTGTTCCATCCTGCAACCGGTATGTCGGATTTTGGATTGATCTCGCCATCGTCACCGCGGAAACTCGGCTGATGTATGCCATATCGCTTGAGCCAGCGGATTTTTTCGTAGTCGCCTTCTCGTGCGCACGTAATTGCCCCACCCTCGATGGTTGTAAGGTGACGATTGGGATAGAAGGAGAAGACCGTATAGTCCGACCCAGTAGCGCCGATTTTCTTCCCATCGTACTCGGCCCCAAGCGCCTCGCCAGCGTCTTCTATGACCACAAGGTCATGGGATCGGGCCACAGTGTGAATAGCATTGAGGTCGGCAGGATTACCCACCCAGTGATAGACCACGATTGCCTTGGTCCGAGATGTAATCTTTCTTTCAACATCTGACGGGTCAAGATTGCCTGTCAACGGATCGACATCGCACCAGCGGATGTTAGCGAACAGGTTGCGCACTGGGCAGCTGGTTGCCAGGCAAACCAGGGGCGACATGAGGACATCGACTCCCGGTTGCACGCCGGCAAGAAACAGGCAAAGCGTCAGGGAAGCGGATATGTCACTGGTTGAGGTTACTAAAGGGTGATCGAGATAGCGACGAAGCAGATCTTCGAACTTTTCGACGTTGGGTCCGCCCGCGACCTGTCCCGAGTCCAGTACCTCAGACAGAACGCCTGCCATTTGCGGTGGCATATGGACCGCATACAGAGGAATACTCGCCATAGGATTCACCAGGAGAGAACTCCCTGTCGCGCAAAAGACCGTACTACAACAGAAGCCATGCTTCTACTGTCACCATCCACGCCGGTGTCCACGATATATTCTCTATCTTCATCACCCACCCACCACCCGCACGGGATATGAAGCATACGCGAATAAAAGGAGTCGAGGCCGGGTAGTTCGCGACGACTGGCGACAAAAACAGAATGCAGGTCGTTACGCCTGTGAGCCTGGGAATTGCCGATGCCGTGCTCTGTCAGGCGCCGCGAAAGCTCATCCCGCCTCTCAGCTAACACCGTATAGAACCAGTAGGAGGGCTCTGCTTCTGAGTCCCAGGTGCACAACTCCAGTCCGGGGATATTGTGCAAAGCTGCATCAAAATACTGGCCATTCTCAATGTGACGCTGGATGACCGGTCCGATATGCTCCAGCTGAACGAGTCCGATGGTTGCTGTCACATTATTCATGTGATATTTGTAGCCAACCGTCTTCACATCTACACTGGTGCGTGAAGCTTGGCGATCAATCCCAAACCAACGCACGATTCGTCCGCGAGGAAGGTCGCCGGCATTCGCACAAGCAAGCATGCCCCCATCCACCGTGGTCATGTGCTTGATGGCTTGCAACGAAAACATCACATATTCCGAGTGACTCCCGAGGGGTTTACCGCCATAACGCGCACCCAAAGCGTGCGCTGCATCCTCTATTACAGGCAGACCGTGGGTTTCAGCAATCGCACGGATAGAACCGATAGATGCTGGAATTCCGCCGTAGTGCACAACCAGAATCGCCTTTGTCCGGCGGGTGACGCTTTCGGCGATCGAGGCAGCCGACAGATTTCCATTATGTGGATCCACGTCTGCCCAGATCACTTTCGCACCGGCATGACGAATGGCCATGTTCGTTGGTTCAGCCGTCATTGCCGTGGAAATTACGTCATCACCAGGCTGAACGCCCGCCAGAATCAACGCGGTGTGCAAAGCAGCCGTCCCTGAGTAGAACGATAGCATGTTGGGCTGCATGACGAGATGCCCAAACTGACGTTCGAACTCATACACTGGCTCACCTTCGCTGATCTGCCCACTGTAGAGCACATCACGTAAGCGAGGCATAAGCGCCCCTTCAGGAGGCAGGAAGACCTTGAATAACGGAATGTTAGAATCTGGCAAATTCCCCCCCCGGAATCTCCATGAGCTCAAACTCGCGATCGGCACGATCGATAAGGCCGCGAATCGCATCGAGGTCTGTCACTTGATCATGGGAAGAATATTCTGTCTTCAGCGCGAAAGGTCGCTCGTGGCCCCACCAGGGATGGAGCTTAAAGTAGTCGCCACAATTCTCAGAACGCTCTAGCTCCTCTTCCGAAATGAGAATTTCGTTTAGTTTTTCGCCCGGCAAAGTGCCAATCACATCATGTTCGAAGGGCCTGCCGGCTTGCTCGCTCAGGATCCTGGCGATATCCATGACGCGTGCAGCCGGCGCCTTGCGCACGAAGATCTCGCCGCCCTGGGTGTTTTCTGCTGCATAGAGCACCAGATCGATTGCGTCGTTCAGCGTGAGTAGAAAACGCGTCATCCGCTCATCGGTGATGGTGAGCCGCTTGCCTTGCTTTAGTTGGCGCCGGAAGAAGGGTACTACCGAACCACGAGACCGCAGCACGTTGCCATAGCGCACACACGATAGCTTTGTTCCCCGACTCGCTCGGGATATATTCCCGCGCAATACGAGTCGCTCTTGAATGGCTTTCGTCATGCCCATCACATTCACCGGCTTTACCGCTTTGTCGGTGCTAATGGCGACCAGGCGTTCGATATCGTGTTCCAATGCGCTCTGCACGACGTTTTCCACGCCCAGCACATTTGTCTGCACGGCTTGCATCGGAAAGTACTCACACGTGGGCACCTGTTTGAGCGCGGCTGCCTGAAAGACAACTTGCACCCCTTTCATCGCCTCATCCACACAAGCGCGCTCGCGAATATCGCCGACAACGAAAGTCAGATCAGGGCGGCCTTCATAGAAAACCCGCATGTCATACTGCTTCTTCTCGTCACGACTCAGGATCCGTACTTCTTTTGCGCCCAGTTGAAGTAGGCGTCTGACGATAAAATTGCCAAACGAACCGGTGCCGCCGGTGACGAGCGCTCGCGAGTTGGTCCAGTCGAGCATAATTGCCTCTCTATCTGCACGATCTGTTTGGTTCTTGAAAACAAGATGTTTTCGACACGTTTGGTACCCACTACCGGCACCCGGCCTGCGTCCTTATCGAGCTGCAGCCTATCCCCCAGCTCTTGCAGGCTGTCCGAGAGCTTTGACTCTGCGACCGTCTGTCTTCACCTACGCTCAGCGGTCAAGTCGTTCCTCGGCTGAGGCGTGTTCGGGTGGTAGATCGCTCGACATATTCGCAGTGTCCCGAAAATACTCGACGATCAACACTCCCATTGCAGCGGCCATCAACCCCAACACAAGGGCGAGCGCCGTATTCGTCAACAGCTTCCGGCTCAGCGGCCGGTCTGGCGCCGCCGCTGTGCTCGCCAGCCTCACGCTCCCTGAGGCACCATCCTGCGCCGAAATCTCAGTCTCTTTTACTTTTTGCGCCAGGGTTGTGTATACGTTTACGGCCAGGTCGCGCTCGCGCGTTAGTTGTGCTGCTTCCGTTTCGGTCACTTGTACCTGCCCCTGCAGGACTTTGATTTCTGCCGGCAGCGCCTCGGCCTGCCTCTTGACCTCGGCCTGTTTGGTTTCGACTGTCCTGGCCAGGTCTGCCAAATAGGCGGCCTGTTGGCCGACTGTGCTGTCCGACAAGCTGCTCGCACCGGGCACCTGCAACTGAATAGGCAGACCCCCCGATTGTGCCGGACGGCTCGATTGTTCTGGACTGGTTGACTGTGTGCTGAAAGCGTTGATTTGAAGCATCAACTGGGCAAGATCATCGCCCAGGTTGGAGGGCGAATCGGCCGGCCGGCGAGCGAGCTGAGCCTGCAAATCCTTCATATTCTGCTGCAGCAGCACCAGAGACTCATTCAGCTCCAGATAGTCGGCCAGCGCGTTTTCCTTTGCCGATAGTTGAGCCTCGAGAACCGCCAGGTCGCTGCGCCTACTGAATTCGATGAGCGCTTGATCCGCCGCGTCCAGGTCGGTCTTGGCTTGCGCCAGTTGCCCTTCAAAAAAACCGAGCTGATCGTCCGACTTGCCATATAAGTCATTGGCGAGACGCACATAGAGGCCGGCCCAAATGTTGGCGATCTGTGCGACGAGCTGCGGATCGCGCCCCGTCACGCTCAGCCGGATGATGGACGGATCGCTGCCGGACTTGATGGCGAGCATCTTGCGAAATGAGGCCAGATTGCGCCGGTCGACCGGCAGATCATCGCCCACTTCAAGCATAATCTGCTGCAATATTGCGTCGCTGTTCGCCAGGTCCAGTGCAGCCTTCCCGACGGCTGACGCCTGCATGGACGGGGCGCCGGCCTGATTCTCGATCTCGTTTGAGAACCGAAACTGGTAAAGCGGGCCAGTGACCAGCGCAACGGCCGTCGCCTGGTACTGGGTTGGAGAAAGGTAACTCACCGCTAATGCTACCACGCCGGCCAGCAGTGTCACTGCTGCGATCACGCGCCAATGTCGCATCAGGACATTGATGTAGGTGCGCAAATCACCCTCTTCTTCCATGTTCCCTCCAGATTAGAGTGTTCGCCAGATCAGGTTGCCCCGGCGGTCAGGCCGTGA
>CAYLZG010000084.1:0-782 GCA_964387985.1 uncultured Anaerolineales bacterium | reverse complement strand
CTGTTAATCCATCCGCCCTTCACTCCGCGCCCCCATCTTCCACACGCAGCCCATCCTCCGGGATCGCGCACGGCCACACGGCCACGCGGGTCCCGGGATAGCGCCGCGCCAGGGCGTCGGACAGGACATCCATGCAGTGATCGCCCCTGCCGATGACGAACGCGAACCCGCCGCCACCCGCACCCGCCAGCTTCCCGCCGTGGATGCAGGGCCGCATGGTCTCGAACAGGCCGTCGATGAACGGGTTGGTGCACCCCGGGTCCATCCGCTTGTTGATCTCCCAATGCTCGCCCAACAGTTCGCCGAACCCGTCTACATCCCCCGCGAGCAATGCATCGCGCATCGCGACTGCCAGCCGCGCGATCTCTGCCAGAATGGAGACCATCTCGGGATCGCGGGCCATCCACCGTCCCATGATATGCCGCAGCAGGTCCTTCGCCAGCCGCTGCTGCCCCGTGTAGACCAGCATCAGCCGCCCCAGCTCCGCGCGCACCGCGGGCGACAGCTCAACGGGCGCCATCTCGAGCCGCTGGGGCAGGCCGGGCTGCGTCGTCACCAGCTTGATGCCCCCGGTCAGCCCTCCCGCCTGGTCCTGCCAGCCGCCCCCGGTGGTCAGCATTTGCTCCAGGCACAGCACCTGGTCGAAGAGCCGCGGGATGTCTGGCGTCCACGCTCGGTCTGAACGCGCTTCCTTCGGCGAATCCTCGTCCTCCGCCGCGCCTGCCATCAGCCGGTCCAGGCTGGCCAGCACCGCGCCGGCCAGGATCGAGCTGGTGCCCAGC
>CAYLZG010000083.1:0-18593 GCA_964387985.1 uncultured Anaerolineales bacterium | reverse complement strand
CGAAACCCAACACCGTGGCGATCGCGCCTGCGATGGTAGAAACACGATTCTGGGCTTGCGACGCTGCTGGTCGGAGAGCCGGATTGGCCGTCAGGAAGGCGTCGATGTCAGCGATCGCCATCTGCCACTCGCCTCCGGCCTTGTGCGCGGACAGCTTACCCTCGCGACACCACTGTGCGAAGGTCGCGGCGGGGATGTGGTATATGGTCTCAGCATCTTTGGTCGTAAGCGTTGTCATATGGCGCCATCCTCAGGCGACAAAGACTGCGTAGGCCCCTCAATCATAGGAGCATTAGTCAGGGATTCGCCCGTCTCTACTGTGGCAAAGCATCCAATGCCGCCTGCAAGGGTGGAGGCACTGGCGCGCCGATCTGCTCGTATAGTTCAATACTTTGCACTAGATAGTTTTGAGCAAGTCCGTAATCAGCTTGATGTTGCGCTACAAGACCTAGGTTACCTAAGGCTGCAGCTTCGTGAGGAAGGTCGCCCGATCGTCGAAACAGCAAGAGTGCCTGATCAAAGTTGGATTTGGCCAGTCTGTAGTTGCTTCGATTGAGAGCAAGTTGGCCTAGACCGTGCAGGCTCGTCGCTTCTCCAATGGTATTGCCGAGCCGTCGGTTCGATGTGAGTGATGTGTTCCAGTGACTCTCGGCGTCTGTTGAATTACCTTGATGCAGTGCAACTAGCGCCAAGTTGTTCAACGCTGCCGCTTCGTCTGAAAAGCTACCTGCTTGCCTACTTAAAGCCAGTGACTTTTCGATGTAACGCTTCGCCGTGGCATAGTCCCCCTGTTGCCCAACCAACGAACCTAGGCTATTCCAAATCCCGGCTTCTTCAACTAAGTCACCTGACTCCTCGGCCAACAGTAACGCCTCTTGATAATCGGCATTGGCAGCAGCGAAGTCCCCCTGATCTTGTGCGAGTGATCCCAAACTCACGAAAGCCATTATTTCGCCTAGGTGGTAACCAACTTCGTTAAACCGAACCTGTGATTGCTGGTATTGTCTTCTCGCCGTGTCATAATCTCCTTGGCGTTCAGCGACTTGTCCAAGCAGTCCCGTCGCAGTGGCTTCTCTGACGCGATCGCCAGACTCCCTGTACATCGTTAGTGACTGCTCGATGTGTGCCACGGCCGCCGTGTAGTCTCCTTGGTCGAGAGCTACCTGACCCAAATTGACAAAGACATCCCCCACGCCGACAGATGACCCAAGCTTCCGGCGCAAGGTCAGAGACCGAGAATAATATGCCTGAGCAACTGCAAAATCTCCTTCCAGGCTTGCCACTTGTCCCAGGCTACTCAATACACTTGCTTCACCCGACAAGTAACCGATTTTCTGATACAACTCCAAGGCCTGCCCTAAGTATCGCCCTGCCATCTTCCATTCCGCTTGATCCAGTGCTATCATGCCCAACAAGGCTGAAGTTGTGGCCTGACCCATAAGGTATTTCGATTCGCGGGATAGGATCAATGCTCGTTTGGCACATGATTTGGCCGTTACGAAGTCCCCTTGTACTCGAGCCACAGCGGCTAGGTTCGCAAGAACAGCTATTTGACCTTTGGAATTGCCAATGCTTAAATCCAGTTTGAGCGCTTCCATCTGGTAGCTCTTGGCATCATCATAGTCGTTTTCTGCGAGTGCAAGTACACCGAGATTGCCAAGTGCATCTGCCTCGACTGCCATTTGCCCGGAAGATCGCGCCCATGACAGAACTTTTTCAAGTAGTTCCCTTGCCCTACCATAGTCCTCTTGCTCCAATGCAGCAGCGGCTAGATTGCTGAGAGCTAACGAGGCGAAGGTTTCTTCGCGAGGTAGAGTTGCTTCGGGGTCCGGGATCAATGCCTGCAGGTCAGACACCGCGTCGATAGTTTGGCCACGTTCCAGGAAGTTGGTGCCACGGTAGAATTGGATCGCGTCCTCCATTTGGCTAGTTAAACGATGGCCCAATCCCGAAGCTGCGGTTTCGAAGAGAGGCGCAGCCTCAACGTGACGCTCTGAGTCGAACAAACTAAGTGCGCTGGCAAAGGCGGTCAACTGTCCCAAGTGCTCACCCAATTCGAGCTTAAAATCGAACATATTGGGCTGCTGAATCTGAGTTGGTCCGAAATCCTCTGCCAAGCCCTTGTGTAAGTACAGCCGTTGCCTTTGCATCAAGTCGAAGTGCACGTGTAGTTCTGGATCGGGCTCAAGTGTGTAGTTCCCCCAGACTACGAATGCGGCCTTGTGAAGAGGGCTCCGCCCTACTCGCTGCGCACGATCACTGCCGCCTTCGGCGATAATGGTTTCATCCAGGCGTTTGATGGCGATGATATCGGCATGCTCTTTCAGCGTCTCTCGCATCCCATCCACCAGCGACTGCGTTACCAGCGCTGAATCCACTCCAGAAGGATCGTGGAAATTCGCTACCAGGACGACCGTTTGCTTTGGCGGGCTAACCCACCACACGACTACCGCGACCATCGCTAGCGGCAAGATGACCAATACCGCGCGTGTTCCCCAGCGGACAAGGCGCGTATCGAGATGGGGATTTCTGGAGAAATACCACGACGCTGCCCAGAGCGCCATGATAGCACCCCCCACCAACACCCACAGCCAGGTTCCACCACCCGAGCGGACATCATTCCAGAACTGGAGCCAGTCGTTGCGAAAGGCGACGAGAGTCGCGAGCACGACAAAGGCCGGCCAGATCTCCTTAAGCAACGCCCAGGTCTTTCTGGCGATGATCTCAAGCTGTCCGAGCACCTTGATCGCAGGCCGCCGGTTTCTCGGTTTCTGTCGTCCTGTCATGGTCGTTCCTTGTACCTTCACCCGCACCCAGCCCGTGAGTGGGTCTTGAATCAGTCCGGCCTTGCCAGTTCTCCTAAGGCTGTTTCGTCAGCCCATCCAGCGCCAATTCGCGGCTCAAGGTTGCGCTGTCTCCAGAAAATCGGAGATCCACAGCAGCCGAGCCATCTCTGCATACAGCCTTGCCTGCTCTAGACGACCAGCATACTCCTGAAAGTCATTGATGGTCAACGAGTGAGTAGAATCGTCTGCGGTCGTCGGTCTGATCAAGATAGCAAGTTTCTTCATTACGTCGACGACTTCTTGTAAGAGCGGGCGCTTCTCAAGTTGCTTCTGAGGCAGCGCACCCACTTTTTCGGCCATAGCGGCCATCGCGTCATACGCGCCTTGCAGGGCTTCGCTTATCCGTGAGGCGCGCCGGCCCAGTTCCGTCTGAACCACTTCAAGAGCTGACTGCTCCATCTCCAAATCCACCAAGCCATGTAGATCGGCAAGTTGGGCCGCCAAGAGGGAAAGAACAGCGACGTGCTCGGAGAAGTGCCGCGCCAGTGACAGGTCATCAATCTGCCACAGCTCAATCCCGAGCCTATCTAGGTGTACTTGAGGTATTGGCTGCAGCGCGTGCAGCAACGGATTCTCCTCAACGGGTTGATTTCCTCGTACTGTCCCGAACGTTAATAGCCGCCATGCCTCATAGGAGATCAGCTTCCCACAGAACACTGGCAGAATGATCGTGTAGCGCCAGTCGCTGTCAATGAGGTAATACTCGATATCGCTGTAGTCAATAGGTGCCAGGAATTCTGAGAGCTTAGCGAGCAACGCTTGCCGGGCTTCCCACAGATCGTGTGGGCGTTGGACATCGAGTCGGATCCAAAGAGCCGGATCCGTGTCCCAGGTTTTCAGATCGGGCAGGACCGAAGCGCTCGCACCATCTTGAAAGGCGTTCAGCACTCCGTTAAGACGGTCACGTAGCCTAACCTCCGCTAGGTGAATAAGGTTTGGGATCTGCGTTTGCGGGTTTGCACACCGAATGAGTGGTTGGTTGGCGAAAAAGTACCAGAGTTGCCAGACGGAGTTCAGATGAGAGCGTTCGGTTTGCTCCAATTCATCGATCATGTCAGCACAACGATGGCCGAATAGCCGTCGAAACTCCAACTGATAACGGTCGAGCTCCTTCAAGGCTGCACTGAGATTCGTGGTCGAGAGGTGGGACAAATCTGTTCTTATCCCTAGCTCTGTCAAAGCCCTAATCGCCGATTTTTTCTTGGGATCGTCGTCTCTTAGCTTGCCCGCCGTGTATGCCCACAACATAACATCACGTGCCTGTGTGAAGAAATTGAAGAGCGAGTTGTGATAATCCCTCTGCGCCAAATAGAGGGATTGGTGTTTGTGCAAGACTAGCGCCATCGGGCGTGCCGGAGACTCAGCAAGGCTCAACATGGCCTTGTCGGACATCGATTCCCATGCAAAGCCCCATGGATCGACCGCCGACTTCGGCAGAGGCACGTGTGTGGACAGCAGCGTGGCACATTCCAGCCACGGGCTGCCCTGAACCACGTAGGTCCATACGTCTGAACCCTGATCTCGTGTCAGGTGTCGGACCGATCCTCTCTGAAGTTGATCCAGGCAGGTGACGACCATTTGTCGTCTCTCAAGGAGCCGTGCGACATACTCGTCCCAGTTTTCTGGGCGATACTGATAGCCTCCAAGACCGTGACCTATGGAGTTGACATAGGTTGCGACGCCGTGGGTAAGTGATGCCGGGGGGATCCCCTCCTTAGTCGTGTACGAGTCTAGTGGCGATTTGAGCGCTCCGAAGCGGTAGCCGTGCCCCTGTGATCCATAACGAGCGAAGGTGGGGAACAACCTGCATACCAGCGTTATTCGCTCAATCGTCTCGCCATGAAGTTCATCCGAGCCTCCATCATTCTTAGTCGTACGCGGCTCGTTGCTGGTGACACTGAATGGTATAAAGTGGACTGTGAGTCTATCGGAGACGCGCTCTATGCTCACAATATTGTATTCCTGCGCGAGACGAGTCTCCAGCACGGTGCGGTTGCGGTCGAGCCATTTCTGATAGCCTTGTGAGGTCAGACAGTGGAGCGCGACGGCTATGTCGGCGACAGTCTGAAGCCCCAGCCTTGCGGCAGCCTCGTCGAGTACTCCATCATCCGGTAGGTTTTCTGATTGGTACGTTACCCCTAGATGCCCCATCCAGTAAACCGCAAAAGCGAAGTCAGCCCATTCTGCCTCCGACTGGGGAGCAACAGGCAAGAGTCGTTGGTGTCGGAGCCATCGGTTAGCCACCTCAAGAGCCTCTTTGGGGTCCGACTGCATCGCTCGAATGTTGTCAATCCTGGCCTGCCGCTCCGGTGGGATAATATTGCCCAGATCTTTCCACCACCGGTTCGTGCTTTCCGGCGCGATTCCAGCGAAGTCAAGGTTCATCACGAAAAACCAACCATCGCCAAACTCAGTATGTGCTGCTTCTATGCAATCCGTGTTCCTCTCCAGGTAGCTTGTGACGCCGAGCCAGAGCAGCGCTCGCAAGATGCCGGCAAAACCCGCCCAGGTCTTCGGATTCAACTCCATAATCACTTGTGATAGGGCTTGGCGTTCACCCGGATGCTCCACAAATGCGTGGAGAAGGAAGGTTTCGAGGTCGCCTTCAATGATTGCGGGAAGTACCTGCTGTGCGGCTTCGATCCACGGGTTGAAAACGGGATCTGTGAGCAGTTCAGAGAGGATGTGGGAACGGATGGGATGCAGACCCTCAATCTCTTGCCCAGCCTCTGTCTGGCGAATCAGGTATTCCCGCTCAAATAACTCGATAGTCCGCCTTGGCGCCGCGAGATGCAGGATATCTACGAGGTTGCGCGCGCTGAGGCGGGCCTCACACGCTGAAACGATCGACACCATGCGCAGGAGATGCAACTCACTCTGTGATAGCTGCTCATATGGGGAATCCTGAGTTCCGGTCCTTACCCTCTCCTCCAGGTTTTTCACCTGCTCCTGTAGCCGGTCACGCAACTTGACGGTTTCAGTTAGAAAGTAGACGAATTCCATGAGGGGACCCTGACCCCCGAATCTTTCCCAGGCCTCCTCAAAGTCCATGAAGGACGATGTCGCTCGGGACTCTAGAGCGCGCTCGTAGATGAGTCGGGCTTCTTGTTCGTCGAAGGTCAGATCGAATTCAGCAAAGATGAATTCGGAGCGCGGAATCTCGGCCCGCCGAAAATCCTCCTCACGAACCGTAACGAGAATGCGCACATTATCTTCATGCGCAAGTTGCCTGGCAAGTTCCGGCCATTCATGATCGCGGGGCGAAACATCGACGTAGATTAACATTGGCAGTTGGAGAGCTCGGGCGTGCCCCATGAGCGCCTGAGCGATGCTGAGCGCATGCTGACGGTTATCGATCAGCTTTACTTGGAAGCGCCAGTTATTAGGATATGCGTCATGGATGTAGCGATGGGCCAGCGTGCTTTTGCCCTGTCCGGAAGCCGCATGGATGATGACAATGTTATGCGTCTCAAATGCAGCGTCAATGCGGGCGAGTTGATGATCCCGTCTGAAGTCCAGACCAGCTAGGATGTGTTCGTATCTGGCCTGAACACCGGAATAAAACTCAGCTTTTAGGCGTTCAGTGTCTGCATCGGTTTCATCGAGAATCGGCGCGATAGCGGTGCCGAACTCGCGCTGGTATGTAGCGAGGTCAACCAGGAATTCGGCGACCCGGCTAAGTTTGCTTATTAGTACTTGCCTTGTTATCGATTCCTTCCCCTCGGACACTACGAGTACCCAATAAGTGAGCAGATCCAAAGCCGTAGCGGGATCGCCAGCAGTCGATAATTCCTGCAGCTTAGAGTAAACGGTATCCTGGGTCTGGTTCTCGTCTTTTTCAACGAGCGCAATTCGCTCGAAGAAACGCTTGATTACGGATAGATCGAATCCATCTACCAGGAGTTTTGAGGTCACCTGCTCGCGATGACGTTCATCTCCAAGCCAAGCGCCGCGCATCTCCGGACCAATTGAGCCGAAGTTGACCAAGAGAATAGCAGGTGGTGTCGGGCTCTGCAGCAGTTGAGCCACCCTGGCAAAGAATGAATCGGGTTTTTCGGGATGCAGGTCAGACAAGGCGAGCCCGGAATACGATTTGACCTGAACCGCCTCCAGCAGATCGCCCTTCTCGTTGTACAGCGCCAGATCTTCCACACTCTCGGGGTGAAAGCTAATGTCTTCTGGCTCTGTTGAAGCCAGAAGCCGCTCTAACGCGTATAACGCCTGCAGCCGATATCCACGGTACGCCGCCTGTGCTCCAGGTTGTGCCATACTTCCGCCTACTTCACCCTTATTGCTTGATTCTCAGTCTTTCACCCGCACGCGGCCTGTGAGCAGGTCTTGCATCAGGCGGGTCTTGCCACTCCTCTTACCGTTGTTTCCTCAACTCATCCAGCGCCGATCGCACACCTGAAGGGACCGATACCCCTATCTGCTGGTAGAACTGCGCGCTCTCTTCCAGGTACATCTTGGCCGCTTCACGGTTTCCTTGAGCAAGCGACACTAGCCCCAGGATGCCTAGGTCATCGGCTTCACCCTGGCGATCACCCAGTTGCCGACGAAGCGCCAAAGCTTGCTCGATGTAGGCTTGGGCTCCTGCATTATCCCCTTGCTCGAATGCCGCGATGCCCAGGATTCGCAAGTCGTCTGCCTCACCCGGGCGATTGCCCATCTGCTGGTGAAGCGTTAATACCTGCTCGAGGTAGGTGCTAGCCTCCGCATAGTTCCCTTGTTCGTGTGCCATCCCGCTTAGGTTGACTAGGGCTGAGATTTCACCAGAACGGTTTCCAAGTTGCTGATACAACTCCCGTGCCCGCAACACGTAGGCTCTTGCCCCGTCATAGTCTCCGAAATCGTGGGCCAATATCCCGAGGTAGACCAAGGAGTGCGCCTCACCTAGACGATCGCCCAATTGTCGATGTAGTGCCAACGCCTGATCTAATTCCTGAAACCTTGAAGAAAACTTTCACGTCGGTTGCTCCCGAGCGAGTCGGGCCAAATCAGCCGGTTCGAGCCCTTTGACAAGTCGGCGGACAATGTCGTCGGCCGTATAAACCTGGGCCAAGGCGATGACCAGGGAGACCAAGCCCGCCAAAGTGATGACGGCCAAGAACTGACGCGCCTGCCCCAAGGTCCGCCCTTCGGGCACCAACTCGTCGGCCAACGGATGGTTGACGAAACGCAGCAAGGCCAGCACCGCATAGGCCAACAAGTTGAGCAACCAGAAGCGCTGGATGGTCTTGAGCCGGGTCATCTGGTAGTCGGCCACACCCAGCAGGTGCTTCTCTTGTTTATGGCCGGTTTCGATGGTCCAACGTCGAGCGTAGATCCGCACGATCTGGCGGGCGCTCCCGTCGTGATCACTGACCAGATAAGCCGCCTCCTGAGCGTCCCGGCTGGTCTTCGAGAAGACGACGCTGACTTCGACCTGGCCTTGGTAGAGCGTCCGCAGGCGCAGGCGGCGCTTGTACACCCAGTAACGTTGCCGGCCGGTCGTGGTCTGCACCCAGATGACCTGGAACTGGCGCTTCGGCAGACGGGGCAGAATCTCGTCCAGCCGCAGCCACTGGCCTCGCCACCAGGCGTAAGTGCTCTTGCTGGCCTTCGACACCCAGTGGCGCTGTAACTCACCGGTGATGGTCTGCACCACTTCCGGCGTCAGATACTGGTGGTCGAAGGCAATCGTCTGCACGGGCAGCTGTTGCCAGTCCTGCGCCTGCAGCAGCGCGATCAACAACTGCGGCTTGGTGCGGAACTGCGCACTCAGGCCCTGCTCGGCTAACTCGGCTTCGCGTCGGTAGAGCCGAAAATCGAGCCAGTACTCGACCCAGCCCTGTTTCTGGCCGGTCTGGCGGCGCTCACGTTGGCTCAGCGCATGCCCGTAGTGCAGGTTGACCAGGCAGTGGCTGTAGATGTAAGCCTGGCCGGGTTGCGTCACATCCCGGTACTTGGCCAGCCCTTCGATCTGCTGGCCATAGTGCTCGCCGGTCAACGTGTCATCGACAAACAGCAGACCGTCGCGCCGCGGGGCCACGCGGGCATCGCCTTGCAGCATGGCCCAGAGTTGCTCATGGACTTCGGCGTCCGACCAGGGCGACTCGGCCAGAAAGTGATTCAAGCTGCCGGCACTGATGCGTTCGGCCAGCGAGCGCCGGATGGCTTCCAGGGTGCGCTTGCCTTCGACCAGCAGCAGCCCGCGCACCAGGCGTTCAATTTGCACGAACTGTGGTTCGGATACCACCTCCTTGATTGGAGCCAGCAGTTGCGGTATCGTAGCCACCGGCACCAGCGTTTGCATCGGCTACCTCCCAGTGATTGCTCTCACCAGGATGATAGCACGATCACGCTGTGCCTTTTTTCTTCAAGGTTTCAGTCATTTGGTTGCCTAGTTGTCGATGCAGAGCCAGTGCCTGCTCATGGTAGGCTTTGGCCTCCGTATACTTCCCTTGAACATAGGCCAAATTCCCCAGGTTACCCAGGTCGTGGGCCTCGTTCAGACGTTCGCCGAGTATCCGGTGCAGCGCCAGAGCCTGCTCATAGTAAGCCTTGGCCTCCGTATAGTCCCCTTGATATAATGCAACATTCCCAAGATTGCTCAAGGCGAGCAAAGCAATGTCGTCCAGGACCTCCACGGCCCTTCCCGGAGGCACTAGGGCCTGCAAATCACGCTTCGCGTCGGGAACCCGGCCCAACACCAGATAATTGGTCCCGCGATAGAGGAGAATGGGACGTTCCAGTTCGTTCGCCAATGGCTGGCCGATCGCTCGGGCTGCGGTGTCGAACAATGGAATCGCTTCGAGGTTCTTACCGGCGTCGCACAACGCTAATCCACTCGCAAAAGCCGTGAGGTGTCCAAGGTAAGCCCCGAGCTTCGCCTTGAAGTCGAACATCGTCGGTTGCTGGACTTGGGCGGGGCCATAGTCCTGCGCCAGACCGCTTCCCAGGTAGGTCTCTGTCTGACGCAAGATGTCGAAGTGGACATGAAGCTCCGGGTCCGGCTCCAGCGTGTAGTCCCCCCAGATCACGAACGCAGCCTTGTGCTCGGGCAGGCTACCGATAGCGCGCGCCTGTTGGCTGCCACCTTCTGCGGGAATGTATTGATTGAGCCGCTTGACATGAATGCGCGGCTGATCGTTCAGCAACTCCCGCATCTGGTCAACCAGCGACTGCGTCACTCGCGCTGAAACCATGCCGTTTGGATCATGAAAGTCGGCCAATAGGACGACGGTCTGCTTGGGTGGGATGATCCGCCAGATGTTGTAGCCGATGACGCCGGCGAGCAAGAACGTAGGCATAGTCCAGACCAGAATTGCAGCTGCAATTCGCGGAACCTTACCGGAGTAGCGCGGCTCTTGTTTATAGATAGGCTCCTTGTCGGAATAGCCGATGATGCCCGTGCGAACCTTTGCCCGCAAAACCACAATCGCAGCGACCCATAGCGCAATGCTCAGTAGGCCAGCCAGAATCCACAGGATCAGCCGGTCGCCACCTTGGATGATATCGTAGAGCGCAACGGCATCAACGACGAAACCCAACACCGTGGCGATCGCGCCTGCGATGGTCCAAACACGATTCTGGGCTTGCGACGCTGCTGGTCGGAGAGCCAGATTGGCCGTCAGGAAGGCGTCGATGTCAGCGATCGCCAACTGCCACTCGCCTCCGGCCTTGTGCGCGGGCAGCTTGCCCTCGCGGCACCACTCTGCGAAGGTGGCGGCAGGGATGTGATATATGGTCTCGGCGTCCTTTGTAGTAAGCTTTGTAGTGAGAGTCGGCATCTTTCGCTGTCCTCAGGATGAGACGAGGAAAGCACCTTTCGAAGTCAACTCAATCATCTCAGTGTCCAGGAGTCAGAACGGCACTTCCTCTTCATCGGACAAGTAACCTTTCAGGCCGTACTTCGTGAGGAGGTCCACCAGTTCGTCCGATTGGATAATCTCTACCTCACGAATCCGCTTTAGGAGGGTTGGTAATTCGAAACTACCAGATATCTGTCCATTGTTGGCCGCGATTTCAACGATGCGTTTGACATCGGACGGTGAGAAATGGGTTATGAGGGGCAGAATAAGCTTCGTTGCCGTGCTGTTGGCGGATGCAAAGGATCCCGATTCCGAATATATGCATAACACGCGATCGATGACTTCGTGAGGAATGTCGGAAAGCCCCAGTCCAAGAAGGTTTGCCATATCCTCTGGGTCGGTTCGCTTGAGTGATTGCAGGCATGAGGCACGAAGGGGGCCGATGAGCAAAGCATAGAACAGACCGGATACAGCTTCCCCTGCGGGCAAGTTAGAAACGTAAGTTTCCAATCGCGTCTGCGCGGCTCTATCCAGATACTGCCAAAGATCTGCTACAAAGGCAAGAAGATGAAGTACACCGAGAATTCTGTGATCTGGGACGGCTGCAACCAACTCACCAAGCTTGCTCCGAAGGAGTTTTTCTGTGGTCTCTCTCTGCATCACTCTTACTGCGTTCACGGCCGCTAGATAACGGAATCGCTTGGTGGGGTCGAGGTCATCAGCCAGCAAACTTTTCAGCAAGACAATCACAAAACTCCTGACCAAAGATTCGCGCGGACGACTAAGCGGACCGGATGATAGACTCTGCAACGCGCGGCGTGGATCGGTAGGGAAATACTCTGAGTTGACGCTCCGCATCAACCACTCAAGCGCCGCCTTACCTTGTACTGGTGGATGCTGCAAAAGATAAAAAACTACGTTGCGGAGATGATAACGGGCCAACTCACCGGATGGCTGATAAGCCTCGGCTGCGACATTCATAGACGGATGAGCGCATCGATTTCGATCTTCCTGCAGACGACTCAGATCTGCAAACTCAACGGCCGAGATAAGTTCGAATTCGTCCTTAGCATAAGAGAGAATCTTCCGCTCAAATGCCAGAGAGCCGGGGAGGTCTTCCTTCTTCCGTACATTGTCGAAATCAGCAAGCCGCGCTTCTGCGTTCTTGTCGCCTGCAAGAGCTAATTCGCGCAATTTGTCAACGAAATCGAAGACAACAGCTATCCACGCAGCGACGATACATGAACGGAATGCTCCCGCCTTATAGCATGCTACAGCTTCCGTAATGTACTCGCGAGCTTGCTCATCTCGGCAACGTATGATCAGCTCATCCAAATCCACAAGCTGTTCGCTTCGCACTTTCAGTCTCCTTCTGTTCTCACCCGACCCGTGAGCAGGTCTTGCATGAGGCCAGCCTTGATATGCAGCAGTTTGCTTTGGTACGCATCGATCTCTTCCAGTAGCCGTATTGGAGAGTCCAGCGCCAAGGCGATTTGCTCTTGCTCTCCAATCAGAGGAACGGCCAGCCGAATTCGTAGGGCGTTACCCAGATTTATCCGATCACGCGTTACTCCTTGCGCAAACCGAAGGATCTCTTTCTTTGCCGAAGGGCTGTTCAGAGCATGCATAATATAAGCACCAATAGCTTTGACAGCCAGAAATCGGATGCGGAAGCAGTCTGCCTTTACAATTCCCGGTGGAAAACTGCTAGGGTATAAACAGGCTCGGCCGATGGGGTGACTATCATCACCAAGGGACGCTACTACTAGGTCGCCACCAACAATCTGATGGTGATGAAGGAATGTTGCATGAGATTCCGAAATGAAGGCTTTGTCTTTGTCGTCAAAGACACCTACACCCACGTTCTGCAACCTTACCACTCGCACTGCCGGCTCTGTCACATAATGTTCGGTCTTCAGGTTTGATCCAAATGGGCCGTCGACAGCTGACTCCACAAGGTCCACAAGCTGAACCACCTCCCACTCCCTCGGCACCCACCCTGCCGCTGACTCCCGATACAAGTCCGGCGTCTCCTCCCGCGGCGGGCGCAGCCGGCCGGACGCGTCCACCCCGCGCGTCAACAGATCGTGCATCAGCCCCTGCTTGATGGCCCGATACTTGGCGACCAGCGCCTCGGTGTGCTCGATCAGGTCGTCCACCGTGGACAGGATGTGGGCGATCTTGCGCTGTTCGGCAGATCTGGGTGTGTAGAGCGGGATGCGGTACAAGTAGTCTCGACTGATGCTCGGTACTCCCGTTGCTTCGTTGAGAGATTTGAGATCGAAGCTGCTGAGCGCGTAGTACAACCATTTCCCGTCAATCTCCGGCTTGGGAAGCACGGCATAGGCAGTGTCAATGACCCAACAAGGACCGGTGCTGTATGTTGGATTGTCCAAAGTGCCCTTACGGGCCACCACCGCCAACGGGCCATCAAAGAGAGCTTGTGTCGCCCAGCCTACTTGGCCGCTGGTTCCATAGATCGGTATGTCCGATGATTCCGTCCGGACATTGGCTGGCGATCTGCCATAGTGGATGTCGGCCAGTTTCTGGAGTTGTCTATTCATACCCCAGCTCCGCCAAAAAACCCGCCAGCTCCGCCGCAGCGCGGTCCCGCTCCCGCAGGATGTCCGCCGCGGTCACCGCGTACTTGTCCCACAGCTTCTCGACCGCCGCCACCAGTTCGCGGCGGTGGCGGCGCAGGTACGCATCGTAGCCGTCGTGCAGCGTCCGCTGCAGCCGCGCGAGGATCA
Organism: uncultured Anaerolineales bacterium; assembly: GCA_964387985.1. Lineage (GTDB taxonomy): Bacteria > Chloroflexota > Anaerolineae > CG2-30-64-16 > CG2-30-64-16 > JALOOB01. The sequence goes on along the minus strand of CAYLZG010000083.1, from coordinate 5,204 downwards.
GTCGCCGCGCCTCCTCCGCATCGATCTTCGCCCGCGCTTGCGCGACCAGTGCGTCCCGCTGCCGCTCCGCGCTCCGCTCCTCCGCCTTCAGCCGGCGCAGCTCATCGGCCCGTGCCTGGTGGCTGGCCAGCCGTGCCTCGCGTTCCGAGATGGCAGCGATAAGCCGTTCTGCCTCGCTGTGGAGGCGGCGGCCCGAATCAAACGCCGGGTCGAACGGGAACGCGCCCCCCTCGTGGAGAGCCAGCAGCCGGCCGTAGGCTGCCAGGTCGGGGCTGCGGACGCTCAGCCCGGCGGTGTATTCGGCCCGCCGCTCGCGTGCGGCCAGCAGTCCGGCCTGCCGTCCCGCGTCGAACAGCTCGCCGGCCAGCCCGCGCATCTGGTCCAGCAACTCGTTCAGCCGTGCCCGGTCCTCCCCGTTGGCCTCCCGCAGTTGGCGCGCGACTGTAGCAGGCAGCACACCATCGGCCTCGACCGGGTCTTCCGCTTCGCTCTCTTCCTCTTCCGCATCGGCCGCCGCGAACAGCGCGGCCAGCTCCGCGATGCGCGCCTGCCGCTCGGCCTGGGCTGCCAACACTTCGGGGAACTGGGAATGGAGGATCTCGTCGTCGGGGATCAGCTCCGCGTTCCAGCCGCTGGCCGCGATGGACTTGAAGTCGGCTTCGAGCGCTTTGAAATAGCTTGCCATTGCGCCGCGCACGGTGTGCACGTCAAGCAGGTTGTGCGGCGCCAGGCTCGCCGCGATGGACCCCATGAAACGCCGGCGCAGCGTGAAGACGTTGCCACCCGGCAGTGCTGCGATCAGCCGGACGTTGTCGGCCCACCACGCGTCCAGCGCTGCGTGGATCGCCGCATGTTTGGCGGTCACGCCGGCCGCGGCCTCGATGAGCGGCTTGATCGCGTCCCTGCCGGCCACGGCAGGGACGAAGGCCAGGTACGCTCCTTCCTGCCGTTCCTTCCCCCTCTCCTCGTAGGAGAGGGGGCCAGGGGGTGAGGTAAACAACGCCTCCCGCACCCCCGGGTAGCTCTGCCAGTACCGAGCGAGCGCAGCCACCTCGGCCGCAGGCACGCCGCCGTGCAGGTGTGCGCGGACGTCGTGCGGCTCGGGCGGCGGCGAGTTGTCCACGTAGCGCCGGATATTGAGGTTGTAGTCCTCGGCCGCGAGCTCGCTGTAGGGCACCAGCCGGCTGTACCCGGGCACCTGGAGTCGGTCGCCGTAGACGGTGCTGATCTTTTCGACATCCTCCGGCCGCAGGCTGTTCTGGTTCTTGCCCTCGCGATACTCCCGGTCTGCGTTGATGATCAGGACTGCGTCCCGCTCCCGCGCGGCCGCCCGGTTCAGGACCAGGATGCATGCGGGGATGCCGGTGCCGTAGAAGAGGTTGGCCGGCAGCCCGATCACGGCCTCCAGCACGCCGCTCTGCACGAACAGCTTGCGGCAGGCCTTCTCGTCGCCCCCGCGAAAGAGTACGCCGTGAGGCATCACGACCGCCAGCTTGCCGTCCGCCTTCAGCACGGCCAGCATGTGCTGCACGAACATGAGGTCCGCCTTCTTGCCCTTCTCAGGCATGAAGACCTGGAAGCGGTCCCGGAACTTCATGTCGGCCTTGCTGTAGTTTTGGGAGAAAGGCGGGTTTGCTACCACCCGGTCGAACCGGCGCAGCTCGCCGTTGGAGGCCAGGTGCTGCGGGTCGCGCAGCGTGTCTCCCTGGCGGATGTCCGCGCTGGGGATGCCGTGCAGGATCATGTTCATCTTGCAGATGGCCCAGGTCCCGCCGTTGAGTTCCTGTCCGTAGAGGGCCAGGTTGCGGATATCGCCGCCGGCCTCCTCCACCTGCCCCTTGGACTGGATAAGCAGACCACCCGCCCCGCCGGTCGGATCGTAGACCGACATTCCGGCCCGCGGTGCGATGATCAGCGCCAGCAGCCGCGCGACCTCGGAAGGGGTATAGAACTCGCCGCCCTTCTTGCCTGCGCTGTCCGCAAAGTATTTGATCAGATACTCGTAGGCCGCGCCGAGCAGGTCGGGGAACTCGAATGCATCGACGTGGAGGGGGATGTTGTCGAAGTGCTGGATGAACGCGACGAGCGTGCTGTCGTCCAGGGTGCGCTGGCCTACGCGGCGGTTGAAGTTGATGCCCTTCAGCACGTCTTGCAGCGTGTCCGGGTTGGCGTCCTCGATGGCGGCGAGCGCCTTGTTCAGCGTGGAGCCGAGGCTTTGCCTGGCATGGCGAATTCTGCCCCAGCGCGCCCCATCGGGGACATAGAAGGCGTATTGATTGGCATCGGCGAGCAAGGCGTCCCGCACGGCAGCGGGCCGGCCGTCCGCCTCCAGCTTGTGGCGCAGCCGGGCCTGGTCTGCCTCGAACTGGTCATTGAGGTGCTTGAGGAAGAGCATGCCGAAGATGTATTCTTTGTACTCGCTGGCGTCCATGTTCCCGCGCAGAATATCGCACGCCTCGAACAGAAGACGCTCCAGACGGGGCAGGGTGAGCTTGTTGTTCGACAACGGTGTCTCCGGTGATGATGTTGAACTGCGGAAGGCGTCCCTGTTGGGCTGGCCGACCAGGCTGTGCCTCTCAGCGCGCCATTTGCCCTGGTATTCATCCTGCCGCCAGCAATCGCGGGACTCCGGCTTGTGTCGAGTTTAGCACAAGTCAGTTTGAACGACAATGCCGTCAGGGATGAAATAACTGAACACGCGCATGGTATCGCTCCCTGTTGTGGTATAATAGTACGCGACTTGTGTGACGCGATAGAAACCTGCCGCACTGCTCGCATGGGGGCGGGACCTGCAGCCTCTCAGCTCTGGGATGTGCGCGACCGCGAAATCCCCTATTGTCAAACCAGCACAAATGTGCTATCCTGTGCCCAGAGATAGAAGTGCGCCGGCAGACCTCCAGCGCTAAAATGTTAACCCGATTTTCGACTGGAAAGGCCCGGATCCGTTGCAACGTTGCAAATTGCAACACCTGGCGGTCACGCCCACCGCCTGCGCCCAGGGTTTGATCGGTGTTCGCATAACGCCGAACTCCCTGCTATCGGCGCCGCGAACCGTGTGAAGGACGGCCAGTCGCTATTTGTGCTACATTTCTGCAACATCCCCGACATAGCACGCAAAAGCCTGAGGAGGCGCACATGCCCTGGGATCCCGATCTCTACCACCGCTTCACCGCAGAGCGCGCCGCGCCCTTCGAGGACCTGCTCGCCCTTGTCAAGCGCCGCCCCCGTCTGCGGGTCGTCGACCTGGGCTGCGGGACGGGCGAACTGACCGCCCGTCTGGCCGCCGCGCTGCCGGACAGCGATGTGACAGGGATCGACAGCTCGCCGGCCATGCTGGCGCGCGCGGCCGGCCACAACTCCGCAAACCTGCGCTTCGAGGCGGGCGACATCCGCTCGCTGCAAGGCTCCTGGGACCTCATCTTCTCGCACGCCGCCCTGCAATGGGTGGACGATCATCGCCGGCTGATTCCCGCGCTCTTCGAGCAGGTCGCACCGGGCGGTCAGCTTGTAGTCCAGGTGCCCTCCAACCACGGCCATCCGAGCCATCGGCTCATCCTGGAGCTGGCCTCGCAGGAGCCCTTTCTCAGCGCACTCGAGGGTTGGCGTCGCATCTCACCCGTGCTTGACACCAGCGTCTACGCCGGCCTGCTCTTTGCCGCCGGCGCCGTCGACCTGACCGTCTACGAGAAGGTCTATCCCCATGTCCTGGCCGGCGCCGGCGCCCTCGCTGACTGGACCTCGGGCACGGCCCTGGTGCCATACTTCGAGCGCCTGACACCCGCGCTCAAGGACCGCTTTATGGCCGTCTACCGGGAACGGCTGGCCGCTCTGTACCCGGATAGCCCGGTCTTCTACCCGTTCAAGCGCACCCTCTTTGCCGCCGGCAAGCCTGGTTAAGTCGGGTCTGTCACCACCCGACCACGCGTCAAACGTGAGCTTACCTACGTCGTTCCACCCCCGCGCTGTGATATACGTTGAATTTGTCCAGCTAAGTTGCGATACCGGATCGGAGGCATCTTCGCCATGACCGAACTGTCCACCCAGGAACGCTTCAAGCGCGGTGCGGCGGACGCGGGCCGCTACTTTCGCTTCATGGCCGATTTCGTCGGCTTCACGGACGCGCATGCCGAGACCATCCGCGGGACACGCTCCATCATCGAAAAGCATATCCCCCGGATCGTAGGTGAGTTCTACGCGCAGTTGCTCAGCTTTCCCGCCACCCGCAAGCACTTTCTGAAGGCCGATGGCACTTTGGACCAGGATTACCTGGAGCTCCGCATGCAGCACCAGGTGAGCTTCTGGCGGCGCACTGCGTCCGGCCAGTACGACGAGGACTATGCGCGTTTCGTCGATTACGTGGGCCGCGCGCACACCTCGCTCGGCGCCGACCCCAAAGTATACATTCCGGAGCGGTATGTACTCGGTATGATCGGCTTCGTGGGCGGGCAGGTGGCCGCCGCGCTGGCAGCGGAGTTGCACGAGCAGGATGGCGAACTCGAGGCGCGTAGCCTGGCCGCCTGGCAGGCCCTGCTTATGGTCCTGCTCGAGCTCCTCTCGCGGCCCTATGGCGAGGGCCGCGAGCCTGAGTCTTACCTGGCGGCCGAGGACATCACTGAGGAATCCGTCCACGATCTCGCGCTGGAAATCTACGAGAAGAGCCTGGGCATCGCGCGCTCGGTCGAGTACCGCGAGGTCTACGTGGGCACGGTGGATGAGATTCCTGAAGGGGCGCGCAAGATCGTCGCGACCGAGGGCCTGTCCATCGGCGTCTTCCATCTCGATGGGCAGTGGTACGCGCTGCAGAATAGCTGCCTGCATCGCGGCGGGCCCGTGTGCACCGGCGAGGTGGCGGGCAGTACGCTGACCTGTCCCTGGCATGGCTACCAGTATGACCTGCTGACCGGCCAGATGCTGCTGGACCGAACCACAGCCCTCCCTACCTACCCGGTCACGGTGCGCGACGGCCGCGTGACCCTGCGGATTCCCATCTACCGCCGCGAGCAGCCTGACGTCTCACTGGAGGGCCTGTTCAGCGTCGCCGCGCGTGCGGCTCGCGCGGTCGATGTCGGGCCGGACCAGTTTCGCCTCGCAGACCTCCAGCCTGGACAGGTCAGACGGGTCGAGGTCGCAGGACAGGCCGTGGCCGTCTGCAACGTCGTTGGCCAGTTCTACGCGGTGCAGGATGCATGCACCCATGCCGACGG
>CAYLZG010000082.1:344-18623 GCA_964387985.1 uncultured Anaerolineales bacterium | reverse complement strand
CGCCGGCAGAGAAGTGATAGAAGCGCAGCAGCCAGTCGGCCTGGTAGAGCCGGTGCTCGCGAAGTGGAGAGGTGGGCGGCTCCCCTTCCAGCGGAGTGCGGGTGACGGGAGTGAACGCGCTGTAGTAGGTGCGCGACAGGTGCAGCTCATTGTAAAGCCCCTGGACCGTCGACAGCAGCTCGCGATCGCTCTCACCTGCCGGCCCAACGACGAACTGGGTAGACAGGCCGAGCCAGGCATTGCCCCAACGACGAACCGGACCTGTGGCCGCAGGCCCGCTCCGCGGCGGCCGGTCCTGGCGCGCGGGAATTTCACCCGACTCCATCAGCCGCCGGCGCATGTGCGCCGCGATGCGCAGGGGGGACAGGAGCGCTTCGGTCTGCTTCTTGGGTGCAAGCTGGGCCAGCCGCTCTGGCGTCGCACCCTCCAGGTTGGCCGACACGCGGTCGGCCAGCCGCACCGCGGCCTCCACGTGGGCAGCCTCCGCGCCGGGCAGCAATTTCAGGTGCACGTAACCGTGAAACCCGTACTTGTTCCGGACCAGCTCCACGGTCGCCAGCATCTCGTCCATCGTCCGGTTCACGCCCATGATGCCGGATGAAAGAAACAGCCCCTCTACCAGGCCCGCACGAGCCATCAAGTCGAAGCTGCGGGCCATCTCATCCGGCGTGAGGTGCGTGCGGCGCGTGTCGCGGCCGGCCCGGAACGCGCAGTAGCGGCAGTCGTTCTCACACGCGCTCGTCTGGAGTGCCTTCAAGATCGCGCGGCGCTGGCCGTCGGGGGTGGCGAGGTGTGAAATGCAGGGGAGGACGCGGGAGTCGATCGGCCTGTCGTCGCCCGCGGGGGCAAACAGCCCCCTGCCATCATCCACCGGTTCGCAGCCGGGAGCAGTCAGGTCATCATACACGGCAGACCGGCACAACAGCGCCAGTCGCTCTCGAACATCCATCTTCAACAACCTGCCTTCGATCCCATGATAAGAACAATAGTTCATATTGTCAAGTTGAGCTTCCCATGCGCTTGTGCTAGACTGCGCGGTGGCAGGATGAAGGCCTGCTTTGAGACAAATCTGCGACACTTTCGCCATATCCTGGCAACAGGTTGCCGGTATCATAGGGACCCATGACAACAATCCTGCTTATCGAAGATGCGCTCGATCTCGCCGGCGTGATCCGCCGCGAGCTGGAGGCGGAGGGCTACGAGGTGCGGCACGCCGCGGATGGCCTGGCAGCCCTGCAGCTCTTCGGCCAGCACACGCCCGACCTGGTCATCCTCGACTGGATGCTGCCCAAGCTGGACGGGCTGGAGGTATTGCGCCGCATGCGCGCGACCTCGGCCGTGCCCGTGCTGATGCTGACCGCGCGCGGGGAGGAAACGGATCGCGTCGTCGGGCTGGAACTGGGCGCGGACGACTACCTGACCAAGCCGTTCAGCGTGCGCGAGTTGGTGGCCCGCATCCATGCGCTGCTCAGGCGCATCCAGCATGTGCAGGAGATCGTCGCGGCCGATCGCGCCGCGGATGCCACGCCGCTCAGCTATGGCGCGCTTCACCTCGATCCCGCGGCCTACCGGGCCACGCTGGAAGGCGTCCCGCTCGACCTGACCCGCACGGAGTTCGACCTGTTGCGACTGCTCCTGCGCAATCCGGGCCGCGCGTTCAGCCGGTCGTACCTGCTCGATACCGTCTGGGGCGCGGACTACGTCACTGGCGACCGGTCGGTGGACAATGCCATCCTGAGGCTGCGGAAGAAGCTCGGCCCGCTGGAGGATGCCATCGAGACCGTATGGGGTGTGGGCTACCGGCTGCGGCCCCAATCGCAGGCCCGGCCATGAAGCAGCCGCGGTTTTTCCTCAGCGCCAGCCCCATCCGAGCACTCGCCGAGGCGTGGGGGATCGGGCTGCTCGTCGTGCTCGCGCTGTCGGGGCTGGCCGGACGGGTGACGCCCAATGCGCTTAACAACGGCATGCTCATGTTGTGCGGCATGAGCGGCATCTGGGCGGTCGTGCGCACGCGGCTGCCCCGAGGCGGTTGGCTGCGCCAGGTGGCCTTCGAGATCGCGGCCGGCCTGGCGCTGAGCGCCGCCATGCTGGCGCTGCAACTGCCAGCACGCGCCTCGGGCCTGGGGGCTGCCTGGAGTTCATCGCACCTGGCCGCGGCGACTGGGCCAATACTGTTGGCAGCGACCGGCGCCGGGTACGTGATCGCCCGGGCCGCACTGCGCGTCTGGTTGGCGTGGGATGCGCTGCGCCGGCGCCGGCTGCTCTGGTCGCTGACCCATGCACACCTGGTCGTCGTGGTGCTGGTGAGTGTACTTGCCGCGCTGCTCATCTTCTTCACATCTCCCTACACATACGATGTGGCATCCCGCCCGGTCGAAGATCCCGGCGCGCTGGTAAACCTCGCGAGCGAACTCCTCCTGCGCATCTTTCCAACGATCGGCGTGATAGCCATCCTGGCCGGCCTGGGTCTGGCCGCGCTGCTGCCGCCCTCCGCACTCTTCTCGTTTCTCTTTGCGCGGCAGACCACGCGGCGGCTGGAGGCCCTGGCCGCAACCGCGAAAACCGTGCGCGGGGGCGACTACACCGCACGCGTGCCGGTCACGGGCGAAGATGAGGTGGCCCACCTGCAAGCCGACTTCAATGCCATGGCTGATGAGCTGGCGCGCACTCTCGCCGATCTGCAGGTCCAGCGCGACACGGTGACGCGATTGCTGCAAGCGCGCCGGGAAATGATCGCGAGCGTTTCGCACGAGTTACGGACGCCGGTCGCCACGGTGCGTGCGATGCTGGAATCGAACCTGGCGCGGTCGGGCGACGAGCTGCCACAGGGCGTCCAGCACGACCTGGAGGTGATGGACGGCGAGATGGCGCGACTGCAGGGGTTGATCGACGACCTCTTCCTGCTCGCGCGCGTCGAGGCAGGCCAGCTCCATCTCGAATGCCGGCCCACGGATGTCGCCGCGACCGCCGAACGCGTGGTTGCCGCGCTGGCGCCTCTCGCCTGGCAGACCGGCCGCGTAGAGGTGATCGCAGATCTGCCCGCCGGGCTGCCCCTGGCCTGTGCGGATGCGGAGCGGCTGGGCCAGGTGCTGGCCAACCTGCTGCGAAACGCGATCCGCCACACCGAGCCGGGCGGGATCGTCGCAGTCGCGCTGAGGGCCGAGCCCGGCGCCGTTGCGCTGGAGGTGCGGGACACCGGGGTGGGCATTCCCCCCGCCGAGCTGCCGCACATCTGGGAAAGATTCTACCGCGGAGAGAATGGCCGCTCGCGGACCGGTGACGGCGCGGGCCTGGGACTGGCGCTGGTCAAGGAACTGACAGAGGCGATGGGTGGCACCGTGGCAGTCGAGAGCAGCGTGGGAAAAGGGAGCTGCTTCACGATCCGCCTGATGTTTGCGACAGGCTTGCGACAAACCCCTGATACGGCTGCGACACGCAGCCAGTAAGCTGTCCCCCAGGTGCGTTCGACGCGCCTCACTCGTGAGCACCATCAAAGGGGGACAAAACACGATGACGAGCAACTTAATCGAAACCGAGGGCTTGACGCGGCGCTTCGGCCGCCTCTCGGCAGTCGATAACCTCGATCTTTCGGTGCCGCAAGGCAGCGTCTACGGCTTTCTCGGGCCGAACGGCGCAGGCAAGACCACCACGATCCGCATGCTGCTCGGTCTGATCCGGCCCACCGCGGGTTGCGTGCGGCTGTTCGGCTCGCCGCTGAAGGGAAACGAGACCACGGTGCTGGCCAAGACCGGCTCGCTGGTGGAAGCGCCGGCAATCTATCCGCACCTGACTGGCCGCGAGAACCTGGAGGTGATTCGGCGCCTCCGCACAGCCACGTCCGCTCAGGTCAGCCACGCACTGGCGATGGTCGGGCTGGAGAGTGCGGCGGACCGGAGGGCAGGCGCCTACTCGCTCGGCATGATCCAACGCCTCGGCCTGGCCGCCGCACTGATGACTCTCCCGCAGCTTCTGATCCTCGACGAGCCAACCAACGGCCTGGATCCGGCCGGCATCCACGAGGTGCGCGAGCTGATCCGCCGCCTGCCGCGCGAGTACGGCATGACCGTCTTCGTCTCCAGCCACCTGCTCGGTGAGGTCGAGCAGACCGCCACGCACATCGGCATCATCCAGGCGGGCCAGCTGATCTTCCAGGGCACGCCGGACGGGCTTCGCCAGCGCTACCAGGATCACGTCACGGTGAAGGTGGATCAGCCGGAGGCGGCGCAGCAGGCTCTGCGCCTGGCCGGCTGGCAGGTGGCGCACAACGGCAATCACACCCTGCGCGTCGTTGCCAACGGCGAAGCCGATGCCAGCCTGTTGGCCAGCCAGTTGGTCGGCAACGGCTACAGCGTCTACCACGTCGCGCTGGAGCAACCATCGCTCGAAGACATCTTTCTGCAATTGACCGCGTCACCCGCGGCCGGAGGCATTCGATGAACGCACTCGGACGCGCGCTCAGCGCAGAACTGTTGAAGACCAGGCGCACCCTGGCACTACTGATGACGGTGCTTGCGCCGTTGATCATCGCAGTGCTCCAGTTCGCCATGTACATCCAGGGCAGCGAGTATCATCTGAACCAGGTGGACCGGAACCCATGGCTCTCTCTCAACCAGAGCAGCCTGATTTTCTGGTCGTTGTTGATGATGCCGCTCTTCGTGACCCTGGAGACCGCGCTGCTGAGCGGCCTCGAATATGACCGCAAGAACTGGGCGCTGCTCTACACGATGCCGGCGCCGCGCTGGGCTTTCTATGGGGCGAAACAAGTCATCAGTCTCGCGCTGATCGGCATCAGCACGGTCGTGATGCTCGGCCTGGTCATTCTGCTCGGCCTCATCTTGCAGCAGATCAACGCGGGGTATGGCTTGAGTGCCTCCACCATCCCCTGGGCGCACATGGGGAAAAGCTACGGGCTGCTGTACCTGGCGTCGTTTCTGATCGTCTCGATCCACCTTTGGGTGAGCAGCCGGTGGCCCAACTACGTCGTGGCATTCGGCGCGGGCATTGCCGCAACGGTCACGACTGTACTGGTCTTTGAGAGCGAGTGGGCACGCTTCTTCCCGTGGTCCATGCCGGGGCTGCTGGTGCTATCGATCGGGGGGAACACGGACCTGGTCATGCCCGTGCCGCTCTTTCTGGCGATAGGAATTGGCGGGGGTCTGCTAGTCGCTCTGCTGGGCGGGTGGAATATCGCACGCAGAGACGTGCTGTAGGCTGTTCGGTCCTGATCGTGCGATCGCGCGATCAGGACCGGGAAGGCACGCCGGGCGCCGGCATGCAGGCAAGTGCGATCATGCAGGGAATGCCCTAGCCAAGATCCAACTGATTCACGACCTCGCGGAATGCGGCCTGGGCTTCGAGCACCGTGGTGCGATCGACCAGCGCCGCTTCCGCGACCAGGTGTTGGCACGACTTGTCGAGCCATGCTCTCTCGCTCTTCGACAGAACCCGCTCACGACCCTGGGCAAGCACATCACGCACGCAGTCGACCAATGCAGTGGGTTCGGTGCGCTGTTGGCGGGCCTGGAGCACTGCGGCCCGCTCCCGGTAATCGGCGGGCAAGCTTTCTGCCGGAGAGCGAAGACTACTCTTGACCACCTCGATGCCGACCGACAGGCGGCGCAAGCCAACACTCTCGGCTTGCTGGACGGGCACGAGCAGTGTTCCACCCTGGCTCAGCTGGATTTCGTAATAGTCTTCCACCCGGTCGGATCTGAGATCGGCCGCGGAAGGCTCATCGATCGGTTGGCTGCGGTCGCGCCGCGTCAGGCCCTGAATGGTGCCGAACCCGTATCTAGGGTGAAAAATGGGATCCCCGGGCCGCAGCTTGTCGGGCAGGGACTGTGTCGCGTCATGCCTCTGCTCTGACTCCACTGTTGGACTCCTTCCTCCGGACCATGTGTGAAATCGGGCACTGTCCGGTAATAAAAAGCCCAGGCACGAAAGGCCTGGGCGGCAAAAACGGTTAATGCGGGACCTGTCACGCTCTTGACATCTATTATATCACACAAAACCGAACGGCCCAAGGGCGGTTACGCCAGGTTGCCAAACCACAGGGCGGCCTGGGCCACATCCACGTTGCCGCCGCTGATCACCGCACCAACGCGCTTGCCCGCGACATCATACCGGTGGTTGAACACCGCGGCCAGGCCCAGCACGCCCGTGGGTTCGACCACGAGCTTCATGCGTGTCCAGACGAAATACATGGTGCGCACCAGGTCTTCGTCCTCCACGGTCATCATGTCGTCCACATGCTGGCGCACCAGGGGAAAGGTCACCTTGCCCAGGTAGGGGGTGCGCGCACCATCTGCGATCGTGTGCGGGTTGTGGACGGTCTGGAGCACGCCGGTCTTGAACGAACGCGTCGCGTCGTCGCCAGCAGCCGGCTCCACGCCGATCACCTTGCACCCCGGGCACATGGCCTTCGCAGCGATGGCGCAGCCGCTCAACAACCCCGCGCCGCCGCACGGCACGAACAGATAATCCAGATCGCCCACCTCCTGGAACAGCTCCAGGGCGGCGGTTCCGGCGCCCGCGACGATGTGCGGATGATCGTAGGGCGGCACGAGCGTATAGCCGTGCTCCGCGGCCAGCCGGCTCGAAATGGCCTCGCGCGTGTCTTTCAGGATATCGTAAACGACAACTTCCGCACCGTAATCGCGCGTCGCGGCCAGCTTCATCGCGGGCGCGTCCTCCGGCATGACGATGGTAGCCTTCACGCCGAGGATACGGCACACCAGCGCGAGCGCCTGGGCGTGATTGCCCGACGAATGGGTGATGACCCCTCGGGACCGCTCCTCGTCGCTCAGCCGGCTGACGGCATTGAACGCGCCGCGGAACTTAAACGCGCCCACGCGCTGGAGGTTCTCGCATTTGAGGAACAAATCTGCGCCGCAAACCTCGTTGAGAAGCCGGGATGTGGCAACCGGCGTACGGTGGGCGACACCGGCAATGCGCGCCGCGGCAGAGAGGACGTCATCGAATGTGACCACAAGATACCTCGCGCTTACATGGAAGGAAAATGGAAGAAGGAAGAAGGAAAATAGGACTTCCTCGGGTTCTTCTTCCTTTTTCCTTTTTCCTTCTTCCTTTTCTCTTTCCTACGCCACCGCGACGCGCGACCCGGTGGCCTGCTTGACCACGTCGATGCGCGCGCCAAACTGGTCTTTCAGCTCCTCGATGTGGCTGATCACCACGATGAGCTGGAAGTCGTCCTTGATGGAGTTGATGGTCTCGACCACCAGGCTTAGCCCGCGCGTATCCTGAGAGCCGAAGCCCTCGTCGATGATCAGGGTCTGAAGCTGCGCACCCGCGCGCCTCGCCAGCAGCTTGCTGAGCGCGATGCGCAAGGCCAGGTTCGCGCGAAAGCCCTCGCCCCCGGAAAAGAGCTCGTACGGTCGCGAGCCCAGCTCATCGCCGATGATGATGTCGAGGGTCTCCGCAACGCCGCCGGTGACCTTCTCCCGCTGAGTCTCAAGACGCACGTTCATCCGGCCTTCGCTCATCCGCTGGAGCAGCCGGTTCGCCTCTGTCTCAACCTCGGGGATGGCACTCTCGATGATCATCGCCTGGATGCCCTTCTTGCCGAAGGCTTCGCGCAGCTCCGCATAGATGCTTATCTCGGCGTTGAGAGCATCCAGTTGGTCGCGGAGCGCGTCGCGACGCTCGACGAGACGGTCAAGCGCATCCAGCTGCTGCTGCGCCGCGCCCTGCTGCTGCTGAGCGCGGCGGCTGGCCTGGTCCGCGGCCTGCACCTGCGCGTCGGCCTGCCTGAGCGCCGCCTCCAATCGCGGCAGCTCAGCAACAGCAGCCTCCAGCTCCGCGCGCCGCGCCTGGTCCGCGGCCAGCTCCTCCGTGCGCCGCACAACCTGGCCCGCCAGCGACTCGCAGCGACCCTGCGCCTCGCCCAGGCCCTCGAGAGCGGGGAGCAGTTGGCGCTGGTAGCGTGCGTCGAACGGCATCAGACGCTCGACTTCTCCGCGCGCAGCTGCATGGGCCTGCCCGTCATAACCCGTCTCCGCCATCGCGGCCAGGATGCGGCTCAGCTGGTCGCGGGCCGGGCCGCCGTAATCCTCCCCTGCAAGGCGCGCTTCGATCTGCGCGAGCTGTTCGGCCACGCCGGGCAGCTGCGCAGCCGCAGCCTCGCCATCGGCCACGAGCGTCTCGGTCTGTGCAGCCTGCCGCTGCCGCGCATCGCGGGTGTGAAGGCCACGTGCGAGCTCGCGATCCTCGGCTTCGAGGCTGGCCTTGCGCTCGGACAGCTCCTTGATCCGCGTATTCGCATCCCGGAAGCGCTCGGCAAGTGCATCACGCTCTGCGGCGAGTTGTTGTTCGGCATGCTCGCGATGCTCGGGGCTCAACGACTGGTTGCACACCGGGCAAACTGCATCTTCCGATTCGTGCAGCAGGGCCAGGCGTTCCTTCACTGCCTGCCCCTCGGCCTTGACGCGCTCCACCTCGTGGCGCAGCCCGGCCGCGGTCTCGATCACATCGCGCAGCTCGGCCGCGATCGCTTCGCGGCGAGCCTGTTGCTCTGCCATCTCCGCAAGCAGCGCCTGCACCTGGGCCAGCGTGTGCCGGTGCCCTTCTACGGCAGCCGCCTTGCTTTGAAGCTCCGCCCCTTGCGCCTGCAGCCGGCGCTGCTCCGCGACGAGATCCGCGCGCGCCTGATCCACCGCGCGCTGCGCAGCGTTGAGTTTGTCCTGCAGCTGGCTGTGGCTGAGCAAGCGGCTATTCCACCCGGCCTCGGCCTCCCGCGCGCGGCCCAGCTGCTGCCATCCGGCCTCGATCTCAGCTTGCTGCGCCAGCACATCTTCGATCGCCTTCAGCCGGGCCTGCGCCTTCGCAAGCTGCGCGCGCAGATCGCCCAGTTCCTGCTCGCCACGCGCCATGCGCGCCCGCAGATCATTGAGCTGCGCCTGCTGGCCCCGTAGCGCCTGGACCTGCGCCCGCGCCTGCCCTTGCTCGGCCTCCGCAAGACGCAGCGCGACGACAGCCTCCTCGACCGTGTGCGCGGCTGCACGCAGCCGCTCGGAATACTCCTCCCGGTGCGTCAGCTCCGCATCGATGCTCTTCAGCTCCGCCTCGATGCCGATTGTGCGCTCCTTGCGCGCCTGGACCTGCTCCTTGGCGCGCTCTTCGTACCGGTCGTACCGGCTCAACCCAAGGATGTCCGCAAGGATCTGCTTGCGCTCTGAGGGAGTCTTGACGGTGAACGAATCCGCCCGGCCCTGGAGGAGAAACGCTGAATTGACGAATGTCTCATAGTCGAGGCGCAAGGTACGGATGATCTGGGCCTGTCGCTGGAGCAGGTTGCCCTCGTCGAGCAGCTGCCAGTCATCGCCGGACGGGTTCCAGATGTAGAAATGCAGATCGCTCTGGCCGCGGCCCTTCTTGCTGCGCTGCCGGGTGACGCGGTAGACCTGGGGGCCGAGCGAAAATTCCAGGTCAACCCACATGTCCGTTTCGCCGAGGGTGATCAGCTCATCGTCGCGCCGCGCCCGCGCCCGGCCCCACAGGACCCAGGTCATGGCGTCGAGCAGCGCCGATTTGCCGTGACCGTTGTCGCCGGTCAGGCTGGTCATGTGCATCCCTGAGAAGTCGAGGGTCTGCTCCTCCCGGTAGCACATGAAGCCGCGGAGTCGCAGCTTGCGTGGGATCATAGCATCATCGCCCGGCGATCACGAACGCTAAGAATTATCTCGTGTAGCGGCGACCATCTCGCTGCCCCACCACCGCCCGGCGCGAAAGGCGCCGGGCTACGGAGCAGCGCCCCATCAATGGGGCTCAGCGGCAGCCCCACGCGCAGATAGCCCGCTTCAGCGGGCGCTGCTTTGTAGCCCGGACATTGATGTCCGGGCGAGCTTCGTGGTTCGCGTGGAATCATTTAGATAACTAGAATCCCTGCAGCTGGCTCAGGTCCGCTACACCGCTCGCCAACCCGGCCACGCGCTGCACCAACGCCAGCCGCGCCTGGCGCATCGCGGGATCTTCCGCCATCACCAGGACATCCGTGAAGAAGCGGTTGATCGGCCCCTGCATGCCGGCCAGCACCTCGCCCAGCAGCGCCATATCGTGGCAGCTCTCCGGATCGCCACCGCCGGCCCGCGCCATGGCTGACTCGGCCGCGAGCAGGCCTTCATACAGCCCGCGCGTGGCCGCATCCTCGTAATGCTCGGGCGCCAGCGCAAACGTCTCGGCCAGCGGGCGGGTGATGCGCTTGCAGCGGGCATAGGCGGTCAGAATCTCGCTCCAGCCTGGCGCCTGGGTCAAGGCCGCGAGCTCACGCGCGGCGACGGCCGCGCGGTAGGGATCGTGAGACTGCTCGGCCAGCACCGCGGCAACCACGTCATGCGGCAGCCCCTGGTCACGCAGCCACACGAACAGCCGGTCCCGGATGAACCCCAGCACGTCTGCCAGGACCTTGGGCTCGACGGTCACGGGCATCTGGGCGGCTGCCGCGCGGAGAGCCGGCCGCAGATCGAAGGACTGCTGCCGTCCCACGAGGCTGCCGACCAGCCCGAGCGCATCGCGACGGAGCCCAAACGGATCTGCGGTGCTCGTGGGGGCCAGGTTCACCGCAAACAGGCCGACCAGCGAGTCGAGCCGGTTGGCAATACCGAGCAGCAAGCCGGGCTTCGACGCAGGCGCGGCATCGCCCTGGAACCGCGGCAGGTAATGCTCGTAGATCGCGTTCGCGACCGCCTCGGTCTCGCCGGAGCGGCGCGCGTACTCGCGGCCCATGATGCCCTGCAGCGAGGTCAGCTCGACCACCATCTGCGTTGCCAGGTCGCTCTTGAAAAGGGAAGCTGCTCGCTGTGCTGTGGCCCGCTCCGCCGCATCCAGGCCCAGCTGGCCAGCCAGGGGCGCAACCAACCGTTCGACGCGCTGCACCTTATCGAGCATCGAGCCGAGCTTCTCCTGGAACGTCAGGGTGGCCAGCCGCGGGGTGAACGCCTCCAGCGGCCGCGCCGAATCCGCGCGGAAGAAGTAAGCCGCATCGGCGTAACGCGCGCGGATCACGCCCTCGTTGCCCTCGATCACGATGTCGCCATGCTCGGCAGGACCATTGCGCACGGTAATGAAATAGGGCAGCATGGCGGCCTCAGCCGCGCCGGCGCGGATGAGGGTGACGATGGGGAAGTAGCGCTGGTGCTTCTTCATGACCGTGATGAGCACCTCTTTGGGCAGGCGCAGATAGGCTTCCTCGAAACTGCCCCGCAGCGCGGTGGGCTGCTCGACCAGGTCGGTCACTTCGTCCAGCAGCGCCGGATCATCCGGGATCTCGCCGCCGACCTGGGCCGCCTGCTCCGCAATCTGGGCCGCAATAGTCTGCCGGCGCTCGGGCCGGTCGACCATCACCTGGTGCTCAGCCATGAGGGGCAGGTACGCATGGGCGCTGGCAACGGAGAGCTCGGGCGAGTCCGCGGCACGGGGACCGTGCGTTGTGCGGCCGGCCAAGAGACCCGCATACACGAAGGGCACGATCTTCTCGCCCCAAAGCGACACGAACCAGCGTATCGGCCGTGAGAACGCGACATTGCTCGCATTCCACCGCATTGTCTTGCCGAACTTGATGCCGGCCACCAGGCCCGGAAGCGCGGCTGGCAACACATCGAGCACGGGCTGGCCTTCACGGCGCACGGTTGCGAATACGTAACGACCGCCGCCCTCTTCACGCACCTGCAGATCTTCCACGGCCACGCCGTTTTTCCGCGCGAAGCCAACGGCCGCAGGCGTCGCCGCGCCGGCCGCGTCGAAGGCGCGTTCTGCCGGTGGCCCCTTCACCTGCGTCTCCAGGTCCGACTGCTTCGGCGCGAGCGCGTCCACCAGCACCGCCAGGCGGCGCGGGGTGCCGAACACCCGGATGGCGCCGTGTCCCAAACGCAGTTCATCGAGCAGCCGCGGGACGCCGGCCTCAAGTTGGGCGATCGCATCGACCAGGTCGCCGGGCGGCAGCTCCTCGGTGCCGATCTCCAATAGATAAGTTAGAGGTTCAAGGTTGAAGGTTGAAGGTTGGGACTCGGAACCTGCAACCTGCAACCTGTCACCTGCAACCGGTTGCGCTTCAATCCACGGGTATTCCTCGCGCTGCCGCTGCTCGACATAGGCTTCGGACACCTGCCGCGCCAGGTCGCGCATGCGCGCGAAGAAGTGGGCGCGCTCGGTAACGCCGATCGCACCGCGCGCATCCAGCAGGTTGAAGGTGTGCGAGCAGCGCAGCACATAGTCGTGCGCGGGAATGACCAGCCCATGAGCAAGGCAGCTCCTGGCCTCCGCCTCGAACAGGTCGTACATCTGCTTCAGGCGGCCCACGTCGGCCACCTCGAAGTCATACCGGCAGTGCTCGATCTCGGGCAACTTGAGCACGTCACCGTACGTTCGCTTGCCGTCCCAGTCGATCTGCCACACCTCCTTGACATTCTGGAGGAACATGACGATGCGCTCCAGGCCGTAGGTGTACTCGATCGGCACCGGGTCCAGCATGATGCCGCCGGCTTGCTGGAAGTAGGTGTACTGGGTTATCTCCAGCCCGTCGAGCCACACCTCCCAGCCCAGTCCCCAGGCGCCCAGCGCGGGCGAGGCCCAGTTGTCCTCCACGAAACGGATGTCGTGCTTTTGCCGGTCGACGCCGATGGCCTCGAGGCTTCGAAGATACAGCTCCTGCGAGTCTTCGGGCGCGGGCTTGAGGATGACCTGGAACTGCGTGTGCATCTGCATGCGATTCGGGTTTTCCGCGTAGCGGCCGTCGTCGGGCCGGTAGCTCGGCTCCGCATACGCCACGTTCCACGGCTCGGGTCCCAGGACCCGCAGGATGGTCCCCGGGTTGGCGGTCCCCGCGCCCACCTTTTCGCTGTAAGGCTGCCAGATCAGGCAGCCCTGCTCTGCCCAATACGCCTGAAGGCGCATGATGACTTCTTGAAATGACAATGGCTTCATCGTTTACACTTCCTACCTCAAAAAAGAAACCGGCGCTTGGTTCAAGGCCGGCTAACACTCATGCGATGCGATACCTCACCGAAATAATACCCTGTCGGGCCGGCTCTCGTCAATATGCGGCGGGGTGCGGTTCGCAGGATCAGGTGCAGCATATCCTCGGCTGCCGCGATATCCTCGTACCTGCCGTCGGCCTTGGCCTGGCCGCGCACCAGGGCCGCTTCCACGTCGATTCCCATCTGGTACGCCAGCTTGAAAAGGAAGACGAAGACATCCGAGAGTTCTTCTTCCAGCTCCGCGTGCAGGGTCTCGGTGCTTTCGGTCTCCTTGTAGCCTTCCCACTGGAGCATCAGCCGCGCGACCTCGCCCAGCTCCTCGAACGCGTGGATCAGCGTGTGCGAGGGGGAGGCGCGATCCCACCCGCGCGCCTTGTCCCACGCCTCGAGCCAGTCCTGGTACGCCTTCATTTCCATGTCATGCGCCTCTGATCGAAAGGAAGAAGCAAGAAGGAAGATCTTCCATTTTCCATTTTCCTTCTTCCTTTGTCCCTTATCCTCGTTCGTTTCCCCGCCTGAGCCTCTCCAGGAAAACGGGTGCGCGGAGCGAGCGTTCCAGATGATACACGATATAGCGCGCCAGGATCGACTCCACCTGGGCCAGCACCTCTGACCGCAGCTGCAGCACCGCAATCTGCTCCCAATTGCGCGTCTGGAGATAACGCAGCACCTTCAGGACATCGAGCGGCAGCGCCACGGTGCCTGCAACGTTGGCCCCATGCTGCGGGCAGAGGCAGCCGCCGCGCTCCAGGCTCAGAAAATTCACCGCGGGCTGGAGCGGCTGGTCGCACTGGACGCAGCGGAAGAGCTGGGGTTGGTAGCCGGCCAGGGCGAGCATGTGCAGCTCGTAATAGCGCACTGCAAGGCTCGCAGGCTGTCCCTCGTCCAGGCGGCCCAATGTCTCGAGCAGCAGATCGAAGAGCAGCGCGTTCGGGTCCTCATCCTCCGCGAACGCGTCGGCCAGCTCGACGACGGTGTACGCCAGGCTGCTCAGCCACAGGTCCTCGCGCACGTGGCGATGCGCCGCGATCGTCTCGGCCTGGGTCACCAGGTCCAGGTTCGCGCCCTTAGCGACCAGCAGGTCGGTATAGGTGAACGGCTCGAGATGGCCTGCCTTACGGCTCGCCGCGCGGCGCACGCCCTTGGCCAGCAGCGTAATCTTGCCGCGCTCCCGCGTGAAGACGGTCAGCAGGCGGTCGGCTTCGCCCATATCCCGCCTCCGCAGCACGATCCCTGCCAACCGGTACAACCGCTGCCGTCGCGCCTGTGCTTGATCCACCATCATCCTGATGCCAATCCGATCCTAACTGCATTATTATATCATCTGCGGTAACCGTGACCAAGGTGCGAGGACATCAAACCACGAGTATCTATTCAGAGACTTGACTTGTGCGCTACTTGCTCATAGAATATTCATCTATTGAGAAGATCAGGGACAAGACACTGTGACAGGCATCGATCCGGAGTTGAGGGAACGCACCAAAATGAATGAATCAACACCTGGGACCATAGACGAGTACATTGCCGGCTTCCCGCCCGATATCCAGGCGATCCTCGAGAAGATCAGGGCGACGATCCGGGATGCGGCGCCGGACGCAGAAGAAGCCATCAGCTACCAAATGCCCACATTCAGATTGAAAGGCAACCTGGTGCACTTCGCTGCGTATAAGAATCACATCGGGTTCTATCCCACTCCTTCAGGGACTGCGCAGTTCCAGCAGGAGTTGTCTCCTTACAAGAGCGGGAAGGGCTCGATCAGATTTCCCTTGGACCAGCCGGTGCCCTTCGACCTGATCCGCAAGATCGTCGAATTCAGGGTCAAAGAGAACCTGGAAAAGGAGTGAACCATGAGCGAAGTTTCGACCCAGGAGCGCTTCAAACGCGGGGCGGCAGATGCGCCGCGCTATTTTCAGTTCATGGCTGACTTCATTGGCTTCACCCCCGCAGATGCAGAGGCCATCCGCGAGACCCGGCCTTACATCGAGCCCCATCTGGCAGCCATTATCGGCGAATTCTACGCCCAACTGCTGCGTTTTCCCGCAACCCGCAAGCACTTCCTGAAGAAAGACGGCACAGTCGACCAGGACTATCTCGAGCTGCGCATGCAGCACCAGGCCAACTTCTGGCGCCGAACCCTATCCGGGGCGTTCGATGACGACTATGCACGCTTCGTGGACTACGTGGGCCGCGCGCACACTTCACAGGGTGCGGACCCGCGGGTCTACATCCCCGAACGCTACGTGATCGGCATGGTAGGTTTTGTCCAGCAACGCATTGCGGCCGTGCTCGCGAATGAGCTGGACGGTGTCGACGAGGCGCTCGAGGCGCGCGGGCTCCGCGCGTGGAGCGCTTTTCTCGCGGTGCTGACCGAGCAGTTGTCGCGCGTCTACGGGGAGGGCAAGGAGCCCGAAACCTACGAGCCGAAGCAGACCCTGAATGCGGAACCGGTGCACGATCTCGCCGAGGACTCCTACGAGCGTGCCGCCGGCCTGATCCAGCCGGCAGGCTACCGGCGGGTGCAGGTGGGCCCGGCAAGCGAAATCGCGGAGGGCGAGCGCAAGATCATCGAGGCCGACGGGCATTCGATCGGGGTGTTTCATCTCAAGGAGGGGTGGGCCGCGTTGAGCAACAGCTGCTTGCACCGCGGCGGCCCCGTCTGCACGGGAGCGCTGGATGGGACTACGCTCACCTGCCCCTGGCACGGCTACCAGTACGATGTCACTACCGGCCAGCTCCTGTTGGACCACTCGACTGCGCTCCCGGTCTACCGGGTCACGGTCCAGGATGGCCAGGTTTATGTCGACCTGCCCGTCTTTGCGGCAGACGAGGCTGAGGTCTCGCTCGCGGACCTGTTCGGCGCGGCTGCGGCCCCGCCCGCGGCGTTGGGAGGGAACCAGCTCGGGCCGGACCAGTTCCGGATCGCAGACCTGAAGCCGGGACACTCGCGCCGCGTCGTGGTCGGCGGGCGTGCGGTCGCGGTGTACAACATCGACGGCGCGTATTACGCCACCCAGGATGAATGCACGCATGCGGATGGACCGCTGAGCGAAGGCGATATCGATGGCTGCGCGGTGATCTGTCCCTGGCACGCATCCGCCTTCGACGTGCGGGATGGCAGTGTCCTCATCGGGCCTGCAGATGAGCCGCTGCGAACGTACCGGGTGGTGATCGAAGAGGAGACCGGCCGCGTCGAAGGGTGATTGCCGGCTACGGAGACAAAAAACACTAAGGCGCCCGAAGACCTCCCTGCAGCCGGCGATTCCGGAGGTGGCGGCCCTTCGATTACGATTCGCGCAGGCCGCGGAACCGCGGAGCTGCCAGGCTACCGGTCCAGGTGTTCCGGAGTGAAGGCGTCGGGCAGGAGCTCACTGAGGGTATAGACGCGGCGGCGACCGGCCGCATCCGCAACGATCACGGTGATCTCCGGCCCGAACTCGGCGAGCACCTGGCGGCACGCGCCGCACGGCGTGACGCCGTTCTCCGTCACCACCGCGATGGCATCGAAGCGGCGGGCGCCGTCAGCGATCGCGCGCGCCACCGCATTGCGCTCTGCGCAGATGGTGAGGCCATAGGAGGCGTTCTCGACGTTGCACCCCGTGTAGATCGTGCCGTCCTTTGCACGCAACGCGGCGCCCACAGCAAAGTGAGAATAGGGCACATACGCGTTCGCGGCAGCCTCGCCCGCCAGGGCCAACAGGTGATCGATTTCCGGTGAAGTCAGCGACATTTCCGTTCCTAAGGTCATCTCATTTCCGCAGTACGCGGCACTAAAGCAGGCCGAAAAAGGCCAGCAGATTCGCGCCGCTGCTCTCACCAACGGCTTTGAGGCCCTGGCGTTCGACAGATGGCGGCGGTGGTGGCGCGGCGTCATCTGGCGCAAGCACGGTTGCCCGCACCTGTTTGATGCGGCGGCTGGCTACGGATATCACCTCGATCACCACATTCTCGAACTCGATCCGATCGCCCGGCGCCGGCACCTTGCCGAGCTGGCTATAGATGAAACCGCCCAGGGTGTCGCCGCCCTCGTTCGGCAGCTCCACTTCCAGAAGCTTGTTCACCTCATCGATCGGCACGCGCGCATCGAAGAGGTACTCGTGGCTGTTGACCGCCTCAACGGTGGGCTCTTCCGAATCGTACTCGTCCTGAATCTCACCGACGATCTCTTCGAGCAGGTCCTCGATGGTCACCAGTCCCGCAGTGCCGCCATACTCGTCCACCACCACGGCCATGTGGACCCTGCGCTGCTGCAGCTCCTGCAACAACTCATCCACCTTCTTCGACTCTGGTATGAAGTACGCGGGCCGCACGATTTTCACCAGCGGCGTGTCCGTCCGGCCATCGCGCAGATACTTGAGCAGATCTTTTGCGTAGAGGATGCCCTGAACGTTGTCGATGGAGTCACGATAGACAGGGATGCGGGAGTGACCGGCCTTGAGGATGACCTCCAACGCCTGGAGCATAGGGGCCTCCAGGGTCACCCCCGTCACGTCGATGCGCGGCACCATCACTTCACGGACCAGGGTGTCGCTGAAGTCGAAGATGGACTGGATCATGTCTTTTTCCTCTTGCTCGATGACCGATTCTTCATCGGAGACATGGAGGAGGAAACGCAACCCATCTTCGCTGAGGAAGACGCTCTCCGGCGCGGCGCCACTGGGGACTGCGCCGCCGCTGATGCTCCACAGGATCGCCGTCACGGGCTTCAGGATCAGCGTCAGGAGACGCACCAGCGGCGCAAGACGCACCGCGATCCGTTCTTCATGATTGATCACCCGCGCCCGGCTCAGGATCTGGACCAGGAGCAGCATGGCGATGCCGCCTAAAAGCCACCAGCCCAGCCAGCGACCGTTGCCATAGATGCGCGCCAGGAACACCACGCTGACGATCAAGACACTGGAGGCCAGGACCCTGGTCACCATCAGCGTCGACAACAGATGCGCGGGGTTGCTCAGCAGCAGTTCCGCGATTTCACCGCGGCGTTTCTGCTCGGCCGCCAACTGGCGCAGTTGATTTCTGTTAAGACAGGCGAAGGCCATCTCAGCCGCCGCAACCAACCCAAGGATCACGATGCTCAGGGCCGCACCCAAAACCCAGGGCAGGCCCCTCATCAACCAACTACTGTCACCGTCCAAAAGGACAACTCCTGTATCTTTTCTATCTCCGCCGGGTTATTTCGATTCCATCAACAATTATATTGCAAATTGGGAGGCTGGCCAAAAAGCAACGGCCCCCCCGGTTTTGGGGAGGCCGTTGCCGACAAAGGAAGTGGGCTAAAACGAAAACTGCACGG
>CAYLZG010000082.1:0-334 GCA_964387985.1 uncultured Anaerolineales bacterium | reverse complement strand
TAACTCAAAAGCTGACTTGGTTCGTCTCTGTCACTCTTCAGTTGTTAAAGGACTGGTGCTTGGTTGGCGGGAGCACTGTTGTCTCCCGTCACCGTTCGGAGGGGACAAAAACGCCGACTCTCGTCGGCGACGGCTAACAGGGCTGATGCGATTAGGATCAGATGGTGTCAGCTATGCCCGCTCCTCCCGGTTGCTCCCCGACGTGCAGAGCACCTCTTGTAAAATGCAATACTACACTACACGAGGCATCCTGTCAAGTACTGGGGCGCAGGTTTTCAAAGAGAAGAAGAGGCTCTGTTGGCAATGACCTACTCTCGCAGGAGCTTGCGCTCCA
>CAYLZG010000081.1:4567-18686 GCA_964387985.1 uncultured Anaerolineales bacterium | reverse complement strand
GACCTGGTGGTCAACCACACCTCCGACGAGCACCCGTGGTTCATCGAGTCCCGCAAGTCGGTGGAGAGTCCCTATCGCGACTACTACATCTGGCGCCCGCCCAGGGACGATCACGAGCCCAACAACTGGGCGTCCCACTTCAGCGGCTCGGCCTGGCAGTACGACACGCCAGCCGAAGCTGGCACGGCCACCGGCGAGTATTATCTGCACCTCTTCTCCAGGAAGCAGCCCGACCTCAACTGGGAAAACCCCCGGGTGCGCGCCGAGGTCTTCGACCTGATGCGCTGGTGGCTCGACAAAGGCATCGATGGGTTCCGCATGGACGTCATCAACATGATCTCCAAGGCGCCCGGCCTGCCCGATGCGATCCCGGTCACGCCCGACCGCTACCAGTACGGCGGCGAGCATTTTCTCAACGGGCCGCGGCTGCTGGAATTCCTCGGTGAAATGAAGGAGGAGGTCCTGTCGAAGTTCGACATCCTCACGGTCGGCGAGACGCCAGGCGTGGACACGGGGCACGCGCTGGCCATGACAGACGCGGAGACCGGCGCGCTCAGCATGGTGTTCCAGTTCGAGCACATGGCTTTGGATGGGTCAGCATCCACGGATGCGTCAGCATCCGCGGACGCCGCGGCCGAGCACAGCTCCTCGCCGCCAGGCGTCCGCCAGTGGAGCCTTCTCGAGCTCAAGGAGATCATGACGCGCTGGCAGCAAGATCTCGAAGGCCGCGGCTGGAACAGCATCTACCTGTGCAACCACGACCAGCCACGAGCGGTGTCCCGCTTCGGCAATGACGGCCTTTACCGGGTCGAATCGGCCAAGATGCTCGCTACCTTCATCCACATGCTGCAGGGCACACCTTATGTCTACCAGGGCGAAGAGATCGGGATGACCAACGTCGCGTTTGAGTCGATCGAAGATTACCGCGACATCCAGACCCTGAACCTGTATCGCGAGGCAATCGAGAAGGGCCTGGCGCCCGAAGCGCTCATGCCCATCGTCCACGCCAGGAGCCGCGACAATGCGCGCACCCCGATGCAGTGGAACGCGGAGACGAATGCGGGCTTCAGCAGTGGCGCTCCCTGGATCAAGGTCAACCCCAACTACAAGGAGATCAACGTCGAGCAGGCCCTGGCCGATCCGAACTCGATCTTCTACTACTATCAGAAGCTGATCCGGCTCCGCAAGGAGCACCCTGTCATCGTCTACGGTCGGTATGACCTGATCCTGGACGAGGATGAGGCAATCTACGCCTTCACGCGGACGTGGGAGCGCGAGCAGCTCCTGGTGATATTGAATTTCACCGGGGGAACGCCCGTCTTCACCCTGCCCCCTGGCATGACCTTCAGGAGCAAGGAACTGATCATCAGCAACTACCCGGCGCAAGCCGGCGATGAGCACCAGCCCATCGATGAGGTGACCCTGCGCCCATATGAGGCGCGCGTGTATCTGCTGCAATGAACACAGCTGCGAGAGACTGAGCCAGCCCATGCATCACGAGCTTTCCATGCTGCTCACCATCGTGCTGGCGGTCGGGTTTGGACTGGCCGCCCAGGTGCTGGCGCACCGCTGGCGCATCCCCGCGATCGTCTTGCTGCTCCTCCTGGGCGTGCTGCTCGGCCCGGCCGTCTTGGGTCTGATCGAGCCGGGCCTGCTCGGGGAAGGTCTCACGATCCTGGTCAAGATGGCGGTCGCGGTCATTCTCTTCGAAGGCGCGCTGAACCTGCGACTGAGTGCGCTGCGCGACAGCGCGGCCGAGGTCCGCAACCTGGTGTCGATCGGTGTCCTGGTTACATGGGTGCTGACCACGCTCGTGGCGCATTTCGTGGCCGGCCTCGTGTGGCCGCTCGCCATCCTCTTCGGCGCGCTCCTGACGGTCACCGGCCCCACCGTGGTGCAGCCGCTGCTCAAGCGACTCACCGTTCCGCGGCGGGTCAAGACCATCCTGGAGGGCGAGGCAATCCTCATCGATCCCATCGGAGCGATCCTGGCCGTAGCGGTGCTCGATGTCATCCTGAGCTTCTCCTCAAACGGGTTCACCGACCTGGGCGCCGCGCTGTGGGCCTACTTCGGCCGGCTCGTCATCGGCCTGGTCGTCGGCGCCGCAATTGCACTTCTTCTCTCGCGGCTCATGAAGGTCCACAATCTCATCCCGCCCGAGTTGAGCAACCTGGTCGTTTTGGCCGGCGTCTGGATGGCCTTCGGGATCGCCGAGGCTCTCGAAAGCGAGGCGGGCATCATGGCTTCCGTCGCCATGGGCCTGGCCCTGCAGCGCCAGGCTGTGCCCGGCGAGCGCCAGCTCCGCCACTTCAAGGAGACGCTGACCACGCTGAGCATCAGTATCCTCTTCGTCCTGCTGGCCGCCAACCTCAAGGTAGAAACGATGCTGGCCGAGGGGTTGAGAGGGGTGCTGGCGATCCTGCTGATCATGCTGGTGATTCGCCCCATATCCGTCTTCATCAGCACCTGGCGCACGTCTCTTAACTGGCGGGAGAAGGCGCTGATCGCCTGGATCGGCCCGCGCGGCATCGTGGCAGCCTCGGTCGCGTCCCTGTTCGGCATCACGCTGGCCCAGGCAGGCTTCGCAGGAGGCGAACGGCTGCCCGCGCTGACCTTCCTCGCCATCATCATGACCGTGACCATCCAGGGGCTCACGGCCTCACGCGTGGCGCGCCTGCTGAACCTGCATAGCCTGGAGGGGCGCAGGGTGGTAATCGTCGGCGCGAACCGGCTCGGGCTGGCCCTGGCCCGCGTCCTGGCCGCGAATGGCCGGCCGGTGTCGGTGATCGACACCAACCAGGCGCTGGCAGATGAGGCCAGCCAACTGGGCTTTGACACTGTGCATGGAAACGCACTGGATGAGAATGTCCTGGAAGAGGCATGCATCGGCGATGCGGAGACCCTGGTCGCGGTGACCTCAAACTCGGAAGTAAATGTACTTGTCTCGCAGCTGGCTGCCGACGAGTTCGCGTTCAAGCGCGCCTATCCCGTGCTCAGCGCGCCTGAAAAAGGGGCGGGAGCTAAGACGCTGGCGCAAAGCGGCATCATCATGGGGTTCGGCAAGCCCCTCACTGTTTTCGACTGGGAGCATGCCGACGTACGCGAACTCACTTTCGAGATCCCGGGAACATGGACGGCTACCCCGGCTGCGTCTGTCGCACTGCCTCCGGACATCGTGCCGGTCTTGCTCTTGCGGGGACAGAGTGCAGAGATCGTCCATGCACAGCAGTTGTGGCAGCCCGGGGATAAGGTCGTGTTCCTCACGCGCGACTCTCTTGCTCGGGCGCGCACGGCCCTGGAGCAGCTGCCCCCGGCAAAGAAAGGCGCGCCTGCCTGAGGCATGGACCCGCGCATGGGTCTTCGATGACGCCTGTCGAGGGACTTCCAAACGAGATGCTGGGCAAAGCACAACGATGTGCACCTTCATTGGAGAGATGTGGATATGGATGAACTTCAACTCAATTATCTGCGGCTTCTGGCGCAGCAATATCCCTCGATGCGCGCCGCCTCCACCGCAATCGTCGACCTGACCGCACAGCTGAATTTGCCCAAGGGCACCGAGCATTTCGTGTCCGATATCCACGGCGAGTACGCGGCCTTTCGCCATGTGCTGAAGAATGGCTCCGGGTCGATCAGGCGCAGGATCGACGAGTTATTTGGCGACACGCTGTCCGATGAAGAAAAGCGCACCCTGGCCACACTGATCTACTATCCGGATGAGAAACTGCCGCAGATCCTCAAATCACTGGAGAAGCCGGACGAGTGGTACCGCAAGACCCTGGCACAACTGCTCGAAATCAGCCGGGACCTTGCAGGAAAGTACCCCCACGCGTGGGTGCGGGACTTTCTGCCCGACGACCTGGCCGGCATCATCCAGGACATGCTGTACGAGCAGGTCAACATTCAAGACAAGTCTGAGTACTACCGGAGCATCCGGGAGACCATCATCGCGACGGACAGCGCACGCACAGTGATCCTTGCCCTCGTCGAGCTGATCCAGCGCCTCGCGATCGTTCGCCTGCACGTCATCGGCGATATCTTCGATCGCGGCCCGGCAGCCGACCTCATCGTGGACACGCTGATGGATTATCACAGCGTGGATGTGCAGTGGGGCAACCACGATATCGTCTGGATGGGCGCCGCAGCCGGCAGCGAGGCCTGTATCGCCAATGTCATCCGCATCGGCCTGCGCTACAACAACGTGGAGACGCTGGAACACGGCTACGCAATCAACCTTCTGCCGCTGGCCTCCTTCGCGATCGATGTCTACCGTGATGATCCCTGCGAGCAGTTCCTGCCGCCGCCCAGCGAGGATGACGAGCTGACCGGGGACGAGCGCAATCTCGTGGCAAAGATGCACAAGGCCATTGCGATCCTGCAGCTCAAGCTCGAGGCGCAGATCATCCTGCGGCGGCCGCACTTCCACATGGAGCACCGGCTGCTCCTCCATAAGGTCGACTTTGCCAACGGCTCCATCTGCATGGACGGTGTGGTCTACCCACTGCTGGATCGCCATTTCCCGACTGTGGATCCGGAACACCCATACGAGCTCACTCCGCGCGAGAAGGCTTTGATCGAGCGGCTCAGGCTGTCATTCACAAGCAGCACAAGACTCCAACGCCATTCCCGTTTTCTCTTCTCCAAGGGGAGCATGTATCTGATCCACAACGGAAACCTCCCCTTCCACGGCTGCATACCCATGAATGAAGATGGCACCTTCAAGGCCGTGCAGGTGGACCAGCAGGGATTGGTGTCCGGAAAGGAGCTGATGGAGCGCTTCGGCCGCCTGGCCCGCCAGGGCTACTTTGCCACCGACGACCCGGAACGGAAGCAGGAAGGGATGGACACCATGTGGCGGCTGTGGAGCGATGCCCAGTCCCCCCTGTTCGGCAGCGAGAAGATGGCAACCTTCGAACGCTACTTCATCGGCGACAAGGCCACGCATGTCGAAAAGCGCAACGCCTACTATAACTTTCGCGATAAGGAAGAGGCCGCGCGCCGGATTCTCACCGAATTCGGCGTGAGCCCGGACAAGGGACACATCATCAACGGCCACGTGCCGGTCAGGGTCAAGCGCGGGGAGAGCCCGGTCAAGGCCAACGGCAAGCTTCTGGTCATCGACGGCGGATTTGCCAAGGCGTACCAGGGCCAAACGGGCATCGCAGGGTACACGCTGGTGTACAACTCCTGGGGCCTGCTCCTGGCCGCACACCCGCCTTTCGATTCCGTCCAGAAGGTGATCGACGAGGAAACAGACCTGGGCTCATCCACGCAGATCCTGGAGAGCAACGATGTCCGCATTCGGATCAAGGACATCGACCTCGGCCGCACCCTGCAGAGACAGATCGATGACCTGCAGACGCTTCTGGCCGCCTATCGCCGCGGGCTGATTCAGGAGGTTTGAGCGATGCAGTTTATCCCCGATTGGTACGTAAAATTCGTGAAGGGAGTTTTCCTGGCCTTTGGCCTCGTCGCCGTAGGCAAGCTGGTTGCGAGCCGGACCCGGGAGTCCCGGGGCAAAAAGGAGCAGCCGAGATGATCATCCCCTTGTGGCCGGAGCGTGAAGCCGGCGCGGCAGATTGGCCCGCGGAGCAAGAGGCGGTTCGCCCGAACGGCAGCAGCGGCATCCGGAATGTCACGCGGCCGGCATTGACCGCGTATCTGCCGGACCCGTCCGCAGCCACCGGCGCGGCAGTGATCGTGTGTCCCGGCGGCGCGTGGCATTATCTTGCGATCTATCATGAAGGGGTGGATGTCGCGCAATGGCTGGCTGCGCGCGGGATCGCGGCCTTCATTCTGAAATACCGCCTGATCCACACGGGCGACGACTTCAACCGCGAGATGTCCCAAGCCATGGCGAATCCTGCCGCGATTGCAGCAGCCGCTGCCTCAATCCGGCCCCAGGTGCTGGCCGATGGCCAGCAGGCCGTGCGGCTGGTGCGCCGGTCCGCCGCGGAGTGGGGCATTGCAGCGGACCGTATCGGCATGCTGGGCTTCTCCGCCGGCAGCATGGTGGCTGTCAATGTCGCGCTCGCGCACGATGAGGCCAGCCGGCCCGACTTCCTCGCCGCGATCTACACCGCTCCTTACGCGGATGATCCTGTCCCGGCTGATGCGCCGCCCTTGTTCGCCCTGTGCGCGGCCGATGATCCGATGGCCGCGCCCCTGAGCCTGCGTCTCTTCTCGGAATGGCGGGCCGCCGGTCATCCGGCCGAGCTGCATATCTACGCTCAGGGCGGCCATGGCTTCGGCATGCGGAAGCTGGGCCTGCCGTCGGACACGTGGATCGAACGCTTCCACGACTGGCTCCAAATCGGAGTCGAATCCCTCGTCTGAAACCGAAACCAGGACGCCTTACCCGGCGGCCGGCGCCACGACCTTCGGACTATTCGCTCGCAGGTAAGCCTTGGTCAGCTCGGCTGCGACCGAGGCCAGCAGGATGAACGGCGTCATCATCAGCCAGTCGCCGAGGCTCAGGGCCACCGTGCCGAAGACGGTCTGCAGGAACGGCACGTAGATCACCAGCAGCAGCAAGAGCAGGGACGCGCCCACGGCATATTGCATCCACTTGTTGCCGAACACGCCGATCTTCCACAGTGCGTAGCGCTCGGAGCGAGCCGTATACGCCCGCAGCAGCTCGGACATGACCAGCGTGGCGAACGCGATGGTCTGCCACCTTGGCAGGGCAGGATCGTTGGGATCCGCGCCCGGGCGAGCACCGGCCAGGATGTACGCGGCAATCACGGCCGAGGTCATGGCGACGGCCTGGACCGCAACGCCCAGCAGCATCTCCCGGTTGATCACCGGTTCCTTCGTGGGCCGCGGCGGACGCTGCATGATGTCGGGATCGCCCTTCTCAAGGCCCAGCGCCAGGGCGGGCGCGCCGTCGGTCACCAGGTTCAGCCACAGCAGCTGGATCGGCCGCAGCGGGATGGGCAGGCCCACCAACATCGACAGGAAGATGATGAGGATCTCGCCGATGTTGCACGAGATCAGGTAGAACACGAACTTGCGGATGTTGGAATAGATGATGCGGCCCTCTTCGATGGCCGAGACGATGCTGGCGTAATTGTCGTCGGTCAGCACCATGTCCGCAGTCTGCTTGGTCACATCGGTGCCGGTGATGCCCATGGCCACGCCGATGTTGGCGCGCTTCAGCGCAGGCGCGTCGTTCACGCCATCGCCCGTCATGGCCACGATGTGCCCGGAGGCCTTGAGCGCCTCGACGATGCGCATCTTGTGCTGCGGAGACACCCGGGCGCAGACATCCAGGCGATCGACCATCGCGTTCAGCTCGTCGTCGCTCATCGCGTCGAGCTCCGAGCCCGCAAGCACCTTGCCACCCTCGGTGAGCATGCCGATCTGGCCCGCGATGGCCTGGGCCGTATCGCGGTAATCGCCCGTGATCATGATGCTCTTCAGGCCTGCCTGCTTGGCCACATCCACGGCCACCTTCACCTCGGGCCGGGCCGGGTCGATCATGCCCGTCAGGCCGAGGAAGGTCAGGTTGCGCTCGATCGCATCTGGCGTGGGCTCATCGGGCACACCGGGCAATGAACGGCATGCCAGCCCCAGCACGCGCAGCGCCTGGCGCGCCATGCCGGTGTTGGCCGCCAGGATTTCCTGGCGCAGCTCCGGGGTCAGGGGTGCGATCTGGCCGTCCAACATGATGTCGTCGCAGTACTCCAGGACGATGTCGGGTGCGCCTTTCACGAACGCCAGGTAGGATTGCGGCGTCTGCCCGGGATCAGGCGACCTGGCATCCCCGAAGTCGGAAATGCGCAGCCCCAGGTCGCCCACCTGGTGGATAGTGGTCATCCGCTTGCGATCGGAGTCGAAGGGAATCTCGGCCACGCGCGGCATGCTCTTCTCGATATCCGCGCGCCACAGGCCCGCCTTTGCGGCTGCCACCACCAGCGCACCCTCGGTGGGATCGCCCATCATGCGCCACGTGCGGCTGCCGGCCTCCTCACCGCTGGGCTCCAGCTTCGCATCGTTGCACAGCAGCGCGCCACGCAGGAGCATCGAGGTTGCCGGATCACTGGTCGGCGCAAACGGCGTATCGCTGCGGTAGAACTGGCCCTCGGGGTTGTAACCTTCGCCCGTGACCTGGAAGCCGCGGCCGCCCGCCCAGCCAGCCACCACCGTCATCTCGTTCTGAGTGAGGGTGCCGGTCTTGTCGGAGCAGATCACCGTCGCACAGCCCAGGGTCTCGACTGCCGGCAGCTTGCGAATCAGCGCGTGGCGGGTCACCATCCGCTGCATTCCCAGCGCCAGGCAGATCGTGACCACTGCGGGCAGGCCCTCGGGCACGGCTGCAATGGCCAGGCTCACGGCGGTCATAAACAGCCCGATGAGGTCCTTTTCATGCGCGGCCAGGTAGCTCCTGAGGCCCTCCTGGAAGATCATGCCGGGATTCGTGTCGCGAATCACGCCGTACAGGAAGATGAAGGCGCAGATGGCCAGCGAAACGATGCCCAGGGTCTTGCCCAGCTGCGCCAGCTTCTCCTGCAGGGGGGTCGCCTCGTCCTCGTAGGACTGAAGCATTTCGGCGATCATGCCGATCTGGGTCGTCATGCCCGTTGAGGTGACCAGTCCCTTGCCCCGGCCATAGGTCACGACGGTGGCCATGAAGGCGGAATTCTTGCGATCGCCCAGCGGGATGTCCGAGTCGAAGACCATGCGGGCGTCCTTGTTCACAGGCACTGACTCGCCGGTGAGCGATGCCTCCTCGACCTTCAAATTGACGCTCTCCACCAGGCGCAGGTCCGCGGGCACGTAGTTGCCGGCCTCCAGCAGCACGATGTCGCCGGGAACGAGCTCCCGCGCGGGCAGCGTGACTTGCACCCCATCGCGCAGCACCTGGGCATTGGGGGAGGCCATCTTCTTGAGCGCGGCGAGCGCCTGTTCGGCCTTCGATTCCTGCACAACGCCGAGGACCGAATTCAGCACCACGATCGCCAGGATCGCCAGGGCATCGATCGTCTCGCCCAGCAGCAGCGAGATCACCGCAGCCACGATCAGGATGATGATCAGGAAGTTGTTCAGTTGATCGAAAAGCAGCTTGAGGAATCCGGGTCGCGGTTTTTCCTGCAGTTCGTTGAGGCCGTAGCGTTCCCGGCGAGCCAGGACTTCCTGGCTGGTCAGGCCGGTCTCCAGATGGACGCCAAACTCCTCCAATGCGTCCCTTACTGGCAGTGTGTAGACAGGCTGGTCCGTCACAATTCCTCCTGGATGAAGCACTTCGTTATGCTCTTGTTTTTGGTCCGCGCAGTGAGACATATCTGTGAGATATATAATGAAGCGGAACGGGTTGCAGTATATAACATGCGTGGCGGGGTGAGCAAGCCGCGGGGAGCCGCGCACCTCCGGTGAAGACGAAGGCCCTTCGCTTGTGTAAGCGAAGGGCCTCGTTTTGTGCGGTTCCAGGACCAGGGTTACCGGTACGTCACCTGAACTGCGATCTGATCCAGCGAGAAATCGCGGCTGGTGTTGGTCGCCACGTTGGTGATGCGCACGCGGAAGTTGGCGTCGCTGAGCTCGTCAGCCGTCCACGTCCGGCCCCAGGTATCGCTGGTGCTGCCGAGGGTGTTGGCCGTATCAGACTTCTTCAGCGTGGCCGTGACCTTGGCCGTGGTCCACGTCTTGCCGCCATCCCCCGACAGATGCACGTACATCTTCGGCGTTCCGGTGGTGCTGTCCACCTTGGCCTCCACCCGCACCTGGATCCCCAGGATCGCCGCGCCGGTGGGCACGCCCAAGGCGTAGTTGTAGAACAGGTGGCGGTCCTTGCCAGCGTCGGTGTACGACGAGCTGGTGGTGGTGCCGCTGTTGTTGTCCACCGCGTAGACATTGTTGCTCGTGTAGGCGTTGCCAGGATTGGTCTCGAAGCCGTTGTTATCGCCGCTGTCCGAGGTCACAGGGGCGTTCGCCGCAGGCACTTTCAGCCCCGTGCTGCTGGGCGTTGCCGTGACAACGGGCGTGTTCGTCGGCGTATTCGTCGGCGCCGGAGTATTGGTTGGCGTCGGGGTATTCGTGGGCAGCGGGGTGTTGGTCGGCGTGCTGGTCGGACCCTGCGTCGGCGTCGCGGTCGGCGTGTTCGTCGGGCCGGGCGTGCCGAAGGAGCCATCCACGACCAGGGCAAACGGCTGCGGCCCGTTGGGCACGTTGTAGCCCTTCAACGTGACGGTCCAGGTCCCTGATGCCGGGGACTGGATGTAGACGTTCTCGACGTTGTTGCGCCGGTCAGCGGAGCCGCCGGTCGCGCTCCAGCCGCCGGAGAAGACGTTGCCCAGGTAGACCGTACCGCTCGGCGAAGTCACGGTCAGGTCGAGGTCGTTCACCAGGTTGATAGTGGCCGCCTCGGTGGAGGGATAGTCGGTCCACACCACGGTGATCTTGAGCGGGCCGCCGCTGACAGCGTATTGGTAGATGGCCGTGCCGTTGGTCGCCAGGCCGGCCGCGTTATCCACGTACTGTGCGGTGCCGTCCGTGGCGTTGGCCAGGTTCACGCGGCCCCATCCCTCGTGGCTGTTGGGGATCGGGAAGTCGTTATCGTTGGCGCCATCATTGTTCTCATCCAGCAGATCCGTGGCCGAGTTGATCAAGATGGCCTTGGTCAGCGCCGCGCTGGCACTGGGACTGGTGCTGTACGCCTTCTGATAGAAGTCCTTCACCACTGCCGCGCCCCCCGCAGTGAGCGGGTTGGACATGGACGTGCCGCCCATGTACTTGTAGCCCTGGCTGAACGGGAAGCCCCAGCCATCGTACTGGTAGGCGCTGTTCCGCGGGTTCAGTTCGGCGTCATAGCCCTGCTGATACAGATCTGAATAGCCGGACAGGATCCACGTGCCGGGCGCCACCACGTCGGGCTTGATACGACCGTCGTCCGTTGGGCCGCGGCTGGAGAAAGCCGCCATCTGCTGCGCATTGCCGGCCGCAGGATCATCCTTAATGGGGTTCGCGGGGTAATCCGACGGCCAGGATGCGCCATAGGAGGCGATCACGTTCTGGCCGCCCTGGCTGGTGCAGGTGGTATAGCCCAGAGAGGCATCGCACTGCCAGTTGCCCCCACGGTCGTTCTCGCTGGCGCCGACGGTCAAGACATTCTTGGCCGTGGCCGGTGCGCCGGTCGAGTCATTGTCGATGGCGCCGTCGCTGTTCGCATCGACGCCCTCGTTGCCGGCAGAGAAGGAAACCAGCATGTCCTTGTGGCTCCACACGAAGGAATCGGCATAGGCGCTGTCCGCCGTGTAGTCGCCGGCTGCCGCGCTGCCCCACGAGTTCGAGTGCACGCGCGCGCCCGCGTTGTAGGCTTGCAGGAAGAGTGTGCCGATGTCAGCGGGCAGGCCGGTCAGGTAATACCCGTTGGGAATACCAAACATCTTGCAATAGTTGGAGGTCACGACGTAGTTTTCGGTAGCCTGGAAGACCAGCTGCGCGGCCGGCGCCGTTCCCTTGCCGAGTCCGCTGGCATTCCCATCGCCCAGCACGGAGGTTGCCACGTGGGTGCCGTGCCCGCTGTCCACATCGATCGCGCCATCATCATAGATCGTCTTGAAGCAGCTGTCGGTGCTCCCGGGCCAGTTGTAGATCGCGACGACGCGGCCGGATGGGATGTCCGCATGCGCCGTAGCGGCCGTGCCGCCGCCCAGGCCGGTATCTGCCACCGCGACGATCTGGGTCGAGCCGTCATAGCCAGAGGTATTGGCGACCGCCGCACCCATCAGGCTGCCTGCGCCGTACTCGTTGTGCTTCTCGCGCAGCAGAAAGGTCTCGATCCACGCGACATCCACCACGTTCGCGATCGCAATCAACTGCGCCGCGTCTGCCGCCACCACCAGGATGCCGTCCTCCTGGCGCATCACCTCCGCGCCGGAGGAAGCGATCGCGGCGCGAGCCAGGCCAAAGTCGGCCCCCCGCTCAACCCTCACGGTGTACAGGCCCGTGGCGTTCTGCAGCAGTGCGGGATCCAGCTTGTACGCAGGCTGGAAGATGCTGACCCCCGCAACTGCGCCCAGCGCGGCCGCCCGACTGGCCTGGGCAGGGTTCATGCGTACCTTGAATGCGAAATCGGGGATATAGTCGAGGATATCCGCACCCAGCGCAGCGACCTCGTCTTTCCAGGCCTGCTCGATGGGGCCGCGGAACTGGACGATGTAATAGCCCCGCTGGCCTGGCGCAAATTCGCTGACGATCAGCCCGGGCGGAACATCGGGCGCCGCCACGCTCGCATCGCTCGAGCGGCCCACCAGGTGGAGGGTGGGGACAATGTCCTGCTGTGCCGGGCCGGCAGCCAGGGCGGTGGTTCCCAACAACAAGGCAATTACCATCGCTAAAGAAAAAAAGATCGCGCGCTTCGAATGCATGAGGTCCTCCAAAGGATCGGATATGAGGGTGTTCGTGGCAACGCTGGTGGAACGGCGGGAGTTTACCACGCCTGCCAGGTTTTGCCCAAAGCGCCAGAAAGCACAATGCCCTGCGCGGCCTTTTCTTAAGGTTGCACTGCCTGAGCCTATCGGGTGTATAATATCCCCACTGAAGGGAGGCCGCCATGTCCGAATCAAACTGCGGAAACTGTCCCATTCGTAAGAAGGCTGAGGCCAATCCGAAGACACTCATGGCCCGGCTGTGGAAGTGGCACACCACCTGGTGCCCTGGCTGGAAGGCTTATCAGAAGTCGCTCACCCAGGTAAAGACGTAGGCGCCCGCACCGCCAAAGGTTTCTTTTCTCAACCAGCACGAGGAGACACCGGCCTGGCGCGTTCCATGGCGCCGGCGGCTTCGTGCACCCATTGACCTGGGCCCGCACAGGGTCCCCTGCCCCCTTAACATCGCACCCCCCATCGCTGACCGTCTTGACGCTCCGTCGACAGTTGGTTCATGTCCACAGGAGGCTACTACCATGAAGGTCACGACCACGGTCCTCGCCGTCTCGATCGTCGCATGTCTTCTCATTGCGGGTTCGGTCCTGCCGCTCTCAGCCACACCGGACGCGCGCCCTCGGGCTCACCTCATAACGACAACTGATGCTGCGGTCCACCTCAACGAGGTGCAGGCCCGGCCCCTTGCCGGCCAGCACCAGTGGGTTGAGCTAGCCGTCCCTGGGACGAACTTTCCGCTCTATCTGCCGCTCATCATGAGGGAGGCGGGCCCGCTTGGAGGATCGGCTGCGGCGCCAGTCTTCGCTGCATCCGCAATCGAAGCCGGCCCCGATATCAGCGGCTGGCAGGTGAGCAACCAGAGTGGCGGAAACTACACCATCCCCGACGCCCTGCCCCCGATTCCGCCGGGCTGCTTCGTGCTGATCTACTTCGATGGACTGGGTCCGGGCGCGGATGATTACAGCTTCGGCGGCGGCCGCTCGGTGCTGCATTCGCCTCCATCGCTGGTGGATCCCTTTGCCACGGCAGCTGACCAGGTCGCACTCTACGCCGGATCGGCGCACAATCCCCAGACCATCCGGGATTTTGCAGCCTACGGCGCGGCGCCCGGCGATGCGGCAGCCGATGCCGCGGCAGCCGGGCTGTGGCAGACCGGCTGGTGGGTGGATTTCGTTGTTGGCTCCGGCGCACAGGATGTGTCCGCACCGCCACCCACAAACCGGACGATCGGCCTCTATCCTGGCCACAGCAACCTTTCCCCGGATGACTGGGCCGTCTATGGCCCGGCGGATCACACGCCGGGTGCTGCCAACCCGGTGCCACGCTCGATCTGGAGCACGATCGGAGATGGCGCGGTCATGGCGAGCGACGGCTTCGCGCTGGGCTGGATGTTTGTGCCGGGTGCGACCTATCAACTCCAGGTCGATGATGACGCGGCGATCGGTTCGCCGCTGGTGAACGTTACGCTCAACCAGCCCTACTACACCCCGCCGTTACCTTTGCCCGGCGGCCAGTACTGGTGGCGCGTGCGGGCCATCCTGGGCCAACAGCCCGCTGCCTGGTCGACGCCGCTGAGCGTGACCGTATTGGCAGTTGGCAGCATCACGGCCGCGGGCGACTCGCCGGACGCGCTGAGCATCGGCCCCCAGGTCGAATTAGGCATGACCTGGCTGCGCCAGAAGAAGGACAACCCACTGCTGTGCATCGACGGCGACGCTGAGGGCACCCCCGCGACG
>CAYLZG010000081.1:0-4528 GCA_964387985.1 uncultured Anaerolineales bacterium | reverse complement strand
TCAGGAGAAGAGGTCGCATGGGACGCGGTCCACCCGGACGGCATCTACACCCACGGCCGGAACAGCTGCGTGCGCGCATCCATCGCCATGATCGTGACCCACTACGGCGGCAGCCTGAGCATGGATCGGATCGGCTACCATCTCCTGGAGAATTGGGGCGACCCGGTGGTCGATGTCGGTGAGCTCTACAATCCGCATCTCGACCTCGCGCACGATCGCAGGACCGGAGTGTGCGGCGGCGACGGCAGCCACGGCGGCTACCTGCTGGCCTGGGCGCTCGGCATCAACGTCAGCGACTACACCTACGCATACGCCCAACCGACCTGGGACCAGGTGAGGGGATTCATCGACGCCAGCCGGCCCATCATGCGGTTCCACGGTGGACACCAGACCGTGATCGGCGGCTACCGCACCCTGGGGGATGGCACCCAACAGATCCGGCTTTTCGATCCCTGGAGCGGAACCACCTGGGAAAACTACGACTCCGTGGACATCACCTGCTACTATGTCCCGCCGGCCTCGGCCCCCAATGTCCGTTCTGACGAGCCAGGCATCTGGACCGACGCGGACGGCGACGGCATCATGGACTGGGACGAAGAGAACCGGTTCCACACCATGCCAACCTACGCCGACTCCGATGACGACTGGGTCCAGGATAAGGCAGACCTGCGGGAATACGTCTTCAACACCGCAGGCGCGTACAGCCTGCGCAGCGCGGATCACGATGGCGACGGCGTGCGCAAGGAGCTGGACTTCAACAACGACAACGACGGCGCAGTCGACGGCTGTGAGGACACCGACCGCGATGGGAAGTACGAGCCCGCGTCAGGCGAAACCGACAACTTCGACGCAGCCAGCCAACGCGCCTGTACGCCGGTCTTCGATATCCTTCAACCCACGGAGACCAACCCGGTCAACGCGGGCGCATTCGATGGTCCCGACAAGATCCTCGTGCAGGTGAAGACCGCCACGCCGCCCAGCGCACCCGTCACCTACACCGCAAGCGACTTCACCGTGCACATCGGAGGGCAGGATAGCCCCGTGCTCTCCGCCTATCGGGTGCTCGACACCCACTTCCTCATCGTCAGCGCACACGACCAGCCCGCGGCGGACTACTACGACCTGGAAGTCACGCTCGGCGCTCAGACCGACACCGAAAAGCGAGCGGTGTTCTATCTGCCGAAGCTGAGCGCGGACCAGGTGCTGGTGATCGACCGTTCCGGCAGCATGCTCGAACATGACAAGCTGGAAGCCGCGAAGAACGCCGCGCGTGCTTTCGTCGATCACACCAACATCGACGACATGATCGGCGTGGTCTCCTTCGAGTCAAGCGCGGCGGTCAACTATGGACTGACCACCGTCACCGGCGATCCGGAATGGAACGCGGCCAAGGATGCGGTGAACGCTCTGGCGCTCGGCGGTGCGACTGCGTTGGGTTCGGGCGCAAAGCTTGGCTACGATGAGCTCGTCGCCAGGGGCAAGAGCGATCATGACTGGAGCCTGGCGCTTCTCAGCGACGGCATGGAGAACGTGTCGCCCTATTGGTCCGACCCGGCGGTCGGCGGCACGATCATACCCTCGCGGGTGGTGGTGCACACGGTGGCGCTCGGCAGGGATGCCGATGAGGCGCTCCTGGGCGATATCGCGGCTGACACGGATGGCCGCGCATTCCAGGCCGGCGTGGACATCTTGCCTCCGGCAGCCGCAGCGTCCGCAGCGACAGCCGCATCCCCTGCTGCCCTGCCGGGACCCAACATGCCCACCACGCTGCCCAACCGGCTGGCCGACGTGTACAAAGCCATCGGCGAGGTCAACGGCCACCAGCAGCGCGTCTGGGAGAGCACCGGCTACTTCTGCGAGCAGTTGGTCTTCGAGGTCCCCGTCGAGGAGGGGCTGCCCGAGGCCATCTTCACCGTCAACTGGGACGACCCAGCCGTTTGGATGCAGATGTCTCTGACCGACCCGCTGGGCAACCTGGTCAAGGACAATCCGCCGGATGTGCGTGAAATCCAGGATGCCACGCATCACCAGTTCCGCGTGCAGAAGCCGCTGGGCGGTGGGTGGGTGGTCGAGCTGATGACCAAGCCGTGTGCGAACTACCTCTTCATCCTCTCTGCCCGGTCGCCGACCAGCATGCACCTGGGCTTCGGCCTGCCCCCGGAAAAACGAATCGCGGGCGCGAAGATCCCGATCCTGGTCGTGCTGACCGACGAGAAACCGGTTGCCGGTGCGGAGGTGTGGGCGCTGGTCCAGGGTCCGAACGGGGACCTGGTCGAACTGCTCCAGCTCTTCGACGATGGCATGAACATGGATGGCGAGCCGGACGACGGGGTCTACGGCGCGGTCTTCGGGAAGACGCAGCTGTCTGGCCAGTATGTCGTGAAGGCAACCGGCTGGGGCAACAACAACTACGGAGAGTCGTTTGTGCGGCATCGCACTGGCGGCTTCGCGGTGCTGCCGCGCGCAGCCTACGTCTGGCAGAGCGATCTGACGACCGCGGTGGCCTACCAGAAGCTCCTCCAGTCAGGCGCGTACTCGGTCGACCTGGTTCCCATGGCGGATGTCGCCGGGACCGCCTGGAACAACTATGACCTGATCGTGATCGGACCAGAGACGGGCTACGGGACGAGTTGGGGGACGCCCGCCGCGATGGACACCTTGCTGCAGTACTCCGCGCCGGTCCTCGGTCTCGGCGAGGGCGGCTATGCGTTCTTCGGCAGGGCCGGTCTCGACATCGGCGATCCGAACGGCTGGCACGGAACCGAGACGCTCACCTATGCGGTGGATGCCGCGCACGACCTGTGGCACAGCCCATATGGCATCCCGATGGGTCGGGACCGGCTCGTCCGGGTCTATGACAAGACAGAACATGTCGGCATATTGATCCCGAAGCCGCCATCGGGCATCCTGCTGATCGGCCGCGAACCTGCGGATGAAACGCACTACAACCTGGTGCAGCAGGATGTGGGGGAGCGCCGCTTCCTGTTATGGGGCTTCCAGGCCGGTCCGCCGCACATGACGGCTGACGGGCGCCACCTGTTCATCAACCTGGCGAGGCATCTGGCCGGCATGTGAGCCAGTGCCCGCGGCCCTGAGCGCCTCGTATTGCGCCAGCAGATTCGCGGGCGGCGTGCCGTCCGGAATCTCGCAGCCGGCCATGATGAAGGAGGCCGCGTTTCCTGCGGCAAGGCAGTGAAGCACGGCCTCCTGCACCTGCTCCGGCGTACCCTGGAGCATCACACTGACCGGGTCGAAATTGCCGCACGCTGCGACCCCGCCCTCTTCAGCCAGGGTGCGCACCGCCTGTCCCCAATCCACCATCCAGTCAAGGTCCACGATGGGCGCGCCGCTGCGGGCCATGTCGGCCACGATGCGGCTCGTGTTGCCGCAGATGTGCAGGCGCCCGACCCCGCCTGCCTCACGGATCGCGGCGAAGAGGCGCTGCTCGTACGGCAGCGCGAACTGGCGATACATCTTGGGCGATATCTGCGAGCAGACTGCGTCGCCTACGCCGATGATGTCCGCGCCGGCCGCAACCTGGGCACGCGCGAAGCTGATCGCCTCCTCCGCGCAGAACTCGACCAGATCCGCCACCCACTCCGGCCGGTCGTAGAGGTCGGACATGAGCTGGCCCACACCGCGCAGGTCGGCCGCCTCGGCCAGCGCGCCCTCTACCCAGCCCA
This sequence comes from uncultured Anaerolineales bacterium, assembly GCA_964387985.1. Classification (GTDB taxonomy): domain Bacteria; phylum Chloroflexota; class Anaerolineae; order CG2-30-64-16; family CG2-30-64-16; genus JALOOB01. Next base: position 845 of record CAYLZG010000081.1, on the reverse strand, counting down.
TGATCGGCGCCCAGCCGCCGGCCTGTTCGCGAAAGCTTCGGATCGCCTCCAGCCGGTCGCTCATGCGCCGGCCCGACTCGGGCGCGACCGGGCGCAGCTTCGCCAAGTCGCCCGGGTCGACCAGCAGAGGTTCCTTGCTCAACGGCAGGCCATCTTCAGGGAACTCGACCGCCAGCCCGTGATCCGCGGCCTCGCGATACGGATCGGAGATGGCCTGGAGGATATCCAGGTAAAAGTCCTCCGCCACCGCCAGGTTCGCGGCGACGAGGACGCGATAGTCGAGATAGTACCGGGAAAGCGGCTGCCCGATGTGATGGGCCGCATACTGCATCATGATGTCGAAGTTGGGCGCGCGGTCCACCGGCTCCCCGCGCAGCCGGGCCTGATAGCGTTCGTAAGAGTTCATCGGCGCTCGTCCATCTCCAGCTGAGTGTCGTATTCCTGCAACGCCGATTATAGGCCACCGTGGACCGATTCCGAAACTTGTGCGAGCCAGCGCCCGGTGTTGAGCTGCTGAACTTAATTGCAGCGGTTTCCCAAATGAGCAGCCCCGGCTGATGCCTCACGTTCGAGAAAAAGTAACATCATGCCTCATAGCGAAATGCGTCGTTTTGGTCGAATCAGCTGGCTGCGCGCCGCGAGGTTGCGCGCCAACGACGGCATCGTGTCGACGGCCAGCCTCATCCTCGGTGTTGCTGCCTCGGGCGCCCCAGGCAGCAGCGTGGCTCTCGCCGGCCTGGCGGGCCTGGTTGCCGGGGCCATGTCCATGGCCGCGGGCGAATACATCTCGGTCAGCTCGCAGGCCGACACCGAAGCGGCCGACCTGGCGCGCGAGCGCCATGAGC
>CAYLZG010000080.1:0-18771 GCA_964387985.1 uncultured Anaerolineales bacterium | reverse complement strand
CGGAACAGGCGCTCCACTGTCTCGCCGTAGCGACCGACCTCGTAGGGCTCCCGCGCGAACGACTTGACGATGCGCACGCCTGACAGAGCTTCTTCGGCTGTTGCGCTGGCATCCGCCAACGCATCCTGCACCTGCTTGCTGAGCCGCCGGACCAGCCTGCCCAGGAGGATCATCCCGACTACCGCCACCGGCACAACAGCAAGTATCACCAGGGTGAGCCGCCAGGCCATCACGAAAATGATCACAACGCCGCCGATCAGCATGATCGTGCTGGACAGCAGGGAAAGCAGCGTATCGGTCACGGCGTTCTGGATGGTTGTGACGTCGCTGCCCAACCTGGAGAGAAGCTCTCCGATGCGGGTGTTGCTGAAGAAGCGCAGCGGCATCGCGTGCAGGTGGGCGTAGAGCGACTGGCGAAGGTTGGCAACAACACGTTCGCCGACCCACCCGAGGAGGTAGGCCTGTCCGAAACTGAAGATGGCCTGCGCGACGAAGAGGGCGAGCAGCAGCAGTGTGATCCGGGTGAGCATCTGGAAGCTGCCGCTCACCAGCGCACTATCCACCACGTCGCGCACAACCAGTGGCAGCGCCAGGCCCGCGAGGCTGTTGGCCATGAGGATCACGCCTGCAAGAGCAAGCAGCTTCCAGTAGGGCCGCACGAACTGCAGCAGCCGTGCGTAGCCTGTGGTCAGCCCGTGCAGAAAGGACCGGTCGGGGAGCGGCACGCCGCCGAACATCCGGGGCGAGCTTCCCGCTGACTTGGCTGTCATGGCCTCAGAAGATCCATGGGTGCTCCGCTCAGATCACGTGACTTCATCGGATCAGGAGCGACACCAGCAGCCGCCGGAGTACGTCGAGTAGAAGCAGCGCGACGATCGGCGACAGATCGAGCCCGCCGATGCTTGGAATGAACCGGCGGATCGGATTCAACACCACACCCGTGATGCTGCTGATCGTTTGCAGCAGCCGGATGACCGTGTCGGGCAGCCTGACGTTGGCAACCATCACCCAGCTGGCAATGACCTCGATCAAGATCAAAATGCTCATGGCTTCGACGATGAAATTAATGGCTTGGATAAGTAACAGATTCATTCGTCTCCTAGCTCCCCCAGTGCTACTGAACGTTGATATGCTGCCCAAATGCCCTTCGACACCACAGTCCTCAGGCCGCCCTTTTCGAATTGATAGAGAGCCTCAGCGGTAGTGCCGCCCGGCGAAGTGACGCGATTACGTAATTCGACCGGATGCACCCCGGTCTCCCGCGCGATGGCGATCGCGCCTTCCATCGTCTGGTAAACCAGCTCCTGCGCAATCCGGCGCGAGAATCCCAGGTGCACGCCGGCATCGATAAGGGCTTCCATAAAGAGGAAGATATAGGCTGGGCCGGTGCCGCTGAGCGCAGTGGCCCGGTCCAGGTCGCCTTCGTCCCCCACGTACAGTTCGCGGCCCAGCGCGCCGAGTATCGCCTGTGCCTGGCGCCGCCCGAGTTCATCGACTTCCGGCGTCGCGGTCCAGACGGTCATCCCGCGGCCGATCTGGCCAGGCGTGTTGGGCATTGCGCGCACGACCTTGGAGACCGAAAGCCCCTTGCGGATCACGCGAATAGGCGTGCCCGCGACGATGCTGATGATCAGGCTGTCAGCAGCCAATGCATCGCGAATCTCCGGCAGCACCTTGCGCACTGTCTGCGGCTTGACGCTGATGACGACGATGCGTCCTGCGCTTGCTGCCAGGCGGTTATCGGTGACTGCCTTGATGCCATAGCGACCGCGCAGCTCCTGACCTCGCTCGGGCCGCGGCCCGCTGGCCGTGATGTCGTCCGGATTCAGAAGTTTCTCGTTGAGTATGCCCCGGATCATGGCTTCAGCCATGGCTCCTGAGCCGATCAATGACAATGTGGTATCGCGTATCATAGTTCTCTATCTGGCGCCGAAGATCGCACGACCGATGCGCACCAGCGTCGCTCCCTCCTCAATAGCTATCTCAAAATCATCGCTCATCCCCATCGACAGGTGCCGCCACGATGCGGCAGGATATCGCCGGGCCATTTCGTCACGCAGCAGACGCAGTTGCCGGAACACCGGTCGTGTTTCCTCTGGATCTTCTGCGAGCGGGGCCATCGTCATCAGACCTTCGATGCGCAAGCCCGGCAGTTCCACAATCGCTTCCACCGCCCCAGCGAGTGCTGCCGGTGCAAGACCATCCTTGCTCGCCTCACCTGATACGTTGACTTCAAGCAGCACGGCCAATTGTTGCCCGGGCGCCACAGCACGACTCAGCCGTGATGCAAGCTTAGGTGAGTCAACGGAATGCACCAACGCTGCCCAGGGCAGCACGGCCGTTGCCTTGCGGCTCTGCAAGTGCCCGATCATGTGCCACTGCGGTGACGGCAATGGAGCCACGAGCTCAGCGACTGCCGCAACCTTCGGGCCAGCCTCCTCGACCCGGTTCTCTCCGAAGATGTGCAGCCCGTCCCGGTATGCAGACGCCACGGTTTCGGCTCCCTGGGTCTTGCTGACCGCAACCAGCGTCACCGTGTCGGTCCGACCCGCGCGGCGTTTGGCGACGTCGATGCGTTCGTGCACCCGCGCGATGTTGCCTCGGAGGGATTGCTCAACCATGGCGTTCTCGCAGCATCATGAGCGCCCCAAAATGCCCGGTGTGACCTCGTCCTCCGCGATACGAGAAGAACTCATCCATATGGCATGCCGTGCACACCTCCGCCACCTCAACTCGCCGTACCCCCGATTCGACCAGCCAGCGCAGATTGGCGGTCCACAGATCGAAGTGCCGGCGATCGCTCCCGTTCCGTGGAAGCAGCGCCTCAGCACGGTCGAACACGCCTCGCACGGCATTCACAACATCGTTCCCTACTTCATAGCAGCATGGCCCGATGCAGGGACCGATGCCAGCCACCAGATCCTGCGGACGGCTCCCGAACGCCTGCCGCAGGGCATGGATAGCCGCAGGAATTGCGCCCGCCACCGTACCGCGCCACCCGCTGTGGATGACCGCGCATGCGTGCCGCACGGGGTCGTACAGCAAGACCGGTGCGCAATCTGCATAGCGCAGCAGGATCGGAACGCCTGCCTCGTTCGTGAACAGCGTGTCGGTTTCGGATATGATGCTTCCTCGTTCGGCGCGACCGACCTGTTGAGCGCGCGCAGTGTGGCGCTGATTCGGGCTGACCAGGTCCTCCCGGCTGACGCCGAAGGCGCCGGCTGCGCGGCGCAGGTTCTCTTCGACTGCAAGAGGATCATCGCCGTTGCCCTTGGTCAGGTTCAGGCTGGACCAGTGACTCGTGCTCACGCCTCCGTGTCGCGTTGTGATCCCATGGATGATGTCGCCATACCCATCGAATGACTCAAAAGTGTAGTATACGACCCCGCCGTTCTCGTGTCTGTTCATATGCGCAATGCTTCCCCATGTACCGGTGCGGCGCTCAGCGTGGCGCGGCAGACGCCACAGGTCAGGCAGTTCTCGCATCCGGGCGGACAGCGATGACCCGGCTGCTCGTCGCCCGAGAGACGAAGCTCATACCTGAAGAAACCTGGCCGCACGCCGCTCTCGATGATATCCCAGGGCATGAATGCACCTGGCGTGCGTTCGCCCAGGAACTCGGCTGCAAACATGCCGTGCAGAGCCAGGGCTTCGTGAAAATCACGCAAGGTGAGTCGTTTCGTTTCCCACAACACAGGAGCCAGCCGCCGGTCACCGCGAGACAGCACCCCCTGGACTTCGGCCCATTCCGGAGAGTCAGCATCCACCGAGATCGCGTGTTTGGCGAGGACCTTCTTGAGCGTTCGCTGCCGCGCGGCGAGCACCCTGGCCGGTGTCGTGGCGGTCCACTGGAAAGGCGTATGCGCCTTTGGCGTGAACGGCGTTGCATTGATCGACAAGTTGCGCCGGAAGATGCGCCGGGCTTTGAGCGCCAGGCCGCTGATCGCTTCGATGTCTTCGTCGGTTTCGGTGGGGTGGCCCACCATGAAGTACATCTTGACCTGCGAGAAACGGTAGGCCTGCGCTAGCTCGACTGCGTGTAACAAGTCGTCCTCGGTCTGCGGTTTGTTGATCACCCGCCTGAGCCGGTCACTTCCAGCCTCCGGGGCAATGGTCAAGGTTTGGTTTCCACCTGCTGCGAGCGCACGGGCCAACGGTTCGCTGATTGGGTCAGTGCGCATGGAACTGACGCCGAATCGCGCGCCCATCACCTGCAACTCGGACGCCAGGTCGTCGATGCGCGAGTGGTCGGATACTGCCGCTGACACCAATCCGAGCGACGGCGCCTGCGCGCCGGAGGCCCCGCCGTGCGCGTGAACGGGCAAGCGCATGGCAAGCCCCTCGCGGGCCCATGCCAGGATGCGTTCCAGTGGCTGCTCGCGGGGGGGGCGGTAGACATAACCGGCAAGGCAGAACCGGCAGCCGCGACCGCAGCCGCGCGCGATTTCGATCAGGTGGCGGTTGGCAAACTCTGCATCAGGTGTATAGAGCAGGGAGACGGGCTCGAGCTGCTCCGCGTTCCGGACCCACAACCGCTGGATCTGAGGCCCTCCGGGAATGGGCTGCATGCGTCCGGGGACGTACATTCCCTCTGTGCGCATCAGCGTATCGAGCAAGGGGCGCCGCGCTCCGGCGTCCGATCCGGGAGGGATGCTCCTTGCGTCGTCACGTCGTGCACGGTCTTCGTCGATCCCATCCACCAGCAGATCGATCAGGCCAGGCAAAGCCTCTTCGGCTTCGCCGATCAGAATCGCATCGAAAAAAGGCGCCAGCGGCTCCGGATTCATGCTGAGCGCCGGCCCACCCGCGAGCAGAAATGGACGCCCTCCGTGATCGTCGGAAGTCAGGCCAGGCGGCTCGATCCCTGCTTGCCGCAACATGGCTGCGACATGGAAGTAGTCCATTTCGAAGGACACGGTGAATGCCCACACGTCGAATTCGCTGACCGGCCTGCCCGATTCGAGCGACAGCAGCGGCTGTCCCGCGGCCGCCGCTCTCTCGTCCCAGAAGACGCGCTCGCACACCACATCGGGCCGTGCGTTGAACATCCGGTACAGGATCTGCAGGGCCAGGCTCGCCATTCCGGTGCGGTACGTGTTCGGATAGGCTAACGCAACGGTGAGCTTTCCACCGTGATCCTTGTGGATCGTGCCGGTCTCCCGGCTCAAGAGCGCCTTGCCGGCCGCGATTTGTTTCCAGTCACTCATGAATGCGATTCTACTGCGTCCTGTAGATCCTTGTCTGCAACATCGCGACCCATTCGGCCGGCACGATGGACCAACCGTCGATCAGCGTGAAGATGATTCCGGCAGCCTCGCGCGTGGCATACCACAGGCGGACCGGCAGGACGATGCGATGGGTCTCGGTGGATGTGGGGCTGGTCATCGCATCAACGCCCGCGCGCTGGAAGAGCCAGCGCGCGCGGAACAGGTGCAGCGGGTGACTGACCAGAACCGCACTGCGCCAGCCCTGCCGGTCCATCACCTTTGCGGCGACCTCCGCATCCTCCATGGTATTTGAGCTGCCATCCGCGATCAGGATGCGCTCCGCGGGCACGCCCAGGTCGCCCGCAAAGCGTTTGCACACGGCTGCAGCCGAGAGAGGCTCGTTTTGGAAGCCACCTGTGCAGATCATGTAGGGCGCCACGCCCGCACTCCACAGATCGACTGCGTGATAGGTTCGGCTGGTCAGATCGGATCCGGGAGTGCCATCCTGGTTAACTCGCGCGCCGAGCACAACGATGACGTCTGCCTCCCGCGCTGCATCCACCCGGCCCAACCTGTCCACCTTCCAGACGAGAAGGGCGAAGCCGAGGAATGCCAGGATCGCGAGGAAGAGCAGCGCGCGCAGGAGGGTGCGCAGGGTTTTTCGCATCACAAAGATTATAACACAGAGGCCTGGCAGCGAGAGACAATGCTGTCCCCGATGCCAGGCCTCACGATCACATTCGCTCAGATCAGATCAGCACTCGCTGTATCCACAAGCGTAGCATTTCCGGCAGCCTTCAGTCGGCACGAACGCGGCTTGGCCGCAGTCCGGGCAGAGATCCCCGATCGGTCGATCGGTAATGGGCAACGGCAGCTGCTGGACGTAGCCTTCCTGCTCTTCGTCCTCTGTTGCATCGCCAGCGTCCTCGTCCTGGCCTAAGTACTCGCGCAGGACTTGTGCGACCGCGTCTGGCAGCGAGCGGACCCTGTTGGCGCCAAAGCCCATCGAGCGTCCCCCGCCGATGCCTGCCAGCTGGTCCACGACCTGGTTGAGTCGCTCGCGTTCGTCGAGCGGCGAAGGCAGCCGCAGAATGAGCGAGATCAATCTGCCAAGAGCCTCCGACACGGCCGCGACGTCGCTGCCAGCCTTGCCGACATTCATGAAGACCTCGAACGGTTTTTGACCGCCGTTGATGTTTACGGTCACGAAAGCAGTGCCAAGCGGTGTTTCCTTTCGATAGGTGATGCCGCGCAGCACAGTGGGCCTCGGGCGGCGCTTAGGCTGCGGGAATGGCTCGACATCGCTGGGCTCAACCGGTGTACCTGCTTCTGCTCCCGGATCCGTCCCATTGGCGCGCCCCTTGGCCTCGGCCGTGGCCTTGGTTTCCAGCACCACTTCGTCGCGGCTGCCGGTGACATAAACCGTCAGTCCCTTGCAGCCCAAACGCCAGCCGAGCATGTAGGCCTGCTCTACGTCCTCGACAGTGGCTCCGCTCGGAAAGTTGACCGTCTTGGAGATGGAGTTGTCGACAAAAGCCTGGATCGCGGCCTGCATCCGCACGTGCTCTTCTGCCGTGATGTCCTGTGAAACAACAAAGACATGCCGGATCGCCTCAGGCGCCTCGGGAATGTTCTGGCAACTCCCGAGCAGCTTCACCTGTTCCATGATGAGCGCCCGTTTTTGTTCCGTGGCTCCGGCTTCGATGAGGGCTTGCTCGAACAGCGGGCTGGTGTAATCCAACTTGAGATCCCGGCCGCCATCCTTGACGACCCGGGTGTAGGCGAGTGCAAAAACCGGCTCGCAACCATAGCCTTCGCAGCCGGCCACGGTGCCGATGGTGCCGGTCGGAGCGACAGTCGTCTGCGCAGCATTACGGATGCCGTGCTGTTTGATGCCGGTGACGACCTGGTCCCAGTCCAACACAGGTCGACCCCAATCGTGCCTGTGGGGACTGAGGGGACGTGGCGGCTCCCAGCGCAGATTCTCGGGATCGTAAATGCTGCCCTTGATGGCCAGGAATGGCCCCCGTTCCTGTGCCAGCTCGATGCTCGTGAGCATGCAGTGGTATCGCACGAACTCCATGACCTGAGCGGCGAACTCCTGACCCTCTTCTGGGCCGTAACGTACACCCAGCCGGTACATCATGTCTCCCAGACCCATGATGCCGAGTCCGATGCGACGTGCACGCATTGCAGCCTCGCGCAACTGGGGAACGGCGGGTACGTACTTATTTGCATCGACTACGTTGTCCAGGAACCGGGTTGAGACGATCACGGTTTCGCGCAGCTTTTGCCAATCGATGCGGCCGTCTGGCGTGGTGTGTTGTGCGAGATTCACAGAGCCGAGGCAGCAGTTTTCGTAAGGACCCAACCACTGCTCTCCACACGGGTTGGTCGCGGCCAACTCGTATAGATGAGGCACCGGGTTAGCGCGATTGGCAGCATCCAGGAACAGGGCGCCAGGTTCGCCGTTATGGTGTGCGAAAGTCACGATTTTGTCGAACAGATCGCGAGCGCGGACAGCTCGCCAGGCCTTACCGTCGCGCGGGTTTACGAGATCGAAATCACCGTCAGATTCCACTGCCTGCATGAACTTGTCCGTGATGCCAACCGAAATATTGAAGTTGGTCATCTGCCCTTCCTGGGCCTTGCAGGTGATGAATTCCTCAATGTCCGGGTGATCCACGCGCACGACGGCCATGTTGGCGCCACGCCGCGTGCCTCCCTGCGCCACCTCCCCGAAGGCGGTGTCATAAACCCGCAAGAACCCGACGGGGCCAGTGGCCACGCCTGCGCTGGAAGCGACGGCATCGCCTTTCGGCCTCAGGTTGGAGAACGAGAATCCGTTGCCGCCGCCCGTCTGCTGGATGAGCGCTGCATCGCGCAGGGTCTGGAAAATGCCGGCAGAATCCCGGCCCATGTCGTCGCTGATCGGAAGGACGAAACAGGCCGCAAGCTGTCCGAGCGGAGTCCCCGCACCGGTGAATGTGGGAGAATTCGGGAAGAAGCGAAGTCCCGTGAGGAGACCGAAGAAGCTGTCTTCTGTGCTTTGCACATCGTATCCGTGAGCAGCATCCGGTTCGGCGACGGCGCGGGCAACCCGCCTGAACATCCCTTCCACATCTTCGATGGGCTTTGCGTCCGGACCGCGACGCAAATACCGCTTCTTCAGGACCTGAAGGCTGTTTTCGGAGAGATCAATGTTTTGGGGCGGCACAATTGCCGGCGCAAATGGCTTCAGTTTTGCCTTGATCATCAGAGACTCCTAAGTATCTACTTGCGCTCTTTCATCAGTCGTTCCAGTTCCCGTTGCAGCGCTCCGACGTCTTCCATTTCCATGTAAACCATTGCGAAGCGGATATAGGCCAGCGGATCCAACCCCCGCAGCTTCTCCAGCACCATCTCGCCGATCACCTCGCTGTGCACCTCGGCCTTTCCCAGGGAGAAGAGGTGCTCCTCGACCTGATCGACGATGCGGTCGATGTCAGCCATGGCGATCGGCCGCTTGGCACACGCAATGCGGATTCCCTGCAACAGCTTGTGGCGGTCGAAGGGTTCGCGGCGGCCGTCCCGCTTCACGATAAGGAGTGCTTCCGAGATCTGCTCATAGGTGGTGAAGCGTTTGCGGCACTTCTGGCACTCCCGGCGGCGGCGGATGCTCTCGCCCGTCGAGCGCGTGTCCACGACACGAGAATCGGGTTGACCGCAATAAGGGCACTGCATGCCTGACTCCTGTTCAACCGAAAAAAAGACCACGCCCGCTCGATGGGCTGAGACAGCCGGCTACGAGCAGCGGGGCGTGGCTCAAAACAGCGATTATGGCTGGCTGCTTGTGGGCCGGGCCACACAACCCCTGGTACCTTTGTTATGTCACCATACTATATGTTGTGGTGGCGGAAGAGAGTATAGCACAAGAGAACTCGAGTGGCAAGCAAAAGAGGGGCGTTCGAATGAAACTTTAAGGTTGAGTTTGCGGATTGCGACGTTGCTCTCAATCGCCAGTGCGCCTGGGCAGACATGGGACAGCGCGGGTTTGTCCACGACTCGCGCTGTCCCCAGGGTGCCCACAGCAGCTATTGGTTACGGCCTGCGCGACGCAGAAATGCAGGAATGTCCAGATCCTCGCGATCATAAGTGCGCCGCGGGAACTCCACCACCCGGCTTTCTTCGCCGCCCGAGACCTTCTGCTCCTTGATTGCATCGAAGCCGGTGGCGATAACGGTGATCCGGATAGCGTCCTTCATGTTCGGGTCAATCACTGCACCGAAGATGATGTTCGCATCGGGGTCCGCCGTCCTCTGGATGATTTCGGCAGCCTGGTTGACCTCGTGCAGAGCCAGGTCCGAACCGCCAGTGACGTTGAACAGGATGCCCTGCGCGCCTTCGATGCTCACATCCAGCAGGGCGCTGTGAATGGCCTGCTCTGCTGCGTTCTGGGCCCGGTTGTCTCCGCTGGCCGTGCCGATGGACATCAGCGCTGAACCGCCCTCGTTCATGACTGCACGGACGTCGGCGAAGTCCAGGTTGATGAGGCCAGGGATCGTGATTAGCTCGGAGATGCCCTGGATGCCCTGGCGCAGGACGTCGTCGGCAGTGAGGAAAGCGGCCTGAATCGTTGCTTTCTTGTCCACGACCTGGAGCAGCCGGTCGTTAGGAATGACGATCAGCGTATCGACGCTTTCCTTGAGGCGCTTGATGCCCTCTTCCGCAATCCGCTTGCGCCGGGCGCCCTCGAAGCTGAAGGGCTTGGTCACCACGCCGATCGTCAGCGCGCCGGACTCCTTCGCGAGCTTCGCGATGACAGGAGCTGCACCTGTGCCTGTGCCGCCGCCCATGCCGCAAGTCACGAAGACCATGTCGGTGCCCTTCATGATGTTCTTGACGTCTTCGGCAGACTCCACGGCAGCCTTTTCGCCGATTTCAGGCTGCCCCCCGGCGCCGAGGCCCTTCGTTAGCTTGTCACCGATGCGTAGCCTCTGCGGCGCGTTGGCGAGCATTAGCGCCTGGGCATCGGTGTTGATTGCAATAAACTCCACGCCACGGATGCCTTGCTCGATCATGCGGTTGACAGCGTTGGAGCCGCCACCGCCCACGCCCAGCACTTTGATCTGGGCAGGATTCTCCAGGAATGCTGGTTGCTGTGGACCCTTGCTGTTCATGTAGTGCTCCTTCTGCTCAAGAATTGACTCTGACGCCTGGCTGGCATCCGCCTTGCCCAGCGATGCGGTTATGATGAGAGGGGCAGGAAGCCCTTCAGATATTCTAGCACACGTTTCATCGTTCCGGATTTGGCCGTCTCAAGATTCCGGGGCTTCGTGCCGCGGCGCAAGCCCCAAAGCAGCAGGCCCACAGCGGCAGCGTATTCCGGACTGTTCAGATCGAATGTCGACTGCAAGGCGCCGTTCGGGTGGCCGATGCGGACAGGCCAGCGCATCCGGGTGGTGCTCAGTTCGCCCAATCCCTGCAATTGGGCGACGCCGCCGGTCAGCACGATGCCCGCAGGGGTCAGCCCATCGTAGCCGCTGCGCTTCACCTCAGAGAGGATCAGGTCAGCGAATTCCTCCGCTCTTGCATTGATGATCTCGGAGAGCACACGTCTGCGGACAACCTGTTGGCCTTCCTGGCCGAACGCGCCGGCGCGCACCTCAGAATCGACGGGCACCCGCTCTGGCAGAGCATGGCCGAACTGCCGGATTAGCGCCTCGGCGCTGTCGTGAGACATGCGCAGTACAGCAGAAACATCATGCACCAGATAGTCGCCCCCGACTTCGAGGCAGTGCGTCTGCCACGGAGCCTTGTCGAGGTAGATGGCCACGTCGGTGGTTCCTGCACCGATGTCCACCAACACCACACCCGATTTCAGTTCATCTTCGGCGAGCACGGCCTCAGCGGAGGCGAAGGGCTCGATCACCATGTCCTGGATGCGCACCCCGTTGTCCAGCACGCAATTTGTCAGGTTCAGGATATTGGAGCTGGCGCCTGTGGTGACCGTGGCTTCTACTTCCAGGCGATAGCCTGTGGAGCCGACGGGATTGTCCACGCCTTCTTTGTCATCCAGCCGGTACTGGCGTGCAACGACATTGATGATCTCGCGATTATGGGGCAAGGCGATGCCCCCGGCTTGATCCAGCGCCCTTTGGCAGTCCTCAGGAACCACGCGCCGGCCGTTCTTGCCCAGATCGACAACCCCTTTGCTGCCGATCGCACTGATATGCGCGCCGGAGATGCTGACGTAGGCCGATTCCATCGTCAGAGTGGATGTTCGTTCCGCCTCGTCGATCGCCTTGCCAATGCAGGCCGTTGCCTCGCTGGTGTTCACGACAACGCCCTTGCGCAGTCCTTGTGAAGGGACGCGGCCTGCGCCCACCACCTTCAACTGCCCGTTGTCATCGACCTGGGCGATGAGCGCACATACCTTGGACGTGCCGATATCCAGCGCACAAAACAGCTCGCTTGGTTGACCTCCTGATCCGCCTGTCAACATGGTCTCTCTCCGGACTTCCTCGTCGTATCAGTCGCGATGCAACTCACCCTCACCGCCACATTGCCTCCCGGTCGTTGCGGCGGACATCGATTACTTCTACCTCGCGTCCTTGCTGCATCAGATCCCGCCCCGCGGCGTCCGCGAGTGCCAGTTTGGCCTCCAGGGGCCCGGTTTCCCCTAACCAGACATCCCAACCCTGTGCAGCCCGGAAGTATAAACCTTGCGCCCGACCATAGTAAAACTCAGATAGCTCGGGGCGCAGCGCATGCAGTGATGCCAGGTTCTCGAGCACCATGGAGCGCAACGTGGCGTCCCCGTCCAGGAGGCCTTCGGACACGTCGATCAACCGCAGCGGCGGGACAGCTCCTGCCTGGGGCACTTGAGCGCCATCGGCTGCCAGCCAGACGGTCGTTGTTACTCCTTGCCAGGCCACAAGCGGTGCATGCTCCACCACATCGATGATCACCTGGTTGGGCAATCGCAAGTGCACGGCAGCGCTTGCAATGCCCGGTATGTGCCTGACTCGTGACATGACCTCGCTGGCTTCAATGACCAGGATGTTACGGCCGTTGACCTTGCTCTGCTCGTAGATGATTTCCTTAGCGATTCGTTGTGCGCCACCGATCTGGGTGGACGCCGGCGAAACCGCAAGCACCGGCCATCGCAAAAGGTACAGCAGTCCGAACGCCACCCCTGCAGCAACCAGCAGCAGCAAGGCCGCTCGCAGCCAGTTCGCCACCACCTCACGAGAGGGCATGATGATTGCAGGCACGGGCACCCGGCCCTGCAAGCCCTTCTTGTTGCGGTCCCGTTGCAGGGTGAACGCGACACGTTTCGCCCGTTTGCGCGGCTGCGACGGCGCCTGGCGCCAGGCAGGCTGGCGCAACGTGACCTCGTCCTGGTCACCTTTGCGCTTACGCCCCTTCGCCTGTCCCCTCATCTCTCGCCACCCTAAGCCTGCAGTTGCCCACCGTAATAACGCGTCTGCGATCGTGCACGGTCTCTTTGGCGTTCCAACGCCAGATCGATCAGGCGGTCGACCAAATCGCCGTATGAGATACCTGACGCCTCCCATAGCTTCGGGTACATGCTGATGGCCGTAAAGCCGGGCAGCGTGTTCAGTTCGTTGATGTACAGATCACCTGTGATATCCGACAGCAGAAAGTCGACACGCGCTAGCCCTGCACCATCGACAGCGCGGAAAGCCGCGACTGCGAGCTCCTGCACGCGTGCGGCAACCGCTGGCGGCAAAGATGCCGGAATCAGCAGCTCCGACTGACCGTCGATATACTTGGCGGCGTAGTCATAGAAATCATTGGATGGCCGCACTTCGCCCGGCACGGATGCAATGGGATTGTCATTTCCCAGCACTGCACACTCGATCTCTCGCGGACATTGAACGGCTTGCTCCACGAGAAGACGGCGGTCGTAGCGTGCGGCATCGTTCAATGCGGCCACCAGCGTTCTGCGATCGGTCGCCTTGCTGATTCCGATGCTCGAACCGAGATTGGCAGGCTTGACAAAGACTGGATACCCCAGGGCGGCTTCGACATCGACAATGACCCGGCCAGGCTCTGCATCCCACAAACTGCGATTGATCGCTCGTGACGGGACCACCGGCAGACCGTGCGCAGTTAGCACGCTCTTGCACGCGATCTTATCCATCGACAAGCTGCTGGCCAGGACGCCACATCCCACGTAGGGTATGCCGGCCAGTTCCAACAGCCCTTGCACGGTGCCATCCTCGCCGAAGGGACCGTGCAGCACGGGAAAGGCGACGTCGATGGGCGGGAAAGCCTGTCCGGTCGCACCGGGCACGAGCTCATGGCCGGCGCCGGGTGTTTCGACGACGTTCGCATCGGGATCCCGTGCAGGATCGCTCAGGATGGCAAATGGATCGCCACGCAACAGCCAACGACCGCCGCGTGTGATGCCGATAGGAACGACCTGGCGCCCTCTTTCTCGCAGGACTGTCATCACAGAGCGAGCCGAAGCCAGCGAGACATCGTGTTCGCCCGATTGTCCTCCGAAAATCACCGCCACGCGTACTTGGTCGTCCGTCATATATAACTCACTAGTCTAGCCGCCGCCCCTTACAACACCGATAACGGCGGGGTGGTCCACTCGCCCAGAAACAGAATCTCCGGAGTCAACCGGTGCCCCGTGGCATCGAACACTCTCTGCCGCACCAGGTTGATCAGGGCCACCACGTCGGCCGCGGTGGCGCCTCCGGTGTTGACGATAAAATTGGCATGTCGAGGCGACACCTGAGCGCCGCCGATTTGATGTCCCTTCATCCCCAGTGATTCGATCAATCGCCCGGCAAAGTCGCCGGCCGGGTTTCGAAAGATGCTGCCGGCACTTGGCTCCACCGGTTGGCTGGCCCGCCGGCGAGCCAGGTTCTCGTCCGCGCGGTGCAACAGTACGACCGGGTCACCTTGCGCCAGGGCGAAGCCTGCCGCCAGTATCACCGGCCTCTTCTGTTCCCTCGGGCCGAGCAGTTGCTCGCGAAGGCGGCTGCTCCGGTAGGTATAGTGCAGATCGTCTCGCGTGAGCACCTGGCGGCGGCAACCCGGATAACGCACAAGCACCCAGGCCAGATTGGCAGCGGTATCGCTGCCATGTGCTCCGGCATTGCCGATCACCGCGCCAGCCACCGTTCCCGGTATGCTGATCGCCCATTCCAGCCCGGCCAACCCGCTTCGTGTTGTTGTCCGCGCCATGCCGGCCAGCATAACGCCTGATTCGGCAACCCAATGATCGTCACGCAGTGCGGGATGCTGCAATTGCTCGCGAAATTGGGCTGCCGGACCGTGCCGGCGGGTTTGATTGGCCACAACGAGCCCTCGGATGCCCGCGTCACTGACCAGCAGATTACTGCCGCCACCCAGCACCGTCAGCGGCACGCCGTATGCCAGCGCCACCTCGGCCAGCGTTTCCAGCTGCTCCAGCGTGGCTGCCGCAGCAAACCATTCGGCCGGACCACCGATGCGAAATGTCGTGTGCTTCGCGAGGGGCTCATCCCTCAAAAATTCCACGCCTGCACGGCGGACGGCCTCAGCGAAGTTCATCGTAGCCTGCCTATGCCGGGTTCTCGCGCTGGCGCAGCGCATCCAGCAGCCTTGTGCCGGCCAGGTTGCCGTCACCTGCACTCAGCGTGATGACCACATCATCCGGCATCACTGACTGCAGCAGATACTCTACCGCCGATTCGATCGCGCCGGCGTAGCGGACACCCTCGTGTTCGATTACGTCCAGCAGCCGCGTACTGTGCATCCCCAGGTCGATCTTCTCGCGGGCTGCATAGATGTCGAGCAACAGCACCTGATCCGCATCAACGAAGCTGTGAGCGTAATCCTGCAGCAGAGCCTGCGTACGGCTGTATGTGTGCGGCTGGAAGATGGCCCAAATGCGCCGGGTGGGATATCGCAAGCGGGCTGCAGATAGGGTTGCCGCCACCTCGGTCGGATGATGTGCGTAGTCGTCGATCACGATCACCCCGCCCGCTTCGCCGATGAACTCGAAGCGCCGTCCTGCTCCGTGGAAATCGTGCAGCATCTTGGCTGCGAGACGCGGCTTGATTTGATGCCAGTTGGCGACCGCCAGCGCAGCCAACGCATTTCGCACGTTGTGGCGTCCGGGAACCGGCAGCGATAGATTGGCCACGTGGCTGCCGTCGTGCCACACTTCGGCATCGAATCCGCCCTGTGCATTGGGCGCCAGCGCGCGGGCCTGCCAGTCCGAACTCTCGGCCAGCCCGTAGGTTTCTATGCGCACGCCCGGGACCGTTGCTGTGGTCAGCGCCAGTGCGCCGGCGTCATCCGCGCACGCGACCAACATCCCCTCCGCCGGGATCTGGCCGACGAATTTCCGGAATGCTTCGCTGAATGCTGCAGGCGTCGGGTAGCAATCAACGTGATCCCATTCAACATTGGTGACAACGCCGACCTCCAGTTCCAGGCCCAGGAACATCCCGTCGTACTCGTCGGCTTCGATGACGAACGGGCCCTTGCCCGCACGTGATGAGATGTTCGAGAAGGCTTGCATGCCCTCCGCTGGACCGAGCGACAGGCGCCCTCCAACAATGATGCTCGGATCCAGCCCTGCGCGCAGGAGGATGATTGCGATCATGCTCGTCGTCGTCGTCTTGCCGTGCGTACCTGCGACGCCGATGCCGTGCTGACCGCGCATGAGCGGGCCAAGCAATTGGGCGCGCTTGACGATCGGGATGCCCGCAGCCTCGGCGGCCACGACCTCAGGATTGGTTTCCTGGACCGCAGATGAGATCAGGACGATATCTGCGCCGGTGACGTTCTCCGTTCGATGGCCGCGGTGAACCGTAACACCCCTGGCTGCCAGTGCATCGGTTGCCTCATTCGGCCGCTGATCCGAGCCGGACACCTTGAACCCGCGCTCTAGCAGAAAGCCCGCGATCGCAGACAGTCCGGTGCCGCCGATGCCCACCAGGTGAACGTGGACGTGCTTGCCGGCGTGCATTGGATCGCGCAATAATGCGACCCAGGCGGGCTCATCACGCGGCGGCGTGCCATTCGGTAAGGGGTGGATCGGGCTGTTGGACATCTCGCTCATTTCCAGACTCTTGCAATGAGTAGAATGACAGCCAGGCCGATGAAATACGGCCAGCTGAACACAGCGGGCGGCAGCAGGCGCACAATGGTCTCATAGAACGAAGTGTATGGTGGACAAATGGGCAGCGCAGGCCATCCCGCTTGGTGCAAATAATACCATATACTTCCTGCGGCAAGGTAACCGTTCAGCAGGCCGGTGCCCAGGTCAAAGAACGTCCGGCCGCCCTTCCCCGGAAACACGAGCGTCTGTCCCTGATAAGAAATGAAGGTGATCACCACGATCACAGCCACGAATACCCAACTTTGAATGGGTCCGATGGTTTCCTGCCCGGACACCGTGCTCAGGACCCGATTGAGGACTCCCTGGTATTTTTCGTTCAGGAACTCCAGCGCGAACAGGGCAATGAATAGCATCGTGGTCACACCCAGCTCTCGGGCATAGCCCCTTACCAGGCCGACCACTGCAAAAACGATCAACAGAACAATAAAAGTAATCTCAATGGGTCCCACGTGCTCTATCCCTTCTTGGCGCTGCCACTTGTTCGCGTTGCCAGGAGTACGAAGACCGCGATGATGATCGCCAGGAATGTGGCAATGAGGCCGCGATCCGCAAGACTCGTCAGGAAGCTGAGCACGCGCGCGGACAGTGAGGGTCCGCCCGCGCCGGGCTTGATTATCACCGGGCCCGGAGCTGTGTGCGCTGCAAAGCCGAGCGGTAACGGCACAAGCGCAACATACTCTGGGGCTATGGCACGCACGATCATCGCTGCGACAACGTAGCCCGCCATGAGACCCAGGAACAACCCGAAGAGAGAACGGGCGCCCTTGAGCCAGGCCATTCCGCTTAGCAGTACGCTGAGCAAGACTACGATGACGAACAGCAGGCCGATCACCAATGACTCGTTGGCATCATCCACCAGGTCAGGTGCATCTCGCAATGACTGGAGGGCTGAATCGGCGCTTCCTTCTCCCGTCAAGGCGCTCATCCCGCCGGACAGCAGGAACCGGAATCCTTTGCCGAAGGCATTGATGTACCGGATGATGACATCGCCCAGGCTTCCCGTGATGGCGACCGCCAGAACGGTCAGGATCAGGATGAACAAAGCTGCGCGCCAGCCGCGCAGATAGCCAAGCACTCCGAAGATCGCCATGAAACCAGCGAGCACGATGAGCCAGGTCATTTCTTCTCCACACCCGTCATTCGTAACAATTCGGCCGCGATGTTATCTGCAGCATCGGGCCGAGCGAGCGCCGCGGCTGCTGCAGCCATGCTTTGCAGCTGCTCGGGCCGGTCGAGCAACCCCAGGACCTTCTCCTTTAGCCGGCTTCGGATTTCGTTGTCCGCAACCACAATCGCCGCCCCCCGATTGGCCAGATAACGAGCATTGGCCTGCTGGTGTTGCCCCGCATAAGGATATGGTACCAGGATAGCAGGTAATTGCGCCGCAGGAAATTCACCGAGGGTCGCTGCGCCTGCACGGGCGACCACGAGATCAGCCGCGACAAGGGCGTGAACCATATCGTGCAGATACGGGTGCGGATGATAGCGCGCCCGCAGCTCCGGCGCCAACCTGCCGGCGGAGACGGCCTGCTGCAAGGCTGGCCAGTCCGTGTGACCCGAAACATGCAGGATCTGGCAGCGCTGCAGCAGTTCTGGCAGCGCGTCCATGATCGCCTGATTGATGCTTCGTGAGCCGCGGCTTCCGCCAAAGACCAGCAGCACGGGCAAGTCTGCACTGAGTCCGAAGGCCTGCCAGGCAGCGTGTTTTTGGGTTGTAAACAGGTCGGCGCGCACCGGATAGCCGGTGACAACGGCTTTATCGCCGAAGTAACTCATGGCTTCAGGAAACGACACGGCCACCTTGCGCGCCAGTCGGCTCGTCACCTGGATCGCCCGGCCCGGAGTCAGGTCGGGCAGGTAGATGAGCAGGGGGACGCGCGGGCTGGCCCGGTAGGCGGCCCATGCGACCGGCGCGGCAACGTAGCCGCCTGTCATAAACACCGCATCAGGCCGCCACGCACGAATCAGAGCTGCGCACTGTCGCGTTCCTTGCCTCATGCGACCCAGATTGCGGGCCATCACCCATGGTGCACGCCCCCGAATCTGCCCGGTCGACACGGCCACGAACGGAATGCCCTCGCGCTCGGCCAACGTCTGCTCGATCCCCCCGGCCTCTCCGGCGTATCGGAACTCCACCGGGAGCGGCGCGCTGGTCTCACCGAGGGGGATCGGATCGCTGGCGGCTCTTGTCGTTGGTCGGGCGGCGGTTGGGCCGTCGGACGGACTTGTTGTGTCCCGGCGCGGACCGTTCGGCGGACGGCTGACCCGTTCCCGGATTGCGGCGACTACGGCCAGGATGGGATAAACGTGGCCACCGGTCCCGCCCCCCGAAAGCAAAATACGCATGCGGCGCCTTCTTCTCCTTGGCCGAGCGCGAGATGCTCAGCAGCAAACCCACAGCAATCATGCATGACACGAGCGATGAGCCTC
>CAYLZG010000079.1:0-18836 GCA_964387985.1 uncultured Anaerolineales bacterium | reverse complement strand
TAGCAGACGTTTCATACGATTCCTCTCCCGTGAAGTAGTTGGTGACTTCTTGTGATAATTCATGATCGGGTCGCGCTGGGCGCCGGGCGCCCCAGACGCGTCCGCAGCAGGCGGGCGATGTCCCAGCTGACCCAGCCACACAGGCCGCCGGCGACCAGGTGCAGGGCGAGCAACGCCAGCAGGATGCCGATCGCGAATCTGGGATCGAGGCCCAGCAGCCTGCTGCCGCGGTCGATCAGGTCCAGCCAGGCCGCAAACGCCGTCCGTCCAAAAAGCAACGGTCCGGTGACGAACGGCTGCAGCAGCACCCAGGCCGTGCCGAAGGCGCCGGCCAGCGCCAGGATCGAGCGGCGCGGCCGGCCGCCCAACGACAGGACGATCTCGGCCACGAGCGCCTCGGAAATGATGCCGAACATCGGGCCCACGATCACACCGCCCAGGCTGAAGAGCTTGAGCAGCATGGCGATCACCCCGATGAACAAGGTTGAGCCCCGCTTGGGGACAAATACCCGCCCCGTGAGGGCGACGATCATCCCGATGCCCGCCAGCACAAGGCCGCTCAGGGGAACATTGAGCGTCTTGAGCACCGAGCCCAGGCTGATCTCAGACAGTCCCCACAAGGCGCCAAAAACGGCCAGCGTTGCGAGTTCACGAGTCGACAACTTCATGCGACACCTCCCTTTGCGCCTCACGGGGCGATTAAATCCTGCCCACCCGCTCGATGCGGCCCTCATGCAGCAAGATCACGCGTTGGGCGTAATGATGAACCAGTTTGTAATCATGAGAAATGAGCAGGATGGTCGACCCCAGGCGGTTCAGCTCTTGTAAATAGCGCATCAGGCGCTGCAAGTGGCCCCAATCTTGTCCGAGCGTGGGCTCATCCAGGATCAGCAAGCGGGGGCGGAGGCCCAGACATGCAGCCAGGGTCGTGCGCTGCTGCTGGCCAACCGAGAGCGCCAGTGGGCGCCGCGTGGCCAGCGTCGAGAGGTCGGCTTCCTGCAGGATGCGGGCGTGCATCTCGGGATCGAAGCGATCGTAGTTTTCGGGTCCGAACGCCACCTCCTCATCCACCGAATCGGTGAAGAGCTGTTCCTGCGGATCCTGGAACAACAGCGCCACGTCGAGCCCGGGCCGCGGCCGGCTCCCCCCATCGAAGCGGACCCGCCCCGACAAGGGCCTGATGAGTCCGGCCGCCACCATCGCGAGGGTGGACTTGCCGGCTCCATTGTCGCCCACGAGGGCGACGAATTCTCCCCCGTGGAGGCTCAGGTCGACGTCGTGGATCACAGCGTGCCCGTTGAAGCCGGCCGACACACGGTCGAACACCAACAGCGGCTGGGAGGTGTTTTGGTGCGTTCCGTTGGGTGCGATGAGAGTTTCCCACCGCATCGATGGCTCATCGGTTGGGCGGCGCAAGCCCATCCGCTGCCGCACCGCGCGGTCGGCAAAGAGCTCGCGCGGGCTGCCGCTGGCGCAGATGCGTCCGCCATCCATCAGGATCGCCCGGTCCGCGAGTTGGGCGGCTTCGGCGAGCCGGTGCTCGATCAGCACAATGGCGATCCCGTATTCGGCACGCAGCTGCGCCAGCGTCTCGAAGACGCGGCGCGTATTCGGCACGTCGAGCGACGCGGTCGGCTCGTCGAGCACCAGCACCTGTGTGCGCATCGCGAGCGCCGAGGCAATGGCCACGCACTGCTTCTGCCCGCCCGAAAGGGATGACGGGCTGTAGCCGCGCAGGTCGGCCAGCCCCGTCGCGCTCAGCGCCCACTCTGTGCGTTCCTCCACTTCCCGTTCGTTCAGGCCCAGGTTGCGCGGGCCAAAGGCCACCTCATCTTCGACGCGCAGATGAAACAACTGCGAGGCAGGCCGTTGAAAGACCATACCAACACGCTGGCTGATGGCTATGATGGGCTGCGTCAGGGTATCCAGACCGGCCACCGATACCCGCCCGGTGACTTCGGCGGGGATTGCGTGAGGGATCAGGCCGCACAGGACGCGTCCCAACGTGCTCTTGCCACAGCCCGACGGTCCCGTGATCAGCACGCACTCGCCGGCGTCGATCTGAAGCGAGACATCCTGCAGGGCTGGGACATCGCCATAGCGAACGTTCAGGTCGCTGACATCAATCACGACGTGCTTCTCTCCGAAGTTCGGGGCCGGGCCGCCAGGATCCGCATTCGCTTCTGCCTCCTCACCGGCCATCATGCGTCACCCCTGTCGAAGGTTGTGTCGCGGCCGATGTGCCAGTACACCAGGGCAGACCGTGTCTGGTTGGGCCACGTGATTTGCCCGTCGCCATTGATCGCCTGGCTGCGCAGGAGCGCCAGCAGGTAGTCGTCGTGCTGCGCTGTGCCGGTCACATCGAACCTGCGCTTCATGTCTGCAAGCGCATCTTCCAGGCTCGGGAAGGTGAACGGCCGCCAGGAACTCCCCTCCTCCAGCAGCACGTTGGCATAGATCCCCATCTGCATCAGGACGTTGTAGGCGATCGTGAAATTCGGACTGTCATGCGGTTGCCCCCAGATATGCCGGGCAGCCTGCGCCATCATGCAGTCCACTTCCGGCGCGCGCAAGACAAGATAGCACGTGCGCCGGGTGCAAGCCACCATGTGGCGGATGAAGTGCGGCAGGTCGGTCGAGCCGTATACCGCATGCGAACACAACGCCACGTCGTGCAGCTCCACCTGCGCCTGGGGCCAGTGCTCCTGCACGATGTCCACGTTCCGGATGCCCGCGGCAGCCAGATTCGCCTGCATGACGTCCACCATGGCCGGCGAGGGTTCCACCGCGGTCACCCGCCGCACCTCGGGCGCGATCAGGACGGCCCAAGCCCCTGTCCCAGCGCCGATGTCCAGAACCGTATCCTCCGGCCGAAGGTGTGAAAGCACGAACTGCCGGCTGGAATCGGGCTTGGCCCAGCGGCGCTTGATGAAGCCGTCGAACTCGCGCGCCCTCTCGCACCACAGATCCCCCGTGCGCTCCGTCGTGTGCTGGTTCCTGCGATTGCGCGATTGGACTTCTACCAGCATGCGCCACAAGGCGACCCAATCGGTCATCTGAAGCATGGTTCTTCCCCTTTATCGGAGAGCTTGAATCTGACCTCTTCGATGGTTAGCAGTTCGCCAATTCTCCCAAAACAAAACGCCGCCTCCAAGAGGAAACGGCGCGCGTGCAGCCCACAGCAGGCTGCGTATCACCGTCTCCTTTCCAAACACGAGGAGGCAGGAGCGTTTCCACTCCTACCCACGACCCTTCCCACGCTTGAGTCAGGGTCCCCCGAGATACGCTCGGGGTCCGGCCCGCTTAGCCATCGCGTGCGCTTGAAGCGCCTGGCCTTAGGCTCACGGGCTTGGAGACATCTTTATTCAGTTGTTGCCGTCAGATCTTTAGCATCCCCACCGGCCTGCACTCTTGCAGGTCACGACACACCTCTCCTCACCAGGGGCGGATCCTGTGACAGTGGCTTGTGCACGGCGACGCTCCGGACACCAGACATCCCCCCCGGCGTGACCCCATGTCACCAGTACGACCGGCCTGGGGTTGAGTGGGGCGTCCATCTCGCGCCGCTTCACGGTCTTACCAACCGGTCTTGGTTCGCCGGTCTCCACGTCACCTCGTCCCACTTCGTCAGGATTGTGCATCATGACGCCAGAGGTGGCAAATAAACCCTGGCACCATGTTGCGGGATGGTTTCTCTGCCCAGTGCTATCAACTCGTCAAGCATGCCGGGGCGAAAAGGTAGGGCATGTCTGCGTGCTCCGCTGTGGAGGGCGCTGAGGTGCCTCCGCCCCAGGATTGTAATGTAACCTGCCATCCGTTGGTAGCTGGCGAAGTAGACTACGATGCGGACGTTGCAGGGCGCATCCTTGTTTGCAGCTAATGCAGGGCTTGCGCGATGCACTGTTTCAAGTATAGTACTACTGGCCCGGCTGCCAGCAGGCAACCGCTGCCGTATTTCGTAGTGTGACATCTATTGTGCTTCGGCAAGGGACCGGGAAGAAGGAGAGAGCATGAAGTTCGGTTCACTCGTAGGCCGCTCACTCATTGCACTGATGATAGTGAGCACCGCATGCATCGGTTGTACAGCCACACCGCTGGCCCCTGCCCCGCCGGCTGCAGCGCCTGAACCGATCACCGCGCCGGAGGCTGCGCCTGTCGCAGCGAGCGGCGGCGAGCTGCGCTACGGCCTGACGCTCGTGGTGTCAGGCATCGACCCACACATTCACTCGTCGTCTGAGCTCGGCATTCCACTCAACAGCGTGTACGACACGCTGGTCTTCCTGTCGCCCGACTATCAGTTCGTGCCGGGATTGGCGGAATCCTGGACGGTTTCGGATGATGCCAGGTCATACACCTTCGTGCTGCGCAAGGATGTGAAGTTCCACGATGGAACACCCTTCAACGCCGAGGCAGTGAAGGTCAACTTCGACAGGATCGTCGATCCAGCCACGATGTCCGCCAAGGCGATCACCTTGCTGAGCAATTATGACGGCTCGGAAGTGGTGGACGAGTACACCGTCAAGGTCAGCTTCAGCCAGCCGTATCCGTCGTTCCTCGATGCCTGTGCACAGGTCTACCTGGGCATGGCATCGCCGGCGGCATTCGAAAAGTGGGGACCTGCGGACTACCAGATGCACCAGGTCGGCACCGGGCCCTTCATGTTCTCCGAGGCGGACTATGTTCCCAAGGACACCATCGTCCTCGTGAAGAACCCGGACTACAATTGGGGCCCATCGCTGTTCAAGCACACGGGGCCTGCCTATCTCGATCGCATCACCTTTAAGTTCTTCCCTGACGCCGCCACTCGTGCCGCGGCCCTGGAGTCCGGCGCTGTCGACGTGATCGGTGAGCTGCCGCCGCAGGATGCGGCTCGCCTGCAGCCCAACTCGAAGTACCAGGTCATGGTCGTGGCCGTTCCTGGTCCGCCCCTCATGGTCTTCATCAATAGCACGAAGGCGCCGACCGATGATGTGAAGGTGCGGCAGGCGCTGCTCTACGGCACCGACCGCCAGGCGATCGTGAACACGATCTTCCGCAGCCTTTCGCCGGTTGCCTACGGCCCGTGGGGCACCTCTTCGCTCGGCTTTGCAGAGGACCTCAAGTCGCTCTATCCGTTCGATCAGGCCAAGGCCAGAGCTTTGCTGGATGAGGCAGGGTGGAGGCCGGGCTCCGACGGCATCCGGGTCAAGGACGGGCAGCGCCTGAGCCTGGAGACCTACCTCCAGACCTGGGGCTTCCTCTCCGAGACCGGCCAAATGCTGCAGGCGCAGCTGAAGCAGATCGGCGTCGAGCTGGACACGCAAACCGTGTCTTTCCCGGCCGCGATGGAGGCCGCTGCCAAGGGCGATCACCATCTCGCGCCGCTGAATCTCAGCGCCAGCGATCCCTCGTTCCTGCGGGGTCTGTTCTACTCCACCGGCGGCTACAACTGGTCCAAGGTGGACAGCCCGGAGCTGGATAAGCTGTTCGATGATGCCGCAGCGACCCTTAACACCAGTGCGCGGCTGGAGATCTACAAGCAGATCCAGCGGTACACTATGGAGCAGGCGCTGCTGATCCCGATCCGTGACTACACAAATCTGAACGGCGCAAGCGCCAAGGTGCAGGGACTAGTCTATGATTCGCATGGCTGGTTCCCGTACTTCTACGACGTCACGCTGGCAAAGTAACATCGCCGGTGGCTTGCCGGTGTGGGGTGGTTCGTGCCGGCAAGCCACAACACGGCGCCGGTCGCTCTTTCTCAGGGGATCCCGATACCGATGTCCAAATACATCCTGCGCCGGATCCTGATCTCCATGCCCGTACTGCTGGGGCTGACGGTCATCGTGTTTGCGATGGTGCACCTGCTGCCAGGGGATCCGGCACAGGTCATGCTGGCGCAGTCAGGCGCCTCGCCCGAGGCCATCGCCAAGCTGCGATCGCAACTCGGCCTCGATCTGCCCCTCCCGGTGCAATATGCTAACTACATGCGCGATCTCGTTCATGGCGACCTGGGCAGCTCGCTCTTCACCTACCGGCCAGTGGCCGAGATCATCCGGCAGAATGCCGGCGCGACCCTGGAACTAGCCTTGAGCGCCATCCTCCTCGCCATCATGGTAGGCGTGCTCCTCGGGGTGCTGGCAGCCGTCTTCCGTGACTCGTGGATCGACCACCTGGCCATGACCGTGGCTGTCGTCGGCGTTTCGATGCCCGGCTTCTGGCTTGCACTGCTGCTCATCCTGCTGTTCTCCGTGCGCCTGGGCCTGCTGCCCAGCGGGGGCCAGGGCACCTTCAAGCAGCTCATCCTGCCTGCCTCCGTGCTCGGCTTCAACTCTGCCGCGGTCATCGCCCGGCTCGTGCGTTCCAGTATGCTCGAGGTGCTTAATCAGGAATACATCATGACTGCGCGATCCAAAGGGCTCGGCGAGGCGCGCGTGGTCCTGCGCCATGCCTTTCGCAATGCGTTGATCCCCGTCATTACGGTTGCGGGCCTGCAGTTCGGCTTCCTGCTCGGCGGCACAGTGGTCACCGAGACGGTGTTCGCGCGTCAGGGACTGGGAAGAGTGGCTGTGGACTCCATCCTCTACAAGGACTTTCCTGTCGTGCAAGGCATCGTTCTGTTTGTTGCCGTGATCTACATGCTCGTCAACCTGCTGGTCGACATCTGCTACATGGTCATCGATCCGAGGATCCGATGGCAGTAGAGCAGTCAGTCAGCCCCGGGGGCAGCCCGAACGCCGCAACAGAGACGCCTGGGGGCAGCGAGCGCCAGCCTCAGTCGCTGACGGCTGCAGCGCTCCGGCGTCTCTTCCGGAAGCCATCCGCCATGGTTTCACTCACGGCACTCCTGACGTTGATCTTGCTCGCGATCTTCGCGGAGGTCATCGCCCCCTACGATCCGCTCGAGATGGGCACAGGTGCTGCGCTCGGCGCGCCCGGGCCCGGCCACTGGTTCGGGACCGATCTCTTCGGTCGCGACCTGCTGAGCCGCACGATCTACGGCGGCCGCATCTCGCTCATGGTCGGCATTGCGGCAGTCATCATCTCCAGCATATTTGGCGTGACCCTGGGCCTCGTTGCAGGGTACTATGGCCGGTGGCTCGACATGGTGATCATGCGCGCCATGGACATGATCCTGGCGTTTCCGGGCATCTTCCTGGCGCTGGCGGTCGTGTCGCTGCTGGGCACCGGCCTGACGAATGCGGTCCTGGCCGTGGCAATTTCGACCATTCCCACCTACACGCGCACGGTGCGGGGCAGCGTTCTCTCGGCAAAGGAGCTCCTCTACGTCGACGCAGCTCGCGCTATGGGCGTGCCCGATCGCCTGATCCTGGTTCGCCACCTCCTGCCCAACGTGATCGCGCCGATCATCATCCTGATGACCTTGGGCGTAGCGTGGGCGATCCTGAGCATCTCTTCGCTGAGCTTTCTGGGGCTGGGCGCGCAGCCGCCGACGCCGGAATGGGGAGCGCTGCTATACGAGGGACGCGGCTTCCTGCGCGAGGCATGGTGGCTCACCACGTTTCCCGGCGCAATGATCATGATCACGGTGATGGCGGTCAACCGGCTCGGAGATGGCCTGCGGGACGCCTTTGACCCACGCCTGAAGATATGATTGATTGACCGGCGATGTGCGCGGCAGAACGCAGCGTTGGGCTATGGCAAAGGATGCCAGAGCTGCGCGAGCAGCACCGCACCGGTCACCAGCAAGGCAGCCAGGGCAGCAAAGAGCGCACTGATCTCCGCGGTCTCCAGCCGCGTATGGAGCAGGGTCGGCAGGCTGTCGAAGACCGCCTGCAATTCGCCGGCGCTGCTCGCAGCATAGTACTCGCCCCCGGTCATGGAGGCGATGGCCTTGAGCGACTCTTCGTCGATGCCGAAGCGCCGCCCATAGCCGAAGGTCTCTCCTTGCGAACCGGTGTCTGTGCCGAAACCAATGGTGTAGACGCGGATGCCGCTCTCGCGTGCCAGTTGTGCAGCCTCCAGCGGGCTGGTGCCCCGGGTGTATACCCCGTCGGTCAACAGGACGATGATGTGAGGCTGCAGCTCGCCTTCGGCCCGGGGCGCAGGCTCGCCCCCCGCGGCATCGCCGCCAGCGGCCTCGCCGAACTCGGCAATGGTCTCCAGCGCGGTGACGATCCCATCGCCGATGGCGGTGTGGCGGCCCGTGGTCAGGTTGCGGAGGGCCTTCTGAAGATCATCCGGTACGGTCGTCGGCGCCTGCACCAGTTGGGCAATGCCGGCAAAGGCCACGATGCCAACCTGGTTAGTGTTCTTCTGCCTGTCGATGAATCCCAGGGCGGCCTGCCTGGCCGCAGCCAGCCGGCTGGGCGCGATGTCGGTCGCTCGCATGCTCCCCGACACATCCAGCACCAGCATGACGGTCGCGCGGCCCGCCGGCACGCGGGTCACTGCAACCGGCCGGGCCAAGCCCACCGTCAGGCCGCTCAGGGCCAGGAGAAACAGTGCCATGGGCAGATACCGGCGCACGCGGGACTGGGCGGGCAGCGCGGCGCGTACCAGGGACAGGCTGGAGTAGCGCACCGCGAAGCGGCGCCTGCGCCGCTGCTGCCATGCAAACAGCAGGATCAGCAGCGGGATCAGGCCCAATGCCATCAGAGCGGCGGGCCAGAGAAACGTCATCAGCCACCTCTCACGAAATCAGAACGCGGCCCTCTCATGGCAGCCGGGTGAACCACGTCACCGAGAAGAGCCCACCCATCAGCAGGAACAGGATACTGGCGCCGGCAAATATCGAAGTGATCTCCATCGTCTCTGGTTTGACCACCAGCTCGGGCGCCAGCCGGCGGACCACCTCGCGCAGATCCTCGCCGGCCCGCGCGGGGCGATACGAACCGCCCCCGGCCTCCGTGATCTGCTGCAGGTTGGCTTCATCCAGCGCGGTGTGCACGTTGAAGCCGTCCAGTTCCAGGGTGGCGCCCGCGGCCGTGCCGAAGCCCAGGGCATCGACGCGAACCTCGCGTTGGGCAGCCGCCTGGGCGGCCGCGAGAGGATCGAACGACTGGTTGTCCTCCCCATCTGTGAGTAGCACGATCACCGAAGCCGGATACGCGGCCTCGGGTAACTGGGCCAGCAGGCGCTGCTCGGCAGACGCCCCGCCCGGGTCGCCCGGGGATCCGGCATCCGGCGTTGCGGCCGGCGTTGCACCCTCTTCCGCGGGAGAATTCCCCTGAGCCGGTGCGTCCGCCACGAGGCCCGCATCCACCGCGATCGTGTGCAGGGCGGCAAGGATCCCCTGCCCCAGGGAGGTGCCGCTGGTCGGCTCCAGGCGGTCGATGGCGGCCAGCAGTTGGTTGGCATCGTTCGTGGGCGCCTGAACGGTGAAGCCGCTCCCGCTGAACGAGACGATCCCTGTCTGCACCGTGGAGGGCTGGTTGAGCACGAACTCCCGCGCTACCGCCTTCGCGGCTTCGAGCCGGGTCGGCGCCGCATCGGTTGCGGCCATGCTGGCCGACACGTCGAATACCAGGACGACGGTGCCTTCGATGCGCGGCAGGCTGATCTCCGCCTGGGGCCGCGCCAGGGCTGCCAACATGATCGCCAGCCCCAGCAGGAAGAAGAGCGCGGGCAGGTGCCTGCGAAAGCCCGGGGAACTGCTCGTGCTCCGCAGCCCAGGGAGGGTCCCTGCGCCGAAGCTGTCTGCCAGGGTGCGTTGTCGCCTCTGCAGGCGCAGGTAGATCGCGACGATCACGGGCAGGACCAGCAGGGCAATCAGTGCCGACGGCCACAGAAACGTCATAGGCGCACCGCCCTCATCTGAGCCCGGAAGGGGCTGGCCGGCCTGCCAGGCCTGTGCGGCTGCGGTGCATCTGCCGGCGGATCGAGGCGAAGCGGACGAGCGCGCGCACCAGGTCCTCACCGGTGGAGAGCGCCCACGGCTCAACCCCCGCGCGGCGGAAGGCCGCGTTCAGCGCCTGCTCCCGGCTCCGCGCCGCCTCTGCAAACCGGGCGCGGAAGCGGGGATCGTGCGTGTCCACATAGAGCTGTTCGCCTGTCTCGGCATCCTCCAGCCACAGCGGACCCACGTCGGGCAGCTCGACCTCACTGCGATCCCAGAGCCGTACCGCAAGCACCTCGTGGCGCTGGCTGAGCAGGCTGAGGCTGCGCTCCCAGCCGGGCAGACTGATGAAGTCGGAGAGCACGAAGACCAGCGAATGCTTCTTGAGCATGTGGAGCCCGCCTTCGAGCATCGCCCTCAGATCCGTGGGTGCAGCTCTGGCCAGCCGCGGCTGGTTGAGCAGGTCGTTGATCAGCCATAGCACGTGGTTGCGGCCGTTCCTGGCAGGGATGATCCGCTCGACGCGGTGGTCTCGCCGGCCGTTTGCCTGCCCGCTGTACAGGATTGCGCCCGCGCGGTTGCCGTGGCGCGTCAGCACCCGCCCCAATGTGCCCACCAGGTCGACCAGCACCCGTCGCTTGTCCGTCTGGGCTCCAAAGTCCATCGAAGGACTGAGATCGACCAGAAACCATGCGGTGATCTCGCGGTCTTCCATGTACTGGCGGACGTAAGGCGTATCCATGCGCGCAGTGACGTTCCAGTCGATGTAACGGATGTCGTCGCCCGGCTGGTATTCACGCAGATCGGCCAGGTCGATCCCGTAGCCGTAGAAGAGGCTGCGGTAATCGCCCTGCAACTGCCCGTCCAGGGGACGGATCACCTGCCACTCCAGCCGCTGCAGGATGCGCTCGGGCGAGGCTGTTTCAGACGGTCTCATGGATTCTGACCCGTTCGTGCAGGGGCACGGCAGGCACCGGGATGCGCTCGAAGATCTTCTCCAGCAGGTCATCGCTGGTAACGTTGTCGGACAGGGCCTCGTATGAGGGCATCACGCGGTGGCGCAGCACATCGGGCGCCATGTCCAGCACGTCCTGCGGCAGCGCGTAGCTGCGCCCGCGCACGAACGCCAGCGCGCGGGCGGTCAGGATCAGGTTGATCGAGGCGCGCGGGCTTGCGCCGAACAAGATGTAGTGCTCGAGCTCCTTCAGACCGAACTCCTGCGGCTTGCGGGTGGCAGTCACCAGGCGGATGGCATACTCGATCAGCGACGGGTCCACGTACACATCCTCGTAGGCCTTCCGCTGCAAGGCCAGCAGCTCCTCCGTGGTGAGCACCTTCTGCACCGTCTCCAGCAAGCCCGTCATGCGCTCCACGATGACGAACTCCTCGGTGGGCGTTGGATATCCGACCAGCACCTTAAGCATGAAGCGGTCCACCTGCGCCTCGGGCAGGGCATAGACGCCCTCCGTCTCGATCGGGTTCTGGGTGGCCATCACCAGGAATGGGTCGGGCACGGCGAAGGTCTCGCGGCCGATCGTCACCTGGCGCTCCTGCATGACCTCCAGCAGTGCGCTCTGCACCTTGGCCGGCGCGCGGTTGATCTCATCGGCCAGCAGCAGGTTGGTGAAGACCGGCCCGAGCGAAGTGTTGAACTCGCCGGTCTTCTGGTTGTAGATGCGCGTGCCGACCAGGTCTGCGGGCACCAGGTCCGGGGTGAACTGGATGCGCTTAAACTCCCCGCCGATCGCATCGGCCAGGGTTTTGACGGCCATGGTCTTGGCCAGGCCGGGCACGCCCTCCACCAGGATGTGCCCACGCGCCAGCAGCGCAACGACCAGCCGCTCGAGCAGGTGGTCCTGCCCTACGATCACCTTCTTGACTTCGTAGAGAACCTTTTCCACCTGCTTGCGGTTCTCGGAACGTGCAAATGCGTCCACACGATCTCCTTTGGGCGTTCGACTGCGGGCGTCCGGCGCGGTCAGTACTGGGGAGCGCCTGCAGCGCCCGCAGCAACGGTGATGGGCACTGCAAAGCCGATCCCGACGAAAAACTTCTGATCGGTCGGGTTCAGGACTCCGATCACGATACCGATCACCTGCCCGTAACGGTTGAGCAGCGGCCCGCCCGAATTGCCTGGGTTGACCGCGGTGTCGATTTGCAGAAGGCCCTCGATGGAGCGCTCGCTGCCCTCGGCCTGAAACGAGCGATTGAAGCCCGATACGACGCCTGCGCTCAGCGAACCGTAGAGTCCGAAGGGGTTGCCAAACGCGTATGCCTCATCCCCCACGCGCACCGCGCGGGGATTGCCCAACACGGCAGGCGCCAGGATCTGCGGCAACTGGTCGGGCTGGAGGACCGCAATGTCGTTCTCGGGCTGGGATGCGGCAATCTGTGCGCCGGTGTCCGTGCCATCCGCAAAGACGACCCGGATATCCGTCGCGTCTTCCACCACGTGCAGCGCGGTGAGGATATCACCGTTGGCAGAAATCACGACGCCGCTGCCCAAGCCATGATTGTCGGGGTCGCTTTCGTCCGCGCCGCCAGTCTGAATCAATACGAGTGAAGGCTGGACCGCGCGGTACACCTGGGCGGAATAGGCGGGAGGAGGGGTGACCGATGCGATCGCCTGCGCGATCGCAGTATTGACCTGCCTGACAGTCAGCGGCTGGGGGGGCGCGCGGAGCGCGGTGTAGAGCGCCAGCCCCAGGAGGGCGGCTGCGATGCCCAGGACGAAAGAAACGACGCGCGCCGCTCTTATTTGTGTCATTCGTGTCAATTCCTTGTACAGCGATTGAGATCACAACGCTGTGCCTGTCTGAAGGGTATCACGGGATTGGTGAGATGCTGTAGGGTAAAATCCCAAGCCGGCCTGCTCTCATCTAGTGGTTGCGCGCAAAGGCGAGCGGAGCACCCTGAGCGCAGCGCAGTCGAAGGGGCGGAGCGGTTTGCTCCAATGGCCGCGTCCTTCGACTGCTCCGGCGTACCCGCCGGCTCCGCTCAGAATGCTCGTTTGGCTACCAGTTTGGCTGCTGGTGCGGGTGCTTGTCTGTGGCCAGGTTCGGAATCGCGAGGTGAACGGCGGTAAGGTCTAGGGATGGGATCGTGGGGCCACCTCCACCAGCTGTCCGTACCCCTATCCGGGAACCCGAGGTGGCCCCACGACAGCCGCGTCGAATTACTTCACCTGCTCTTCAGGCGCCGCATTCTCCTGGAGCGCGCCCGCCCAGTCCTGCTGCGCGCGTGCCCAGTCCTGCTGCACCTGCTCCGGCTCGAACTGCAGGGTGAGGCCGGCCGGCTGCTGGCCGGTGGCAGCCCACACGAGCAGGCCGAATCCTGCCATCACCTGCTCCTGCGTGAAGCTGCAATGGCCGTACGCTGAGATCGGGATTGGAATCACCTTGCCCGGGCTCCGCAGGCCGGCCTTCATCGTGTAAAGGATCTCGTGCCAGAACGGCACCACCGGATCACCGGTCGTGTGCATCGTCACGAGTGGAATACTCAACTGGCCGGAGGTTTCGTAAGGCTGGAGCGCGGACAGGGCTTCAAGATCCGCGGCAAAACGCTGCACGCGCTTGTTCAGCTTGCGATCGTTTGCAGATCCCCAATACCACCGCGTCCTGTTGTCGAACGGATTGCCGCCCAGAATGAGCAGGCAGACCAGTATGACAGGCATTGCGATCGACATGTGCCGGGCCTCGGTCACTCAGTTGGAGGTAAGGATGGCGTTCTGAGCGGTGAGCGCGAGGCTAGTATACACTCCCCCTGCTCTTTTTGCTCCTGCGATTTTGCCGATTGAGCTCAGCGCCAACTGAGCGTTCCAAACAACGCAGATTGGTGTACAATGACCACAGTTGATTTGTCGGCTTGGGTGCATCGCGGCCTCTGTGCGCAGGTATGACGGGGGTCCGGCCACGGGCGGCTCGCTCGTTCTCCGCGTCGAAAGGAGTTACCAGATGCCCCTGAGGACCGCAAAAGAGAAGATGCTGGCCGGCGAAAGCTATAACTGCCTTGACCCTGACCTCGACGCCATACGCCAGGTGACCAAGAAACTGCTCCGGCTCTACAATGTGACCGAAACCCTGCCCGAGCGGGAAGCCATCCTCCGGCAATTGCTGGGACAGATAGGCCAGAATTCGATCATTGAACCGCCCTTCTACTGTTCCTACGGACAGAACATTTAGATCGGCGATGCGGAAACCCGAAACCAGGGCCTGGAAGTCGCGAAACCGATCTTGATCGAGGAGAGTGTGTGGGTGGGCGGCGGCGCCATCCTCCTGCCAGGGGTGAGGATAGGCCGAAACGCCATGGTGGGCGCAGGGGCAGTCGTCTCCCGGGATGTCCCAGCGAATAAGGTCGTGGCGGGGAATCCGGCCAGGGTGCTCCGAGTGATCGAGCAGTAGCGGGCGGCGCCTCTCAGGAAGATCAGACATATGCTCAAAGCCACAACCTATGCCGACGTGACCCGTTTTGACCTGGCCCGGACACTGGCCGGCAAGGGCCGCTACTGGACGACGGCCTACCTGGTGGACGGCCTGCTGATCGACTCCGGCTGCGCGTTCACTGCGTCGGAACTGGTGAAGTGGCTGGCCGGCAGACCACTGGCCGGCGTCATGAACACCCACACCCACGAGGACCACATCGGCGCGAACGGCCTGCTCCAGCGCGAGCGCGCCGGCTTGCTGCTCCATGCCCACCCCCTTGCTCTGCCGGTGCTCGCCAATCCGCGCGGCTGGCAACCGCTCCACCCCTACCGGCGGCTGCTGTGGGGCTGGCCCGAGCCTTCGCAGGCTGAACCGGTGTCCGACGGCGAGATGATCGAGACCGGCCGCTATCGCTTCCGGGTGGTCTACACCCCCGGCCATAGCCCCGATCACGTCTGCCTCTACGAGCCGGAGCAAGGCTGGCTCTTCACCGGCGACCTGTTTGTGGGCGGGCGGGACCGCGCGCTGCGCGAGGGATACGACGTCTGGGCGATCATCGCCTCACTCAAGCGGATCGCGGCCCTGCCCAGCCAGTGCCTGTTCCCCGGCAGTGCGCACGTGCGCAGAAACCCGGCCGGGGCGCTCGCAGCCAAGATCGACCATTTGGAAATGCTGGGCGAGCGCGTGCTTGCGCTGCACCGGCAGGGCCGCAGCGTGGATCAGATCGTCCAGGCCCTGCTCGGCCCGCCCATGCCCATCGAGATGATCACCTTGGGTCACTTCTCGCGGCGCTGGCTGGTTTGCTCGTACCTCGCAGAACACACTGCCTGAAGCAGCGCGGCCTGCGTTCCCCTCGACCGCCTCGAGCGGCGGTCGCATCCTGCGGAATGGTTTCTTTCTGACATCCAGATTCGGCCAGCCATGCTAGAATCGCTCGGGTCTGCACTCGAAGTGCGGCAAAGTTGCCAGCTCAGCCCAGTATGAGGAGGCATCTATGAGCCCAAAGAAGGTCGCGCAGGAGTCGACCGGAAGCTCCGCCGGTTCGGCGAGAACCGCCGGTTCGGGAAGAACCGCCGGTTCGGAAAGAACCGCCGGTTCGGAAAGAACCGCCGCTACCGGCAAGGCATCGAAGGGATTCTCGGCTGAGGAACGCGCCGCGATGAGAGAGCGCGCCAAGGAGCTGAAGGCAGAAGCGAAGAAAGTGGACGGGGAGAGCGCCGTGCTCGCGAAGATCGCCGAGCTGGCGGAAGGGGATCGCGCCATGGCCGAGCGAATCCATGCGATCGTCAAAGCCAGCGCACCAGGCCTCTCGCCGAAGCTTTGGTACGGGATGCCCGCGTATGCCAGGGATGGCAAGGTCGTCTGCTTCTTCCAGGGCGCGCAGAAGTTCAACACGCGGTACTCGACGCTCGGCTTCAGCGATGAGGCAAACCTCGACGAAGGAAACATGTGGCCGGCCTCCTTCGCGCTGAAGGAGTTGACTGTTGCGGACGAAGCAAGGATCGCCGCGCTCGTGAAGAAGGCAGTGAGTTAAAAACTGCGGCGGCGGTTCAATGAACGTTAAGAATTCGTCCGTGTAACGGCGATCCACTCGCTGCCCCAGCACCGCCTGGCGATCAACCATCGGCTACCTGGCAACGCCCGCTGAATGCGGGCGGCCCACTTCGGTGGGCTAGATGAACTGGTTAACGCATCGTTAGCCCCCGTCAGGGGGCGTTGCTTCGTAGCCTGCCTGTTCACGGGCAGGTGGTCACCGGTGGCAAGCCGTGTTGCCGGTTACCCGGTTATTTTGTGAAGGTTCATAAGACCGCCGCCGTTGCTTGATGCATTCAACTCACTCGTACCGCAGCGCCTCCGCAGGATAGATACGCGAGGCCTGAAGCGAGGGTATCAGCGTCAGCAGCAGCGAGAAGCCGTAGGCCAGCAGCATGATCACGCTCAATTGGCCCCACGGAATCGTCACGGTCGTCTGCGGCGTGAGCTGTGCGAAGAAGGTGCGCACCATATCATCCCCCAGCAGCAGCCCCGCGATCACCCCGATCAGGATGCCGGTCAGCGCGATAAAACTGCTCTCCAGCAGGAAACTCAACGCTACCATGCCGGGGTGGTAGCCGAGCGCTCGCAGAACGCCGACCTGCTGACGGCGCTCGACGACCGTGCGGCTGGCAATCACCCCGAGTGCAGCAATGCCCACCAGCAGCCCCAGCGCCATGAAGCCCTGGAACAGCCGCAGGATGCCGCGCGTGATTGCCTGCCCCTGCGCAAAACTCTCCGCCATCACTGTCGCGTCCAGGCCGCTGCCCAGGAAGGTCCGCTCGACCTCCCGGCTGACCTCCTGCACGTCAGCCCCCGGCGCCACCCTCAGGTAAAACGACTGCGGCGCGACCGCCTTGCCTTCGAGTCGCTGCAGCGCAGCCAGCGGGACCTGCAAGTTCATGCCCGCAAGCGTGGTGGTCCCCGCGAGCACGCCGATGATCTGTAAGCGATGGGTTGCGCCCTCAGCCCCGCTCGCGTGTATCTCGATGTAGGCCTCGGGCAGCCGGCCATCCTCGATCACGACCGGCTCGGACGCAGCGACCGGCAGTGTCGAGGCGCCTTCGATTGTGACTGACGACGTGCCGGTCGCACCCACCACGGCCCGGCCTGCCGTGGATGGCCGGGCGTCCAACATCTCGGGCATCACGATCGCCACATCGTCCCGAGTGGCCAACGCCTCCCAGGCAGCCGCGTCGTCCGCATAACCTGCAGCGCGCGCCTGCAGCGGATACACCTCCCGGGCTGCCCCCACGTAACCCGCATCCAGCCCGGCGAGCGGTACCTGGTCCCACGTGCTCGCGCCCGGCGTGCGTACATAGTATTGCCGGATGGACACTCCGCCAACCGCGGTGATCTGCGCCAGCAGCGGATGCGCCTCACGCTGGTCCGCGATGCGGGCTTGCAGGTCCGTGATCGGGTCGAAGAAGCTCAGCAGGGAGGTCTGCGTGCGAATCTGGAAGCCCGCGCTCTGCTCCTCGTCCAGCACGATCAGCGATTGGGTCGCCTCGATCACTACGGCCATCACCGTGACGGTGCAGACGATCATCGCAAACATCACCATCGCCATGCCCGTGCGGAAGCGCGTGTTGAGGGGATAGGCGACGGCCGTGCGGAGCACCGGCGCCAGCCATCCGATCCCGCCAAAGAGCCGGGTCGCGACCCAGGCGATGGCATCGGCGTTGAAGATGATCGTCATGATCATCCCCAGGATCAGAAAAACGGGGCGCAGCACGAACGAGAGAAGATAGGTGGGGCCGGTCTCCAGCAGCGCAACCCCCGCAGGCAGCCCCAACAGCCCGCTCCACGGCACTCCCCAGGTCACGATCAGCCCCAGCCCCAGCAGCGTGTAGCGGGCCCATGTGATCCGCTCCTGCCGCACGCGCGTCAATTCGAGGCCGCGGGCCACCAGCGTGGTCAGCCCGGCCAGCGCCAGGGACACGCAGAGCAGCGCGATGGTGTGATCGTCCCGGCCCGAGAGGACGTAAAGCAAGGCGCCCCCTGCCAGCCAGAGCAGACCCACCGTCCAGCGCCACACCCGCTTGCCGCTGCCCAGGGTGCGCGCCTGCGCCTCGTCGGGCAGGTCGCGGATGGCCGTCACGATGTTCAGCCGGCTGACCCGCCACGACGAAATCAGCACGACAAGGAAGGTGAAGAGCACACCCAGGCAGTAGCCGATAACAACAGAGCTTGTGGCGATATTGAAGCGAAACTCGAAGATGTTAGCCGCGCGAGCACCCACCATCCCACTGACGGTGTTGAACAGCCCGCCGATGAAACCCACCATCCCGAACGACACCAGCAGACCCAGCGCCAGACCCAGCGCCGCGGCAACTACGTCGTACAGCATTCCTTCGGTGACGAAGGTCTGCACGAGATGGCGGCGCTGCACGCCAATCGCCCGGGCCACCCCCAGCTCGGAACGCCGCTCGGCCGCCAACATCACGAAAATCAGGAAGATCAGGAGCACGCCGGCGAGGATCGAGAAGATACCGAAGATGGTGAAGATCGAAGAGAAGACGGTGCCGACCACACTCGATGCCGTAACCACCACGACCTTGCTCAGAGGCTCAAGCACCTCCATCTGGCTCACGTCGTCCAGCCATAACTGCCACTGCGTACGCTCCGCCTCGGGCACGGGCAGCTGGCGCAACCAAGCTCGCAGCTCGGCATCGGCCAGCGCTTCCTGGATCCGGGCGCTGCCGGTCTCGTCCAGGCTGGCCCGCAGCTCGGCCAGCGCTTGCGGCAGCCGATCCGACGGGATCAGAGAGCCGAGTAGCATCTGGGCCAGTCCAGTTGTAGCCGACACCGCCTGCGTTGCATCCCCGAGCGTGCCAGGTCCTCCCGACCCGATTCGCTCTGCGATGGCCTCATCCAGGATCGGGCGCACCTCGGGCGTGCGCAGATAGACGGCAATCTGCTCCACCAGCCCATCATCGAGGGCCAGGACGCGCAGCCGCTGCGTCATGGTGGCGGAATGCTGCAACCCACCCGCAGCATCGCCGACATTGGACACCAGCACGTTGTTGATCCGTCCCTGCATGAAGAGCAGTTCCTGCGCCTCGTCTAGCCGCATCATCACGACAGGGGAGAGGGCTGCCAGA
>CAYLZG010000078.1:0-18872 GCA_964387985.1 uncultured Anaerolineales bacterium | reverse complement strand
CCTGCACCTCGTTCATGAAGCCCTTGGGGAAGAGCGGCCGCAGCGGCCGGTCGATCAGGCGGCTGATCAGGATGGCCTGGTCGCTCAGGCGTCCCTCGCGGCGCTGGAAGCTGCCGGGGATGCGGCCCGCCGCGTAGAGGCGTTCCTCGAAGTCGACGCTGAGCGGGAAAAAGTCGACGCCTTCGCGCGGGAGCGCGGAGTTGGCGGTGGCCAAAAGAACGGAGTCGCCGGAGCGGACGGTCACTGCGCCCGCGGCCAGCTTCGCCAGCGTACCGGTTTCGAGCGTGACGTCGCGCTCGCCGATCCTGACAGTGTAAGAATATTGTTGCATGGTAAACCCTTGAACCTCTCTCCTGCTCGCGGCAGGATCTGTGGTGAGGGGGGTGCGCGTCCAGGCGCATCCCTCAGATCATCTCAGGCCGGAGAGGTCAGGGACTGGGGAGTGCCACCTAATGTAGTCGCTGTAGAGACGTAGCATGCTGCGTCTCTACATATCAGGTTAGGTTCCACTCCCCAATTCCTGCGCCTCCCGGCGCCATCGAACTTAATGACAAACGAGTAGATACGACAAATCGCATCTACTCGTCAATGGTGCCGCTTACGATTTGAACCGCTTCAACCGCTTTCAACTACTTGCGGAGGCCAAGGCGCTGGATCAGCTCCTGGTAGCGCTCCGGATCCTTCGTGCTCAGATACGCCAGGTGCCGCCGGCGTTGGCCGACCAGCTTGAGCAGACCACGGCGCGAAGACTGATCGTGCTTGTGCGTCTTCAGATGATCGATCAGTGCGTTGATGCGCGTCGTCAGAATCGCGACCTGCACTTCCGGGGACCCCGTATCACTGGCGTGTACGTGGTATTCCTGGATGATGGCATTTTTTTCAACCGTTGAAAGAGCCATTTTGGAACACTCCTTTGTTGATAGACCGGGGCACCGCTGGAATACCGGGGCGCATGTCCCAGTCGTCTTACGAGTGAAAGTATACCACGCGAAGCGGCGAGAGGCAAAACGGGGGGACACGAATAGCTGAAACACGCGTTGAGACACGCCCGGCCCCACATCACGTCACCCGCGAGCCTGGCGGCAGAGCATCGTGGCTCATATAGCGAAATGTTAATTTGGATGCCGGTGGATTTCATGCTGCTTTCATGTGGCCGGATTAACTTCAGCACGAAGTACCGGGCTCAGATATCATGCCCGCCAGGAGAGAGAAACATGGACTCACTCGACATCGGTCTCTGGGTAATTGTGATCGCTTTCGTCGTCATTGTCACCGCCATTGTCCTGCTGATCACCTCACTGCAACGGCGAGCGCGGGTGCGCGCCTGGGCCGAACTGGCAGCCAAGCTAGGACTGGTATGCGAGTCGGGACGAGGTCCACTGTCGCCGGTCGTCGTGCGTGGGGACTATCGAGGCCGCGCTCTCACCCTGGACACCTACTACGAATCCCAGGGCGCGGGCGATGACCGTAGCACGCAGACCTACACGCGGGTCGCGATGCCGGTCAATAACCCGACCGGGCTGCGCCTGGAGCTGTCCAAAGAAGGAGTCCTGAACAAAGTCGGCAAGCGGCTCGGCGCCCAGGATATTCAGATAGGCGACCCGGAACTCGATCAGCGCCTGATCATCAAGGGACAGCCGGAAGAAAAGGTGAAGCACGTGCTCGCTTCTGCTGCCGTAAGGCAACCACTTCTCTCGGTTTCCTCGCTCGATGTGCAGCTGGCAGGATCAGAAATCCGGTATAAGAAGCCGGGGGTGGAGCGGGACGAAGAGTGCCTGCGCAATGTATTTGATCTGATGGCCGCATTAGCGGCAGAGGTCGAACAGGCCGCATAGACTGCGGCTCCGGTGGACCGCCAATCGCGCGTTATGAAGCGCCCTCGGGCCGGCACAGCCGCAGCAGCGCGGCGCGCGCCTCGCCCTCGGCCACGACCACCAGCACATCGCCAGCCTGAAGCACGGTGTCGCCGTGCGGGATGAGCAGCTGCCCGCCGCGGCGCACGCTGGCAATCACCGCGTCGCGCGGCCAGGTGATCTCGCCCACGCGGCAGCACTCGCATGCTGCACCGGGCTGTATGAGGATCTCCTCCACGCTGAGCGCGCCGGTCGACACCTCCAGGCGGGCCTGGTGCGCGCGATGGCGCAGCGTCGCGCGGCGCGTGAGCGCGACATCGTACGCGCGCACCAGGTCGACCCGGCGCAGCACGCCCAACAAGCGGCGTGGATCATCCCGATCCACCACCGGCAGCCGCCCCACATCGCGGCCGCTCATCCGGCGCAGTGCAACGCCGATCGTCTCGTCCGGATAGGTTACCAGCAGGTCGCGCGTGCACGCCTCTCCGACCGTTGTGATGCCCGCACTGCTCAGCTGGGCGCGCTCCAGGTCCTGCACGGTGAGGACGCCGACCAGGCCTCCCGGATCGACGACGGGCAGACCGTGATGGTGGGTCTCCCTGAAGACCTCGGCGGCCGCATCGAGCGAATCTGCAGCATCCAGGGTTCGCACTGAAGGATTCATCACCTCGCCCACGGTGAGGCCCTCCAACACCTCGACATCCCGCCC
Organism: uncultured Anaerolineales bacterium; assembly: GCA_964387985.1. GTDB lineage: Bacteria > Chloroflexota > Anaerolineae > CG2-30-64-16 > CG2-30-64-16 > JALOOB01. The sequence goes on along the minus strand of CAYLZG010000078.1, from coordinate 16,310 downwards.
GCGCTCCAGCCGGAGCCCCTTGCGCGCCAGCCCGAGCGTATAGACCGAATCATGGCGCAGCCACTGGGACAGCAGCAGGCCGACGACAACCGCGAACATCAGCGGCAGGATGATGCGGTAGTCGTGCGTCATCTCAAACAGCAGGATGATGGCGGTGAGGGGCGCGTGGACGGATGCGGCCAGCACCGCGGCCATGCCGACCATAGCGTACGCGGGCGGCGCAATCATCAGCCTGGGGAAGAGCCCCTGCGCCACCGTCCCGTACGCAGCGCCCAGGGTCGCGCCCAGGAAGAGGGACGGCGCGAACACGCCGCCAGGGAACCCGCCGCCGATGCTGAGCGCGGTCATGACCAGCTTGGCCGCCAGCAGCGCGAGGAGCAACGGCACGGCCATGAAGGGGCCGTTGAAGATCTGGTCGATCGTCTCGTAGCCGACGCCGAATATCTGGGGCAGCCAGATGCCGGTCACACCCACGGCCAGTCCCGCGGCCGCGGGCTTGAGCCAGCCCGGTATCTGCCAGCGGCGGAACAGGTCCTTGGCCCAGTAGAGCGCGGTGATGTATAGCGCAGCCAGCGGGCCGGCCAGCAGCCCCAGCCCGATGTAGAGCGGCAGCTCGACGGCAGAGTGAAACGCGTACGCGGGCACCCGAAACGCGGGCTGGGCGCCCGAGACGGACTGCGTGAAGACCGCAGACGTGACTGCAGCCAGCACCACCGCGCTCAGCCCCCCGCTGCCGCCGATTTCGCCCAGCACGATCTCGAGCGCGAAGAAGACGCCCGCGATGGGCGCGTTGAACGCGGCTGCGATCCCCGCAGCCACGCCCGCGGCAACCAAGGTACGGCTCCAATCATCCGAAAGGCGCAGCTTCTGGCTGGCGAACGAGCCCAGGTTGGCGCCGATCTGCACGGACGGGTCCTCCGGCCCGACCGACGCGCCGCTGCCGATGGAAAGCGCGGCGGCCACGGTCTTGACCGGCGCCAGTCGGGTGTCGAGCCGGCCGGCCGCCAGCGCCACAGCCTCCATGACCCCGGCCACGCCGTGGTAGCGCTCCTCACCCACAAACCGGCGCCAGAGCACGCCCACTGCCAGCCCGCCGAGTGCCGGCAGCAAGGCCACCGTCCAGTGCGGCCCCTCCCGCGCGGACAGTCCCAGCCGCGCCAGCGTGCCGCCCAGCCACCCGAAGGCTGCCAGGTGCGTCCAATCGATCATCTGCTTGAAGAGCCAGATGCCCACACCGGCTGCGAGCCCGACCAGCACGGCCAGGAGGCTCAGCAGCACGATGCCGGAAGGGTGCAGGCGGGCGAGCCAGCGCCGGAGGGGGGGCGAGATACGGGTGGAAGACTGATCCATGGGCCGGTCCTGTTCGTCGCGCAGAGCCTAAGGCTGGCCCGGAACCGGCGCCAGGTAGTCCACTGCGATCCAGCCGGTGGGCCGGCCGGGCACCATCACATGGGCCCACGTGCGCCCGCCGGACTCAGCCCGCTCGCCGAGCAGGATCACCGGCGTTCCCTCACCCACTGCACCGATCACCGTGCCCCCGGGTGTGCTGCGCAGATAAGCACCGCGGCTCCCGGCGTTGGAAACTACCGCGAAGCCAGGCGTGGGCCGCGGGGTCGCCGTTGCCGTAGACGCCGGCGAAGCGGTCGCGGTCATCGTCGGCGTCGCGGTATCCGTGGGGGTTGCAGTGGGAGTGAAGGTGGCGGTCACGGTCGCGGTCGCCGTTGCCGTGGGCGCCCGCGTTGCAGTAGGCGGCTCCGTGGGAAGCGCGGTCGGTCCCGGCGTAGGGGTCGCGGTCGGAGTCGGCGTGGGCGTCAGGGTGGGCGGCACGAGGGGATCGAGCTGGGTGGCCGGTATCACATTGAGCAGCAGCGCCACAGGCTGCTGGATGCGTGTGGCCACCTCGCGCTGGAACGCCATGACCGCCGAATGAGCATAGCGCGCGGACGAACGCACAGTCACTTCAAGCTGCAGGGTGCCATCCTCGAGCGGGATCTGCTTCAGCTCTACGAGCTCGCTGCCCGGCAGCAGCTCGGCGACCCCATAGCCGACCGCAGACTCGATTGCGCGGTCCAGGCGCACGGATTGCAGGGCATGCGCGGTCAGGATGCCCAGGATGACCGTAACCACCACCAGCAGCGCGACCGCACCGGCAAGCCCGCGGCGCAGCACATTGCGCCGCTCCTTCTGGCTGGCTGAGGGGGCAAACCCGAGCACGAGAAATACCAGCCCTCCGGCAGCCGCGATGGCGATCAGGTTGGTGAGGAAAAGCAGGAGCGCGCCGCCCGCGATGGCGCCGCTGCCCAGCGCCACCCCGATGCCCACGGTGGCCAGCGGCGGCACAAGGGCTGCCGCGATGGCGACCCCTGCCAGGCCCGCCGACACCCCTTTGCGGCACAGAGCATAGGCGCCCGCTGCGCCCGACGCGAGCGCGACGCCCAGGTCCAGCACGCTCGGACGCGCGCGGGCCATGACCTCGGGGGTGGCCGATGCGTCGGGAATCACCAGGCCCAGGAGCGCGCCGACCACGATAGCCAGAGCCATGCCGCGGAACGAAGCCCAAGCCGCGGCGCCGAGCAGGTGGGTGTCGCCCTCGACCATTCCCAGCCCCAGCCCTACGATGGCAGACATGAGAGGCGCCACGAGCATCGCGCCGATGATCACCGCGGGACTGTTGAGCAGGAGCCCGAGGGCAGCCAGCACGGCTGCGAGCCCGATCATCACAAAGAAATCCGCGCGCGACGAGGCGCCCTCACGGATCGTGACCCTCACCTCTTCGCGCTCTTCAGGGGTGAGCACCGGCAGCGCATCGGTCAGCGCCTGCCACGTGTCGCGCACCGTGCGCGTGAGCCAGGGCATGTGGCGCCGCGCGATGATCACGGTGCCCTGGCTCTCCTCGGCAACCCGCTGCGGCACCTCTCCGAAGGCCAGGCGATCGATCAGCGCCTCGCGCGATGTGCCCATCAGCACCGCGTCGTAGCCCGCGTCGAGCTCGCGCAGGATGGCCTGCGCGGTGTCATCGGCCACCACGGTCTTGCGCTGAAGGTTTTCCGCCAGGAAGCCGGGACCGAGGGCCTTTCTGAACTGCCGCTCGGAGCTGGCAAAGATCCGGCGCGGGGAACTGCCGGTCGCCACCACGTGCAGCGCGGTGATGGATGCTGCCTCCGCTCCGCTGGCCAGCTCGGCCGCCAGCCGCGCAGCCAGCGCTGCATGCGGTCCGCTGCCGACCGGCACCAGGATGCGTTGGGGCGGCCCCAACGTGCGCCCGCCGATGATAGCGACGTCACAGAGCGGGTCCTCCAGGACGGCAGCCAGCGACGCGCTCTGCTCGGGATTGGTGCCGCGCCAGCCCAGGATGATCAGCGAGGCGCTCATCTCTGAGGCGGTATGGCGGATGGCCTTGCCAACATCGTCCCCGTGGCAGACGATCCATCCGGCCAACACGTTGGCCTGTCGCGCCACATCCACCGCCGCGGCCAGCACCGGCCATGCCGCGGGCTCGACGGTCGTCTGCGGCAGCTCCGGGCTGCGGTTGCGCACGACGTGCAGGAACACGACCCCGGTCTGGCGCGCGGCCGCAACGCGCACGGCGATCTCGGCCAGGGCCGTCGCGCGCGCGGGATTTGCCACCGAGAGGACGACCGGACGCCGCAGGCCGGGCGGCAGATCGAAGGCGATCACCCTGCTGCCCGAGGAAGCCTTGCCGCTGCCCTCGCCGGTCATTGAAAGCCACAACATAAGCATGAGTCCGCAATCGGGAAGTGATTCATCGCGCCGGCCACATGGGCGATGCGGGGCGCGGCGGTCAGACAGCATTATACTATACTGAACGCAACAGCGGTGTGGTATAATATCACAATTCATCTCGTCTTTGACTAGAAACTGCACAGAAAAGAGAATGCCTTTGCACGTTACCAACCCGGCGCTTCGCATCCTGCAAGATGCCATCGATATCACACGAGCACCGTTCAGCGATCGGGGCTCGCGCCTCCTCCTTTCCAAATATGCCGATAATGACCGGCTCTATATCAAGCTCGCGGAACGGCTGACCGCAATCCAGCCCGGCATCGATACCTATCGCTTCCGCCCGCCCTACATCCAGGATCTTTGCTTCATCGACAAGGAAGGGATGCCCCTGGCCTATCGGCTGACGACCTATCCCCATGCCCTGCTTTTCGAGACCCGCCTTGGCGAATACACCGTCGCGTTTCATAAGGGCGACACCCTGGCCATCGGCCTGCCCCCCGGCGTGCCCGCCGGCATTCGTTTCCGCGTGAGCACCCAGATGTGGCAGCAGGACCCTGACGGCGGCTCGCTGAAGGGCGTGCGCAACCTGGCTTATCGAACGAACGGCAGGGTGCTGCGCAATGAGCTGAGCCTGGAGCGCGAGGCATACCTGGTCGAATTCGTGGTGGATGAAGGCGACGACGTGGCCATCCATCTCAACATCCGCTCCGACCTGGCGCTGGATGGCGCTCCCGTGCCCTTCTCACAGACGCTGGCCGCGGCAGAAGCACGCTGGGGCGCCTGGTTCGACCGCGTGCCTCCGGTGCTCGAGCGCTACCGGGACAAGTACCTGTACAGCTGGTGGGTCATGGGCAGCAACCTGGTGGGGCCGTCGGGCTGGGTGAAGCACGAGGCCATGATGCCGTCCAAGGTGGACTATGTGGGGATCTGGAACTGGGATGCCTGCTTCCACGCCCTGGCCTTGCGCCACGTGGATCCCAAACTGGCCCAGGACCAGCTGCGGACGATGCTCGACTGCCAGCTTCCCGACGGCATGATCCCCGATGCAGTGTACGACGAGGCCGTGATCAGCCGCATCGAGCACCCGCTGCGCGCGGAGGTAACCAAACCGCCCATCATGGCCTGGGCTGCGATGAAACTGCACCAGATGGCGCCCGATCTTGCCTTTCTGAAGGAAATCTACGTGCCGCTCGTGCGCTGGAATGCCTGGTGGTTCGGCATGAACGACGACGATGCAGATGGCCTGGCACAGTACAACCACCCCTATTCCTCGGGCCTGGACGACAGCCCGCTGTGGGATGAAGGGATGCCGGTCGAGTCGCCCGATCTCAACACTTACCTGTGCGTCCAGATGGGATCTCTGGCGATGATGGCAGAGGCGCTGGGCATGGATGCCGAGGGAGCCATGTGGCGGCGCCGCGCGGCAGCCATGGTGCGGCGCATGATCGAGGATTTCTGGGACGAAGAGGCCGGCCTGTTCCGCGCACTCCATAATAACCAACCCATCCCGGTCGCGACGCCGTTCAACCTCTATCCCATCTGGACCGGCCAGCTGCCGCAGCATATTCGCGACCGCATTCTCGCGCACCTGACCAATCCGGACAGCTTCTGGGGCGAACAGGTGCTGCCTACGGTGGCGCGCAACGATCCCAAGTTCGAGCCCGGGACAATGTGGCGCGGCCCGGTGTGGGCCAACATCAACTACATCTTCGTGGAGGCACTGCGCCAGATCGGCGAGATCAAGCTTGCCGGCACTTTGTGTGAAAGGACCCTGGACACGATCATGGCACAGCCAGGCGTCCACGAATACTACAACGCGGACACCGGAGCGCCGCCCGGCACAGCCGCCGGGACATTCGGATGGACCGCCGCGGTTTTCATCGACCTCGCTCTTCAGTCCAGCCGGGCTGCAGGGCTGAACGGGCCACAGGTGCAGGAGGCCCAGCCATGACTGTTCCGAGCGAAACAAGTGGGCTCACATACTGTGAGACGCTGGAAAGCGAAGTGTTGGCTGGCAGGCCGCTCATCATCGCGTCCAATCGCGGCCCGATGACGTTTCAGACCGCAGAGGATGGTAGCCTGCAGATGCAGCGGAACAGCGGCGGGCTGGTAACTGCCTTGCTGGGCCTCTGTACGCACTCGCCAGCGACCAGTGGATCGCCAGCGACCGGTGGATCGCCAGCGACCTGGGTCGCGTGTTCGGCAAGTGAGGCGGATGCCGGCTGGCGCGAGGGTGAAATCCTGCTTGCGGACAGCGATCAGATTGCAGAGGCGTTAGATTCAACGTCTGTAGAGACGTTGCATGCAACGTCTCTCCTGCGCCTGCGTTTTCTGACCCCCGCGCCAGAGGCCTATGACGGCTACTATAACGTCATTGCCAATCCGCTGCTGTGGTTTCTGCAGCATTCGATGTGGGATGTGCCACGTGCACCCATCATCGGGCAGAACACCTGGCAGGCCTGGCGCCAAGGCTACGTCGCGATCAACCAGCAGTTCGCGCGGGCGATCGCCAGCGACCTGCGGATCGCCAGCGACCGGCGGATCGCCGTATCCCGATCTTCGGGTCGACCGCTGGTGATGTTCCAGGACTACCATCTCTACCTGGCCCCGCGCTTCCTGCGATCCCAGCTCCGCGGGCAGCAGCGGCCTGCGATGCTGCACTTCACGCACATCCCCTGGCCCGGCCCGGACTACTGGCGCATCCTGCCGCCTGCCATGCGGCTGGCCGTACTGGACGGGCTGTGTGCGTCCGACATCCTCGGCTTCCAGACCCGCGAGGACGCGCAAAATTTCCTCCGGACATGTGAAGCGCTGCTGCCAGGCGCGCATGTCAACTTCAAGCGCGGGCGCATCTGGTTCCGCAACCACAGCACCCACGTGCGCGACTTTCCCATCTCCATCGACGTCGCAGCGCTGCGCCAGGCCGCCGCGTCTGCCGAAGTGGCAGCGCACCGGGCTGCGCTCGAAGAGATGATCGGCGACCAGCGGCTCATCCTGCGTATCGATCGCATGGATCCCAGCAAGAACATCGTCCGGGGCTTTCAGGCCTTCGAAGAGCTGCTGGCCCACCATCCGGAGTATCAAAGACGGGTCGTGTTCATCGCCGTCCTGGTCCCTTCCAGGCTCGGCGTCGACGAATACCAGGCGTATCTGAACGAACTGATGGCCGCGGCCGGCCGGGTGAACGCGCGCTTCGGCGCCAGCGACTGGGAGCCCGTGCGACTCCTGGTCGGCGACGACTACGTGCGCGGCGTGGCCGCGCTGCAGCTCTACGATGTGCTTCTCGTCAATGCGATCGCGGATGGCATGAACCTGGTTGCCAAGGAGGGGCCCATCGTCAACCAACGCGACGGTGTGCTGATCCTTTCCGAGCGTGCAGGCGCCCGGCAGCAGCTGGAGCCTGGTGCGATCGTCATCTCGCCGTGTGACGTCTGGGCCACCTCGGAAGCGCTTCGCCAGGCGTTGAACATGCCGGACGCGGAGCGCGCGGAACGCAGCGCGCGCCTTCGCTGGATCATCGAGCGCGAGGACATCCGCGACTGGCTGTGCCGGCAGCTTGCGACTGTAAAGGAACTGAATCTATGAGCGGAGCGACACCGGCGAAACCTGCCATCGCCATCGTACACTATACTGCGCCGCCCATCATCGGCGGCGTCGAGGCCGTGATGGCCGCCCACGTGCGCAGCCTGAGCCGTGCGGGCTATCCCGTAACCGTGCTCGCGGGCCGCGGCAAGGCGGCCGCACTCGACCCCGCCGCCTTCGTCCAGATTCCCGAGCTGGATTCACTGCGGTCAAAGGACACAAGTGCAGCACTTCGGGCTGGCCATGTGCCCGCCGACTTCCGCGAACGGGTCACCCTGACGCGCGCCGTGCTGGAGCCCCACCTGGCCCGGTTCGACATCGTGATCGTGCACAACATCTTCTTCAAGCACTTCAACCTGCCTCTCACCGCGGCCCTCTGGGAGATGCTGGATGACCGCGTGCTCCCGAAGTGCATCGCCTGGGGCCACGACTTCTCCTGGACCAGCCCCAGCTCTCGAAAGGCAGTCTACGAGCGCTACCCGTGGGATCTGCTGCGCCAGAGACGCCCCGACGTGACCTACGTGGCCGTATCCGCGCGGCGACAGCGCGAGCTCGCCGGTCTTTTCGGCTGCCCGCCGGAGGATGTCCGCGTGATCTACAACGGTGTGGACCCCAAGGAGCTGCTCGGGCTCACATCGCAGGGGGCCGAGCTGGCCGCGCGCCTCGGACTTTATGTCAATGCGCCGGTGCTGCTGATGCCCGTCCGGGTCACCCGCGCCAAGAACATCGAGCTGGCGCTGGCGGTGGTGGCTGCGCTCAAGCGACTGGGCCACCGGCCGAAGCTCGTGCTCACCGGCCCACCCGATCCGCACGACCCGGCCAGCATGGCCTACTTCGACGAGCTGCGAGCCAGGCGCCGCGAACTCGACGTCGAAGCCGAGATGACCTTTGTCTTTGAAGCAGGGCCCGAGCCCGGGAAGCCGTTCTTCCTCGACGCCCGGACCGTGGGCGATCTCTACCGGCTGGCCGATATCCTCTTCATGCCCAGCCATCGCGAGGGTTTCGGCATGCCGGTGCTGGAGGCAGGGCTGGCCGGGCTGCCCGTGGCCTGCACTGCGATCCCGTCGGCCGCGGAGCTGGCCGCGGACGATGCGCTGATTTTCGATGCAGATGACGACCCAGGCGAGATCGCCGGCCGCATCCTGGCACGATTGGAAAGCGACCCGGTCTACCGGCTGCGGCGGCGCGTGCGGGTGCGCTACACCTGGGATGCCATCCTCGAGCAGGATATCGTTCCCCTCCTGGCGCCCGCCTCGCCACGGCGAAGTGCCGCTGATGCAAGCTGACGCCATGCCTGAAGCCATGCGACCTGCGGATCGCCAGCGACCGGCGGATCGTCGGCGACCAGCCCTTCCGCGTTGTGATGCGCCCGAAATCCTGGCAAGACTGCCTGCCGCAGCCAGAGGGCCTGGCTCCGCCAGGCAGCTGGACCTCTTTCTGGACTACGACGGCACCCTGGCCGGCTTCGCGCCCACCCCCGAGAATCCAGTACCGGATGGGCGGGTGATCCGCCTGCTGTCGGCCCTCGTCGCCGCGCCCCACATCCGGGTGGCGGTGATCAGCGGCCGGCGGCTGGACCACCTGGAGGTGCTGCTGCCAGTCAGGGGCCTGCTGCTGGCCGGCACCTATGGTATGGAGCTGCGGGATGAGGACGGGCGACTGTCCACGCGGCTGCCCTTCCGCCGCGTGCGGCCCAGGCTGGAGACGCTCAAACCGGCGTGGGCCAGGCTCGTGGACGGGCGGGCAGGCTTCTTCCTCGAAGACAAAGGCTGGTCGCTGGCGCTGCACGCGCGCTTCGCGGACGATGCAGAGGCGGAGGCTGTGCTGAGAGAAGCGCGGGCGCTGGCCGGGCCGGCCGTGGCGGACGAGGACGAAGTGCGCCTGCAGCTGCTGGGCGGGCACAAGTTCCTGGAGATCGCACCGGTCGATGCCGACAAAGGACGGGTGGTGGAGGATCTGCTCTCGCGACCCCCGGCTGCGGGCGAACGGCAGGCGCTGCCGCCGATGCCCGTCTACATCGGCGACGATGACAAGGATGAGAAGGCCTTCGCCGTAATCCGCAGATATGACGGCCTCGCACTGCTGGTGGCACGCCGGCCGCGCGCGACGCTGGCCTGCTGCCGGCTGCCTTCCCCAGCAGCCGCGCGCGCGTGGCTCGCGCGGCTGGCGGCTGCGTGATGCATCCGCTGCTGACGCACGGCCATCGTCCGCCGTCCACATCATGCGCGCTGCTCCTCGCTGAACTTCGCAAACGGATGCAGCTATGGTAGGTTTCTGCTCGTCTGAAGTTACCACTGTCGGCGCCGGCAGCATGATCGATGCGGGCAACCCCATGTGCGCATGCCCAGCAGCCAGATTCGCGAAGCCACATGTTGGCCTTCTAAGGCTGCGGCGCAGCTTCATTTTCCAAGACAAATTGTCTCACACAGAATAGAGGCAAATCAACCCGATGGCCCGTATTTCTCATAAGCTCAAGAACCCGCTCGAAGGCGCGCTCGCCGGCGGCGGGGACGCCGCAACTTCCCCCCTGTACGTATTCGGGCCATTCCTGGGCCTGATCATCGCATCCGGCGCGGCCCGGGCCGTCTTCGGCGGGTCGGTCTGGCTGGCCGTCCTGACCATCGCTGTGGTCTCGACCATGTACCGGCGCGTCATGCAGTGGGTGACCGATGGATCCGGCGGGAGCGGCCTGAGCGAAGAAGAGTTCGGCGGGTGGGCCGTCAAGGTCAATGCGGGCATCACGTTCATCGAATACACCCTGACCTTTCTCGTCAGCATGGCCGCGTTGGTCACTTTCATCGCTGACCGTCTGCCGGCCCTCAACAGCGAGATCCTGGGGTTCCCGATCCGCACCGTGGTCGCGATCGTGCTCAGCATCCTGATCGGCTGGCTGGTCAACCGGGGGCCCAGGACGGCCGCCCGAACCTTCGGCCCGGCCACCGCTGCCGTGCTCATCCTCCTGTGGCTGATGATCGTGTTCACGCTGCTCCGGACCGGCTTTCATCTGCCTGTGCTGTCTCTCGAAGCCTTCAGGCCCCCAAACCTGCACTTCACCATCGGGGGTTACGTCCGCATCCTGGCGGTGATGACCGGCATCGAGGTGTTTGCCAACCTGGTAGCCGCCTTCGACGGCACTCCGAAGCAAAAGAGCCGCAAGGCCTTCCAGAGCCTGCTCATCATCATGAGCACCACAGCCGCGACCATGCTGATCGTCGGACCAGCCATCTTCTCCCTGTCTGACCCGCATGACCCTCACGTGTCGGTCTTCACCCAGACGATGGATCAACTCCTGCCAGCGCCCCTGCCTTATCTTGGCTCGCTGGTGGGTATCGTCGTCCTCATGTCGGCCTGCGCAGCGAGCGCCCAGGGCCTGCAGAATCTGGCCCTGGGGCTAAAGGACCGCCACTACATTCCGCCCGCGCTCGGTGCGCTGAACCACTACGATGTCGCCGACAAGCCGGTCTGGCTGGAGGTCGTGGCCGTCAGTGTGTGCTTTCTGCTGTTCGGCACTCACGAAGGAACCTACCTGGCCCTGTACGCGGCCGGCGTCTTCATCTTACTGAGCATGACCGGCTGGGCTGTGACTCAGCGCCTGGTGCGCGATCTGACCCAGCAGTTTTCCATCCGCCGCGCGGGTTCGATCGCGGGCACGGCCATCGCTGCCTTGTTGACGACCTCTGCCACCCTGGTCATCTTTGAGGAGCGATTCAGGGAAGGCGCCTGGATCTACTTCGTCCTGATCCCCGTCCTCTATTTCGCGTTCACCTACTTTCGCAGGCGTATCGGCGCGCCGTCGCCCGAGATGGATTACCTCGGCCAGCTCAACGCCAGCCTGCTGGCCGGCTTCGGCTTTGGCCAGACGCCGGTTCACGCTGCCGAGAATGGGGATCAAGGCGAAGTCACCATTGGTTGGACGCCTGAACCGGTTCGCGCTTACCGCCCGCTGAATGACAACGTCAGGATAGAACGCGTTCTAACGCTGTTGGATGGCTCCGACAATGCAGCGCAGGCGTTGCCGATGGCGCAGTTTGTCTGCGAAACCACCGGCGCACACTTGACCTTGCTCTCCGCTTCCCGCGATTTCCAGGCGGGTTCCGCGGCCAAAGCGGAGGCCGAGGCTTACCTGACCCGGATAGCCGAAAAGATGCATGCTGCGGCAATCAGGGTCAACGCGACCGTCCGCGCGGGGTCGACGGCCGCTGTTGCTCAAGAAGTTGTAACCGAGAAAGACATAGACCTGGTGATCGTAACGACCGGCGGCGGCTCGGACAAAAAGAACTGGCTTGGCGAAGGACTGTCCGCCAAGCTGGTGCACCGGCTGGACATCCCCATTCTGCTTGTGCAGGTGTTCGAGAGCGGTCCTGCCGAAGCGCCCCACCTCGGCCGGATCCTCGTCGCCCTGGACGGCTCGGCCTTTGCCGAGCAGCTTCTGCCCTACGCCCGGCTGCTCGCAAAGCAGTTCGACTGCGAGCTGATGTTGCTCTGTGTGCCTGCTGTGCCGGAGAGCGAGAAATATCGCGCGCCGGCAGCTGTCCTCAACGCCATTCGCAAGCAAGCAGAGGTCAACATACGCAAGTACCTGGATTCGATTGCCGAGGGCCTGCGCGCAGAGGGCCTGGCTGTCAGAACGGTCGTGACCGGGTCTTACCCGGCTCGCTCGATCGTCGATGTGGGCAAGCGCGAGGGCGTGGACCTGATCATGATTGCCTCACAGGGTCGCGGTGGGCTCGACCTGCTCTTTATGGGCAGCGTGGCGCAGCAGGTCGTCCAACTGAGCGACAGTCCGGTCTATATCCTCCCCATCAACAGAGCCCTGGCGGAGTGACCACCTAAGCAGAGCCGGAGCCAGAAGGCCTGGCTCCGCTGCCGTAAATCCAACATGCAACCTGCTGATCGCCGGCGGCGAACGCAGGGGGCTGCTCTTCCTCACAGATCCGGCCGACCTTCGCAAAGCAGCGCGGATGGAACCGGCACCCGGACGGTGGATCGATGGGGCTGGGCACGCCGCCGGTCAGCAGGATGCGCTCGCGCCGGTTCACGCGTTCGACCTGCGGGATGGCGGCCAACAGCGCCTGGGTGTATGGGTGCAGCGGGGCTTCGTACAACGCATCGGTCGGCCCGTGCTCGACGATCTGGCCCAGGTACATGACCGCCATCCGATCGCTGATGTGGCGCACGACGCTCAGGTCATGCGAGATGAACAGGTAAGTCAGGTGGTATTCGTCCTGGAGTTCCTCCAAAAGATTCAGCACCTGCGCTTGGATGCTGACATCGAGCGAGGAGACGGGCTCATCCGCCACCACAAAACTGGGACCCATGGCAACTGCCCGCGCAACCCCGATGCGCTGGCGCTGCCCACCGCTGAACTGGTGCGGATAACTGTCGATGTGCCGCTCGGGCAGGCCGACCCGCTTCAACAAGCGCAGGGATTCGGCCTCCCGCTCGGCTGGGTTGCGCAGCCCGCGATGGCGCAGGGGCACATCCAGGATCTCACGCACGGTCTTGCGCGGATTGAGCGAGGCATACGGATTCTGGAAGATGATCTGAGCCGACCGGTGGAAATCCGCCTTTTCATGCACGGGGTGGCCCTCATACATCACCTCGCCTGCGGTGGGTTCGTACAGCCGCACCAACACGCGCCCCAGCGTTGTCTTGCCGCAGCCGGACTCTCCCACCAGGCCCAGCGTCTCACCGGGCAACACGGCCAGGTCGATGCCGTCCACCGCGCGCACCACGACCGGGTGCTGTCTGGCCAGGACGCGCGCCAATACGCCAGGAGTCTGCCGGAAATGCTTGACCACCCCGCGTGCCTCGATGAGGGGCTGCGTACTCTGAGTTTCGCTCATAGCCTTCAATCTCGTGATCTCACCAGGAGCAGCGGCTGGCTAACGCGCTGTAAGAGCGCAGAAGCGACACTGCCATAAAAGAGCCGCGCAAGCCCGCCGCGGCCGTGGCTGGCGATGGCGATCAGATCTGCCTCTTCCTGGTCTGCGGCGGCGATGATCTCGTCGACCACCGGTCCGTATGGGACCAGCACACGCACTCGCAAGCCCTGCTGGCCAAGCTGATCCTTGAGCCCGGCCAGATAAGCTTCAGCGGCAACCGTAAGCTCGTTTATATCGGCGACCGGCGCATACGGCACCGGCTCGCCGGGGGCCGTTATGTGAGGCTGCGGCTCGATCACCCGCACCAGCACAAGTTCGGCGGAGAGACGTCCGGCCAACTCACGGACGCAGGGCAAGATCGCCTCCGCGCGCTCCGACCCATCCAGTGGGACCAGGATCTTGCTGTACATCGTAACCTCCCAGGATATTACGCATTCAGACCCAGGCGTGCGATATCAGTGGGGCGACGTTCATAGCCACTGGTCCGGATGCATCTGACATAGTGACCATCACCGATGGTGGTCATCCGAATCGGCTCTCCCAGGCACGCCGGCCGGGCAAACTCGCACCGCGGTTCAAAGGCACACCCTTGCGGCAGGTTCACCAGGTCCGGCACCTCGCCCTGAATCGGCACGATTGCCTTGCGCTCGGATATCCCCGGGCGGCAGGCGAGCAATCCCTGGGTGTAAGGATGTCGTGGAGCGCCGATCACCTGATCGGTCGTGCCGCGCTCCACGATCTGGCCCGCATACATCACGGCGATGGTGTTGCAGAACTCAGCGGCCACGCCCAGGTCGTGCGTTACCATGATGACGGCCGTGCCGTGGTCGCGATTGATGCGCCGCATCAGGTCCAGGATCTGGGCCTGAATGGTCACGTCCAGCGCAGTGGTGGGCTCATCAGCCAGCAGCAGCTTGGGCTCGCAGGAGAGCGCAATGGCGATGAGGGCCCGCTGCTGCATGCCGCCGCTGAACTGGTGGGGGTAGGCTGCATAGCGATCCACCGGCGAAGGGATGCCCACCTCTTCCATCACCCTGAGGACGCGCTGCTTTTCAGCGCTGGCTCGATTTGATCCGAATGGCATGCGGCTGCCCTTCACCAACCCGTGCAGCCTGAGCGACTCCCGGATCTGTTCGCCCACTCGAAACGCAGGATTCAGCGTGCTCAGCGGATCCTGGAAGATCATCGCGATCTCCCTCCCGCGCACAGCGCGTAAGGCAGACGGCGACAGACCGAGCAGGCTGCGTCCCTCGAAGATGATGTCGCCCCCTGAGATGCGGCCGGGACGCGCGACGAGCCGCAGGATGGACATCATGGTCACGCTCTTTCCGCAACCCGATTCACCCACCACGCCGACGATCTCGCCCCGGCGCACCGTGAGATTGACCCCGTTGACCGCAGTGACAAGCCCTCGGCGGGTCGGAAACGTTGTCTTTAACTCACGCAACTGCAGCAATAGCTCCGACATTCGCCTTCCTCAAATCTTACCGCATGTGCAAAGCGCAGAGTACCGGTTCATCATTCGATCTTCATCCGGGGATCCAGGATGTCCCGCAATCCCTCGCCGAAAATATTGATCGCGAGGACCAGGATCAAAATCGCCAGGCCCGGGAAGGTGCTCACCCACCAGGCTGTGAGCAGATAATCGCGGCCCGCGGCGACCATGGAGCCCCAGGCCGGGGTCGGTGGCTGCACGCCCAGGCCCAGGAAACTCAGGCTTGCCTCGGTGACGATGAAGAAACCCATCCGCAGCGTTCCCAACACGAAGACGGGTTGGATGACGTTCGGCAGGATTTCCGCCACGATGATGGCCGGATCGCGGCGGCCGCAGACGCGTGCGGCCTCTACATACTCCTTGCTCTTCTCGGCCAGCATTGCGCCGCGGACCAGGCGGAAGAACTCCACCCAGCCCTTGAAGGTCAGGGCCAGGATCAGGTTGGTGAACCCCGGCCCAAGAAATGCCATCACTCCGATCGCAAAGATCAGGAACGGAAAGGCCAGGAGCAGGTCTGCAAACCGCGAGAGGAGATGGTCCAGCCGGCCCCCGAAGTAGCCTGCGATCGCACCCAACGTCGTGCCGAGCAGCACGGAAATCCCCACCGTCCACAGCCCGACCGCAAGTGAGATGCGTGAGCCATAGATGATGCGTGTCAACAGATCCCGGCCCTGTTCGTCGGCGCCCAACGGGAAGTCCATCGTGCCGCCCGCCTGCCAGGCCGGCGGCGTAAAGCGTGCTCGCAGGTTGCCGCGGCCAGGATCCTGAACGGTGATCTGTGGGGCAAAGACGGCAGCCAAAATATAGATGACGATGACCAACCCCGCGATCAAGGGCAGCGGGTGATGCCACAGATCACGCAGGAAGCCCACCAGGCCCTGGCGCCAAACGCGCAGACGGATGGCCAGAAAGTGCCACGTTCCTGTAGTTATGGCGCCCGATTGGATGTTGTGCACTGAGTTCCCGCTCCATTCGCCCTAGATGTCTGAAATCTCAGAGAGTAATCTTCGGATTCAAATAGGTATACAACACATCAACGATCAGGTTTGCGACCACGAACGTCAGGGCATAAATCATTACCGCGCCCTGGATCAGCGGAAAGTCGCGACCGAAGATGGCGTTGACCACCAGCCGGCCCAGCCCCGGCCAGCTAAAGACCGTCTCGACGATCATGTTCCCGCCAAGCAGGCTGCCGACCTGCAGCCCGACCACCGTAACGGTCGGGATCAGTGCGTTGCGCAGGGCATGCTTGAGCACCACCCGGCCCTCTGGCGCCCCTTTTGCGCGTGCCAGCGTCACGTAATCCGTGCGCAGCGTCTCGATCAGCGAGGAACGGAGAACCCGCGCGAGGACCGCGGCTGCACCCGCTCCCAGGGTGACGGACGGCAGGACCAGGTGCTTCAAGCTGCTGACTAGCGCAACGCGGTTGCCCGTCAGCAGGCTATCCAGCACATAGAGCCCTGTAATCTCCTGCAACCCCGTGCCGTGATCGATGCGCCCGGAAACCGGCAGCCAGCCCAGTTGCACGGCAAAGAGCAAGATCAACAGAATGCCGAACCAGAACTCGGGCATGGAGATGCCCACGAATGCGCCGGCCATGCTCA
>CAYLZG010000077.1:0-18884 GCA_964387985.1 uncultured Anaerolineales bacterium | reverse complement strand
GCTGGAGCGCTTCCTGGGGCTCGGCTTCAGGCGCCTCGCCCGCCTGTACCGCATCCGGTCCTGCATCGACCGCGGTCAGCGGCGCGGATTCGACCGGCATGTCGGCCGCGGCATGCGGCTCAGGCTCGGCCGGCACATCGGCCGCGGCCAGCGGCTCGGGTCCGGCCTGCAGATCGACTGCGGCCGGCAGATCGGACGCTTCGGAAGGTGGGGCAGCCGCAGGCTCAGGGGCCTCAGCCGCGGGGAGGGGCGCAGCGTCCGTCTCAGGGACGAGCTCTTGAGTCAGTTCGGGTGGAGCGATGATATTGTCGGGCTCGGCCGGTGGCGCAGGAGTCTGCCCGGCATTTGCCGGCGCATTGAGCTCTTTGAGCACGGATTGGCGGATAGCCTCGCCCGGGTTGCGCGCGGCCGCGGCGACGCTGCTCATGGATTTAGCTGCATCGGCGACTTCCTGGAATGGCTCGGCGAGTTCCTTGGCAGGCGCCTCGATTGCCTCACGCGTCGCGTTGATCTCCTCTGAGATCGCGCGCGTTGCGCGCCGCATATCACGCATGGCGCGCCCCAGCTTCGATCCTATGGTCGGCAGGCGATCGGGTCCGAACACCATCAGGGCAACGATGAGGATCAAAAGCAATTCCATGGGGCCGATGCCAAGGATATCCACGATCAGTCCTTTCCGATCACCGCATCTTCGGCTGCCGGACGCAGCACGATACGTTCGCCGCCGGCCACCGCGGTGCCCAGAACGCCGTTGACGAAGCGCGAGCTGTTGTCGCTGCCAAAAAGCTTGGCCAGGTCCACCGCCTCATTGATGGCAACCTTGGGGGGTGTACCCGACGCGCCGCTCAGCTCGTACAGCGCGATGCGCAGGATGTTGCGATCCACCACCGCGATCTGGGCTACGGGCCAGGCAGGGGCATATTTGTGGATCAACTGGTCGAGCTGGTCCCGATGGCGCACGATCCCGCTGACGAGGTCTCGCAGGAAAGCTTCTCCCTCGGGCGGAAGGGGCGTATCCTCTAAGCGATGGGTTACGACATCACCGACCCGGTGCTGCGTCGAATCGATCTCGTACAGCGCCTGGAGGGCGCTGATCCGGGCCTGCCGGCGAGCTTGCACGCTCATGAGTCTCCCGCCTGGTGTCTATTCCGCCTTCAGATCGGCACGGGCGACGTCATCCACATAGACATCGACCGCAGTAACGGACATGCCGATCATCTCCTCGAGCGCGCGCGTGATCGCGGTCTGCAGCGCCTCGCCCAGTTTGAGGACATTGGTTCCTGCGTCGGCGACCACGTGTACTTCGACGCGGACTCCCTCATCGGTGACCCCAACGAGGATGCCTTCTTCAAGCGCAGAGCCCGCGCGCAGCCCGCGCATCTTGGCCGGCAACACCCCCAGCCGGTTGACCCCGCGCTGCTCAAGCGTCGTCTGGCGCACGATGGTGGTTAGCACCGGCGGCGCAACGGTAACCTTGCCCTGCACTTCTTCCATCTGTCCCCCTTACCCTTACTGCATGACCAGGCCGCCATCCACACTGAGGACCTGGCCCGTGATGAAGGCGGCGCGGTCGCTGGCGAGGAAGGTAACCGCGTAGGCGATCTCCTCCGGCCTGGCGAAGCGGCCGAGCGGCGTCACGGCGATTGCCGCATTCTTCTGTTCGTCGGTCAGGACGCTCGTGAGAGCGGTAGGCACGAAACCAGGCGCTACGGCATTGACGGTGACGTTGCGCGGCCCCACTTCCTTGGCCAACGACTTAGTGAACCCAATCAGCCCGGCTTTTGAAGCTGAGTAATTGGTCTGTCCCGCCTGCCCCGCCAGGCCTGAGACCGACGTGATATTGATGATCCGGCCGTAGCGCTGTTTGAACATGGGCCGGAGCGCGGCCTTACTGCAATTGTAAGCGCTCTTCAGGTTTGTGCGCAATACCACATCCCAGTCATCTTCGCTCATCATCATGAGCAGCATATCGCGCGTCGTGCCGGCATTGTTGACCAGGACGTCGAGACGCCCAAAGCGATAGACGGTTTCCTTGATCAGGCGCTGTGCCTCGGCAAGGAAGCTGACATCCGCCTGGAGGGCTTCGGCACGGCCGCCCGCATCCTGAATCGAGCGCACGACTTCCGTAGCACCCGCAGCGCTGTCACGGTGGTTGACGATGACCATGGCGCCATGTGCGGCCAGGTCGATGGCAATGGCCGCGCCAATGCCGCGGGATGCGCCCGTTACGATCGCGATCTTGTCTTGCAGCATTCGGCTCACCTCTCTACAGCGACGCGAAGTCGTCGGACGTGCGGATGTTCACGGTGTCAGGATCGGTCAGGATCCGTTTGATGAGCCCGGTGAGCACATCGCCTGGACCGATCTCAACAAATCGCGCAGCGCCGAGTTCCTGCATCTTGAAGACCGAGCTGGTCCATCGTACGCTGCCTGTGAGCTGGCCGATGAGTTCGTGCCGAATCTCGTCGGCTGTCTCCAGTGGGCAGGCCTCCAGATTGCTGACGACAGGTGCATCCTGCCAGGCAGGCGCGCGGAAGGGCGTTTGGAGGATATGCTGTGCGAACTCCTCCGCAGCCGCGGCCATGAGCGCCGAGTGAGCCGCAATGCTGACGGCAAGTGGGCGCGGGCGGCCTCCGGCCTTCCTGGCCAGCTCCATCAGCGCAGCGACTCCTGCAGACCCGCCGGACACCACTACCTGGCCGGGCGCGTTATAGTTTGCTACCTGAACTATATCGCCTGTTTCGACCTGCGCCTCTGCACAGAGGTTGGCGACCAAGGCGTCATCCAGCTTGAGGATGGCGGCCATGCTGCCGGGCCGTGCTTCGCCCGCGCGCGCCATGAGTTCGCCGCGCGTCCGTGTCAGGCGAACGGCGGCGGCGAAATCGAGACACCCCGCGGCTACGAGCGCGCTGTATTCGCCCAGGCTGTGGCCCGCGAAGCAGCAGGGTGCAGGCAGGTCTGGACGGTCTGCGCGGAGAGCTCGCCAGGCAGCGATGCTGGTCGTGAGGAGCGCAGGTTGGGCATTACGCGTGTCGGTGAGGAGTTCGGGTGGGCCTGTGAAGCAGAGTCGCGATAGCTCGAAACCAAGGATCGCATCTGCCTCCGCGAAAGTGTCGCGGGCGACACCGTACGTCTCGACCAACGCCTGGCCCATGCCAACGGATTGAGATCCCTGGCCTGGAAAGATATAGGCGGTGTGGGGGGTGGTTTCAGCCATATGCGCTAATGTGTACAGGTGCAGACAGAAGGGGGACGTGGGTCACGCCCAGGTCCCCCCTCACGGCGCCTTGCGCCGAACGCGTGACGGTGATCGACGTACTACTTCTTGGCGGCCTCGACTTCCAGGACGGTTTCGCCTTTGTAGGCGCCACAATCAGGGCAGACGTGATGCGGGAGACGCATGCTGCCGCACTGCTTGCACTTGACGAGGTGCACCGGTTGAAGACCATCATGGGCGCGGCGGCGATCGCGGCGGCCCTTGGAAAACTTGCGTTTTGGATGAGGTGGCACTGTGTACTCCTTAACTCTTAGTTCACTT
The DNA here is from genome assembly GCA_964387985.1 of uncultured Anaerolineales bacterium. Classification (GTDB taxonomy): domain Bacteria; phylum Chloroflexota; class Anaerolineae; order CG2-30-64-16; family CG2-30-64-16; genus JALOOB01. The sequence continues at coordinate 15,346 of CAYLZG010000077.1, read as the reverse complement.
ATTAGTTCTTTAACAAATCCGTCAGGCTGGCCCAACGCGGGTCCACATCGGGGCCGCAATTGCAGGTCGCTGTGTTCAGGTTTGTGCCGCAATCCGGGCACAACCCCCGGCAGTCCTGCTTGCACAGCACATGTACAGGCAGCTCGAGCAGAACATCTTGCCGCAGCACTTCGGTCAGGTCCAGGATGTGATGCTCGTCAATCCAGAGCGCCTGATCCTCTTCATCCGGCCTGAGCGATTTGCCCGTTGCCATGTCGACCGTGGGGACGAACACCTCTTCGAGGTGGACTTCGAAATCCACGGGCACGGGCTCCAGGCAGCGCGCACATGCAAGCTGAGTCTTGCCGGTGAGTTCGCCCTGGACGAAAACGCCCTGATTGGTGTGCATCATGCGAATCGGGCCTTCCACGATGGACGGCTGATCGCTTTCAGCAATATCCAGGTCGGGGGCCAGCTCCTGCAGATCGGCCACTACTTCCACGTGGCGATACGCGCCGACCGCATCCTTCATCAATTGGGCGACGTTGAACCTTAGCTTGTCAATCACGGTCAATCCACTCGCAGCCCCCTGGCATCCCGACGCTTAATGGGTTGGCTGCTCGGCGCGCAGAAGTCGACGGGCCAGCGCCAAGCGATTATTATAGGCCAGAGGGGCAGACGTGTCAAAAAACACGCCTGTTCACCCCTTCCTGCAGCCGTGTCACCCCTGAGAAGACTCTGCTGCTTCGCCGCCCCCCTGCGCCCTGGACAGAGCGCGCTGGCCGGCCTGGATCTCGCGCAGCACGCGTATCAGCCGCGCTTCCATCATGTTGAACTGGTTCATGATGTATTGGTCGGCATCGGCTCGCAGTTGGCTGGCCATCTTCTCGGCCTCTGAGGTGATATCGCGCGCTCTCTGGCGCGCAGCGACCACGACGGCCTGGTCGTCCAGCCGTACACCGGCTTCACCGTGGGCATCTTCGACGATGCGCCGGGCCTGCATACGGGCCTCTGTCAGGATGCGCTCGCGCTCGCTGGCAAATCTCTGGCTGTCGCGCTGCTGATTGGGCAGCGCGGAGCGCAACTGATCTGCCAGCCGGCGAATCGCACTTTCATCGATGAGCAGTTTTCCACCGACGGGCATGCGCATCGCGCTGTCCACGAGTCGCTCAAGTTCATCGACGAGGGTCTGCATAGTCAGCACCTCTTTCAGTCACGTGATGTTCGGATCGGAACTGCTTCTGCGCCATCGGGCCCGAGCCCGGCAAAACGAGCACCGAGCGCGGCCTGCACCGGTGCAGGCGCCAGCCCTTCGATCGCTCCGCCCAGCAGCGCCACCTCTTTGAGAATTGAGGAACTGAGGTAGGCGTAATCGAGACTTGTCATAAGGGAGATGAATTCGACGTCGGGGGCCAGCTTCTTGTTGGTTAGCGCCATCTGGAATTCATACTCGAAGTCGGAAATGGCCCGCAGGCCGCGCACCATGACCCTGGCGCCGATTTGCTGCGCGAACGCCACCGTCAGGCCGCGGTAGGGCTGAACGCGCACGTTGTCGAGATGCGCGAGCGATTCGCGCGCCAGCGCCAGGCGTTGCGGCGTGTCGAAGGTGAGCGTCTTGGGCGGGCTGTCGTAGATGCCGATGACAAGCTCATCGAACAAGCGCGACGCACGCGCAGCGATGTCCACATGCCCGTTATGGATCGGATCGAAAGTGCCGGGATACAGTGCTAGAACCATAGTCTCCTTAATGCACGGCCCCTCAACTCATGTCGCCGCTGCCGCGCCAGAAGGCCGCGACCTGGGCTGCCAACATGGCGTGCTCGGGCAGGCTCAAGGTCGGGTCGGTCGTAAACAACGCCTGGGCTGCCGACCGAGCATCCTCCAGGGTGCGCAAATCGCTCAATTGCGCGGTCTTGAGCGGCGGCAGGCCGCTCTGGCGCACTCCAAAGAAGTCGCCCGGACCGCGCAGATCCAGGTCGATCTGCGCGAGCGCAAAGCCGTCGGTGCTGCTTTCCAGCGCCTGGAGGCGCTGCACACCGTCCCCTTCCGCGACGTCGGAAATCAGGATGCAGTAGGAGGGGGAGTCCCCGCGACCCACGCGGCCGCGGAACTGGTGCAATTGCGCAAGCCCGAAGCGCTCCGCGCCCTCGATCATGATCGCCGTAGCATTCGGCACGTCAATGCCAACCTCTACCACGGATGTCGCCACCAGAATATTCAGCTCGCCCGCGCTGAAGGCTCGCATGACTTCGTCCTTCTCGTCACCTCGGAGCCGTCCGTGGAGCAGGCCGACCTTGAGGTCCGGGAAGATGGTGTCGCGCAGGCGGCTGTGCTCTTCAACCGCTGCGGGTGCCTCACTCACGGCGGATTCCTCTACCAGCGGGTAGATGATGAAGGCCTGGTGGCCCTCCTGCACCTGGCGCCGGATGAATCCGTAGGCCCGTTCGCGCTGGGCGGGCGTGAGCCACTTCGTGCGGATGGGCGTGCGCCCCACAGGCATTTCGTCGATGACAGAAACGTCGAGATCCCCATAGAGGGTGAGCGCCAGAGACCGGGGGATGGGCGTGGCGCTCATGACGAGCATATGCGGCTGGCTGCCCTTCTGGCGAAGGGCGGCGCGCTGCTCCACACCGAAGCGGTGCTGTTCATCGACTACCGTGACAGCCAGGTCGTGAAAATCGACGTCCTTCTGAATCAGCGCATGCGTGCCGATCGCAATGTGCGCATCGCCGTTGGCAAGGGCAGCGAGGGCCTCTGACCGTTCCACCGCGCTCATTCTGCCCGTCAACAGGACAACGCGAATGGGCGTCCCGCTTACGGGATGGCGCAGCGACTCAAACATGCGGCCGAAGGAGCGAGCATGTTGCTCGGCGAGGATTTCGGTCGGAGCCATGATGGCGCCCTGGCATCCGTTGGCGACTGCAATCCATAGCGCTGCGGCCGCAACCGCGGTCTTGCCCGATCCGACATCGCCCTGGAGCAGACGGCCCATCGGCCGGTCATTGGCCAGGTCGCGCGTAATCTCGGTCAGAGCGCGGCCTTGTGCCTGGGTCATTTCGAACGGCAGCGCGGCCACGAAGGATGCGAGGACGCCATCATCCACTTGTAGCGGCTTCGCCGGCGCACCTTGAAAGCGCTGCCGCGCTGCGAGCACGCCCAGCTGCAGCACCAGGAACTCGTCGAAGCTGAGCCTGCGATGAGCAGCGGCGATGAGCTCATGGTTGTCGGGAAAGTGGATTTGCGAAATCGCCTGGGCCAGGGTCATCAGGCGGTAACGTTCGCGGGTTGCCGGAGGGAGGAAGTCCGGGAGGTCCTCTCCCCATGCATCGAGTGCCAGCCTGATCACATTGCGCAGCCAGCGCACGCTCAGCCCTTCGGTGAGAGGATAGACAGGAGCCAGTCGCCCGGTGCTCACCAGGGTTCGATCCAGCGGCTCAAACTCGGGGCTGCGCATGACGAGGCTGCTTCGATAGCTTTCGACTTTGCCGCCGAACGAGTATGCCTGTCCGACGCGCAGTTGTTTTTCGATCCATGGATTGAACCAGGTCATCTGCATCTCGCCGGTGCCGTCGCCCACGCGGGCCGTGACCAGTTTCCGGTTACTGCCGATGTCGCGCGATTTGATGTCCCAGACCGTACCGATGACGGTTGCCTCCTCACCGAAATTGAGCCGGTCTATGGTGCGAAGCTGGCTGTAGTCGTCGTAACGATGTGGCAGGAGGTACAGGAGATCGCGCACGGTCTCCACGCCCAGCTTGGCGAGCTTATGGGCGTAGGCCGGGCCGATGTTGGGCAGGCGGATGACGGCCGAATCGAGGCCCGGCGCGGGAGGGCGCGCTGGACCTCGGACGTCCTGCAGGTCCTCGGTCCTCGACTCGCGGTGCAGGTCCGAATGAGCTTCAACGTGCTTGGGCGCCGACCGGGTATCCGCGGGCCGCGGCGCTGGTTCGGATTGGCTATCTGGCCTCTCCTGCGCCGGAGAGACTGGCTCCACCGGAGGGGGTGCAGCCGGCCGGGACTCTGCCGGCTGTGGAGAGGCAGGCTTGGTAATCTTTGGGAACAGCGGTTCGCTCAGGCGATCCTTGCGGCGTTCGGGGCTTGGCTGCTCCTCTGCCTCCGGCGCGGCAGCGCCCGCGGCAGCACTCTCTTCAGGATGCGCGGGGCCTGCGGCTCCTGCCTCTAGCGACTGCGCCCGACGAATGATCAGGTCCAGGATGCGTTCCCGTGCCGTCCGGTCCTCGACGACCGCGTAGCCGAGCAGCAGCGAGACGATCTCATTGATGGCCTCACTGTTCGGCGCCTCAGCGCGTGCATCCGTTTCCCAGCGACTGACGAACTTGTCCAGGCCGCCGATGACGGCCTTGTTGCGGTAGCCTTGCTTCCGCTCCAGGTCCAGGACCTTGAGCAGACGAGTGATTGCGTTGTCCATAATCGCCTCAGCCCGTTACCGGCTCCCTTCGTGAACCAGCACGCCGAGCGCACGCGGCCCAATGTGGACCGCGAGCGATGGTGCATAGCCCACGACCGGGAATTCCTGGTGCGGGAACGCTTCTTCCAGCCGCTCGAGGAGTTGTGCGGCTTCGGTTTCGAAACCATTGTGCACCAGGTAGAGCTGCTCGATGCGGGAAAACTCGATCACGAAATCATATAGTTCGTCGACTGCCCTGCTGTAGCCGCGAACCTTCTCCATCGGGATCAGATCGCCGTCCTCCATGGTGGCAAGCGGCTTGAGGCCCAGCATGGTGCCGAGCATGGCCTGTGCAGGGCCAAGGCGTCCCCACGCTTCAAGGTACTCCAGGGAATCGGAGAAAAACATGGCATACATGTGGGGGATCATCCCGCGCACGATCTTGACGATCTCGGCCTGGGACGCACCCTCAGCCGCCGCCCGGGCTGCTGCCTCTACGATAATGCCCAATCCCACCGAAGTCGTCTGCGTGTCGAGCACGATGATGCGTTGGCGGCCCATGAAGCCCGATGATGCGCGGCGTGCGACCTCGCCGATGTCGTGCAGTGCGCCGGACGCGTGAATGCACACTACGCTGTCGGTGACCTGGCCCAGCCGCGCAAAGACTTGTTGCACCTGCGCGATCTTGGGTGATTCGACTGATCCGCTCTTGCCGTCCTCGCTCAGCCTGCGCATGAACGCCTCATCCGTCTGGTTGATGCGTTCCGGATATGTATGCTGGCCCGAGCGAACGATCAGTGGGAGCACCTCGATGCCCAATTGGGCGATCGAGGCAGATTGCGGCAGATATGCGCTGCTGTCCGTAACGATTTTGACCTGTGCCACTTCGGCCCTCGCGTCCTTACTCAGCGGAAATGATGTAATGGTAAAAAGGCTGCCCGCCTTCGACAACTTCGATCTCCTGATCGGGATAGAGATCGCTCAGCGCCTCCCGGAGATCGTCAGCCTGCTGCGCCGTAACCGGCTCGCCGTAATACAGGGTGATGACCTCCAGGCTGGCTGCGTCCATCTGCTCCAGCAGGCTGCGCACCACCTCTTCAGCGTTGTTGCCTGCTGCCGTCAACTGGTCGTTCAGAAGGCCGATGATGTCGCCGGAGTGGACGTCGATGCCATCGAAGCGCGCATTCTGCACGGCAGTGGTGACCTCGCCGGTTTGCACGCTCCTGATCGCCGAAGTCATGGTCGTCAGGTTGTGCGCCAGGTTGCTGTGTGGGTTGAGCGCAAGCAACGCGCTGATGCCCTGGGGAATGCTCTTGCTAGGAACGACTGCGACGTTCTTGCCTTCGCTGGCGGCGAGCGCCTGCGCCTGGCTGGCAGCCATGATGATGTTGCCGTTGTTCGGCAGCAGAAGCACATCGTTCACAGGCAGCCGGCGGATTGCCTCCAGCAGGTCCTGCGTGCTCGGGTTCATGGTCTGGCCGCCGGAGATGACACAATGCGTGCCCAGGCTCCTGAACACCTTCGCCAGGCCTGCCCCTGGGGCAACAGCCACCACGCCCGGACCTTCGATCGGACCGGGTTCGCATCCCAGCAGCGACGGTTCCTCTTCGATTGCGCTCACCTCGAAGCGAGGGGGCAGCGGGTCATATCCGGGAGGCATGTCTGGAAGCTGCATGTCATCCATGTTTTCCACGACGACATCCGTGACGAAGCCAAGGCTGACTGCGTACGCCAACGGGACGCCCGGATCAGGCACGTGAACGTGAACCTTGACCAGGGTGTCATCGCCTTCTACGAGTGGACAGTCGCCCATTGCGGTAATCTGCTCGCGAATGGCTGCCACATCCAGACTCGGAGCCTCGACCAGGAACTGCACATCGAAGCCATGTACCAGGGGTGGCAGTTCTCGCCTGCCCTTGGCGGCTCGCGGCGCAGCAGGTACGGCTTCAGGTACGGCTGCAACTGCAACTATGCCCTCGGCAGCCGTCGTGATGCCGCTGACCTCACGATGGATGCCTTCGAGGATGTAGAAGAGGCCCTTTCCGCCGCTGTCGACCTTGCCTGCCTGTGCCAGCACAGGCAGCAGATTGGGCGTGTTGGCCACCGCGCGATCCGCCGCGCGGACGGTATGTTCGAGTACGAAAGCGAGATCCGCATCCGTTTCTGCCGCACTCTCGGCTGCCGCAGCAGCCTCGCGGGCAACGGTCAGTATGGTGCCCTCAACCGGCCGGTTGACGCCCTTGTAGGCAACGCGGCTGCCCTCAGCCAGGGCCGCCGCAAATTCGGGACCGGTGAGCTCCATCTGCTCGGCCAGGCTCTTCGCCATACCGCGCAGGATCTGCGAGAGGATCACCCCCGAGTTGCCGCGCGCACCCATGAGCGCGCCGTGCGCGGCGGCCCTGGCGACCTCGCCCACGCTTTCCGTGTGTTCCTCCGTTATTTCCCGGCAGGCCGATTTCATGGTCAACAGCATGTTCGTGCCGGTATCACCGTCCGGAACCGGAAACACGTTTAGCGCATTGACGATTTCGTGGTGTCGATCCAGCCAGGATTGCGCAGCGCAGAGGAGCTCGCGAAAACGCGATCCCGTGACAGATGGCTGCGAGTCGCGTTCTGTCCCGGCTGTGGGTTCACCAGGGGAAGCCTGGGCGGGGATATGGTCTACTGCCAACGTACAAGTCCTCCGGAATTGAGCTTTCGAAAAACAGAGAGATCAGTCGCCGTTAGGCATGCGCAAGCCCTGGACGTGCACGTTCACCTCGGCAACCGGTACGCCAAGTGCTTGCTCCAGGGCATACTGGACGCCGTGCATCACGCCATGGGCTACTTCTGAGATGCGCGTGCCATACTGGACGATGACGTAGAGGTCCACGATGATCTCTCCGTCTCGCACGCGAACGTCAACTCCGCGACCCCAGCGATCAGGCTGGAGCAGATCCGCGATGCCGTCGATCAGGTTCTTGTTGGCCATCCCCACCACGCCGTAGCAGCGCAGGACGGCCTCACCGGCAAGGGTTGCGATCGCCTGGGGCGAGATCTCGATTCTGCCCGTTCTTCTCTCCTCAGTCATACCATGCCCTTTCTCAGTGACAGTCAGTTTTGCACAACTGGTCGCCATGTGGTAACATAGCGGTACTTATGGCCGGGCCCTCCTAGGTTGGCTCGGTCAACGTTTGTCAGGACATCGAGCACTAGTGGGGGTATCACATGGCCAAGTGTGAAGTTTGCGGCAAGGGGCCACAGTTTGGGCACAATGTCAGCCATTCCATGCGCCACACCAAGCGCATCTGGAAACCCAACGTTCAGCGCATGCGCCTGCCGGTCAACGGCGTCGAGCGAAGAGTCTACATCTGCGCGAACTGCATCAAAGCGATGCAGAAGGCTGCCTGAAACCGTCTTGCCATAGTTGCACGCGGCCGGCGACATCGCCGGCTGTTTGCTTTTAATGAGCTATTGATGGGACTCCGGTGACACCGCCAACCTCAGCGCGCGGATGCCCCCCGCGGCACCGTCCGGGTGTCTGAACACGGCTGTCCCGGCGACCAGCACATTGGCGCCTGCTCCCACCACCTCCGCAGCGGTGGTCTCGTCGACGCCCCCATCCACCTCAATATCGACCGCGCGCCCTATCCTGCGAATCATCTCCCGCAGCCGGGCAATCTTGCCGGTCATCGTCGGGATGTAGCTCTGGCCGCCGAAGCCGGGATTGACCGACATGATCAACACCTGGTCCACGTAGGGCAGAATCTCGGACACGCTATCAAGCGAAGTGGCAGGGTTCAGGGTAACGCCTGGCAGCGCGCCCAACTCGCGAATCTGCTGGACCGCGCGATGCAGGTGGGCGCATGCTTCAACATGAATGGTGAGGATCGATGCCCCGGCCCGCACGAAGTCGGCCAGGTAGCGTTCGGGTGCAGTGATCATCAGGTGGACATCGAGTGGCAGCCGGGTGACCCCCTTAAGTGCTGCCACGACCGGCAATCCGATGCTGATGTTGGGCACGAAATGGCCGTCCATCACGTCGACATGGATGTAGTCGGCCCCACCGGCTTCTGCCGCCTGAACTGACTCTCCGAGGCGGGCGAAATCGGCGGCAAGAATGGACGGTGCGATCTTGATCATCACTTCTCCCTGTCGCGGACGCACGCCTTCGTGCACCGTACTCTCACTGACGCTCACACAGCAGAGCCGAACTCACACGGTCCGGCTCAAGACTTGACCAATGATACAATGGAACTCCCCAATCCGCAAAGGGATGTGCCTGAAACTTTTGGTTGAGGCATACGTAGAGAAGTTAGTATCAGGCAATTCGACTGCGCGATGCAGAACATCGTCAGAGATATCTCGGGGAGGGCACCATGAACGAGGAACCGAAGGTCGAGGAGACAATGGGCGAGGAGCCCATGAGCGAAGAGCACCGGATCGAGAGAAACATCGCGGATGAGCTCGAGAGACTGGGGCAACAACTGGCCAAGACGGCGAAGGCCGCGTGGGAGAGCGACGAGCGCAAGAAGCTGCAGACCGAGATCACAACGGGCGTGCAGCGCTTCGGTCAGGAGATCAGTGCAGCCTTTGAGAAGGCCACGGCGAGCGATCAGGCAAAGGAGTTTGTCACCCGAGCTGAAAAGGTCGCCACGGACGTCCAGAAGACTGACGTCGTCGAAGAAGTACGCAAAGGCCTCCTGGTGGGGCTCGAAGCGCTCAATCGTGAGCTGGGAAAGCTGTTGGAGCGGCTGGAGCCGAAGGAGGGCGAGACAGAGGTCGGCGAGGCAGTGGCTGACCTGGCTGCTGACCTGGCGGGTGAGCCGCCGGAGGCCGCGCCGGATGAGCCGCAGCCGTCCGAATAAGCGCACTCGTTGAGCTCTGAAGATGCGGGCCAGCACGCCCGGGCGCGAGCCCGGCGCGCTGGCCCTTTTTGTATGTTGCCGGGAGGAGCATCATGGCTACCCAGCGGATCGCCTTCATTGGCGGCGGCCACATCACCGAGATCATCCTGCGCCGTCTGAACCCAGGACCTGCGACGCCGGGGGCTGAATTCATCGCCAGCGATCGCGACGAGGCACGCCTACAACATCTGAGAGATCTGTTCGGGATCGAAACCACCACGGACAATGTGGCTGCCGCCCGCTTCGGCGATCTCATCTTCATCAATCTGCGGCCCGAGGCCGTGCCCGTCGTGCTGCACGACCTGCTGGCAGCGCAGTTGAGCGCGGACCAGGTGGTGATCTCGCTGGCCGCGGGCATTCCGCTGAGCCGCTACGCGCCCCTGGGAGAGCAGCAGCCCCTCGCACGGGCGCTTCCCAATCCGCCCAGTCAGATCGGGCAGGGGATCGCTGCGCTGGTCTACAACTCGCAGGTTACCGCTGCGCAGCGCCAGGATGTGCGCTCACTGTTCGATGCGCTGGGCCAGGTCGTGGAGGTGGACGAACCATATCTGGACGTGATCACATCTCTCAGCAGCCCCGTGGCAACACACCTCTTCTTTCAGGCACTGATCGACGCAGGCGTGCGCTGTGGCCTGCCGCGCCCGGTGTCAACGCAGGTCGCCAGCCAGACGATCCTCGGGTCGATGGGCATGTGGCAGGCGCGCAATGCGTCGCCTTACGAACTGATCAGCGAAGCGAGCACGCCCGGTGGCATCTCGGTGGAAGTCCTGTACGCGCTGGAGGAACACGCCTTCAAGGCCGCGATCATAGATGCCATCACGAAGGGAACGGAGCGAGCCAGGGCGTTGGGGCATGCGTTCGGGGGGCAGAATCAGTAGAACCGGTTCTACTGATCCGCCATCTGCTGAAATACGTTCCAGCTCGCCCTTGTCAGATCCTGCATGGTCGGGTTCGAGTAGTCCCACTCCAGCCAGGTGGGGCGATAGAGGAAAACGGCCAGGACGTATGGCCCGGCCGGGCCCCATATGGCCGCAACGTCACCGTGGGTGTCAGGCACGTAGCCGTGCTTGTGAACAGCCTTTGCGCCTTCCGGCAGGCCGCCGACCAGCAGTTCTTCCATTTCGTTGAACGACATGTAATGCAGCGCTTCCTCGCACTCCTCGCGCGTAATCTTCTCGCCGTAGACTGCAATCAACGTGCCGCCGCCTTCGCTGCACGCGAGGAGCATCTGGAGCGAGCTGCCGATGTCGCGCGGCGTGGTCTGCATGTAGGGGTCGGGCTGCGTATTGAGGTCTGTGCGCTGGTTGGCCTCCGTTACGATTCGCGGGTCGACGGCCAGCTTCCGGTCGTAAGGCGTGGCCATGAAAGTGTTCTTCATGCCCAACGTCTTGAACGACCGGTTCATCTCCGCAACGCCTGCGTCCCAGTTCCCGTCGCCGACCACCCCGAGCATCAGGTTGGCGGTGAAGTTGCCGCTGTACGTCATCGTCTCGCTGATGATCTTCCTCGTATCGATTCCCGGCGGAGCATCCAGCGTTCGGTACACCTGGATCAGGATGGGGATCTTGAGGGTGCTCGTGCCCGCATATGCGACATCTGCGTTGATGGCGATTTCCTCGCCTGTCGGCAGGTGGTGCAGCCATACGCTGCCGATCCCGGGAAACTCGTCGAGCCGGGCTTGCATCAGGGAGCCGAGCGCCTCGACGCTGATGGGAAGCGGCGGTGTTTCTGCGACCGGCAGCCGGACCGTGCGATTGCCGGCATTGGCCAGCGCAGCCAGGATCGCTGTCTTGGCGCCCGCGCGGTCCGTCGTCAGGCCAGGCTTGCCGGGTGCCAGTGTGAGCGACTCCAGCACCGGGATGGGAGCGCCGGCCGCGCGATCGTACGTGGCAATCGTCTCATCCAGCCAGGACTCCAGCGCCGCATCGTTATAGCTGAATCTCAGCGGGATTTCGAAGGTGCGCAGGGAGCGCTCCAATGACGCCTCGATCAGGTAGCGCACGAGGTGGTTGGGCAGGTCCAGTGCCTGGGCCTCCTTGATCATGGCGTACGGATCGACCTGGAAACCGACGGTCTCCGGGCGGAGGACGAGGCGTTTGTCGCCATGGAACAGTTCGAGTGGCTCGTCGAGGCCCTTGGTCAGCGATAGGATCGCTTCGCTCTCGGTCGCACCATGCACTTCGAGCCCGCCGATACGCACCCACGCGGGCACGATGCCGGCAGTGCGGCGATAGCGGATGTACGGCAGGCTCAGCAGGGCAACCGCAATCAGGACCAGTATCAGCAGGATTCTAATGACTTTACGCATTTACTCCCATTCGATGGTCGCGGGCGGCTTGGAACTCACATCGTACACGACGCGGTTCACGCCAACGACCTCGTTGACGATGCGGTTGCTGGTGCGTGCGAGCACATCGTAGGGCAGCCGGGCCCAATCCGCGGTCATGAAATCATCGGTGGTGACTGCGCGGATGGCTGCCGTGTCGGCATAGGTGCGGCCGTCGCCCATGACCCCCACCGAGCGGACCGGCAGCAGCACGACGAACGCTTGCGAGACGGAGCGGTAAAGGCCGGCTGCGCGCAGTTCCTCGAGCAGGATCGCGTCGGCATGGCGCAACGTCTCCAGCCGCTCCCACGTTACCTCACCGATGATGCGGATGGCCAGGCCCGGGCCTGGGAAAGGATGCCGCCAGACGATCTCTTCCGGCAGCCCGAGCGCCTCTCCCACCACGCGGACTTCGTCCTTGAACAGGCTGCGCAGCGGCTCGATGAGCTTGAACTGCATGTCTTCGGGCAGGCCGCCGACATTGTGATGCGTTTTGATCGTGTGCGCGGTGCGCTGCTCGCCACGGCTTGCCGATTCGATGACATCGGGATAGAGCGTGCCCTGCGCCAGGAAGGTTGCGCGTTCACCTTCGGTGGCTGCGGCCCTGGCTGCGGCAGCCTCGAACACGCGCACGAAGCGCGACCCGATGCGCTTCCGTTTTTCCTCGGGATCGATGACGCCCGCCAGGTCCGCCAGGAACTCCTCGACTGCATTCACCGAGATCAACCGCATGCCCATGTGCCGCTGGAACGTTTCTACGACCTGTTTCGGCTCGCCCAGCCGCAGGAGGCCGTGATCGACGAACACGCAGGTGAGCTGATCGCCCACCGCGCGCTGGACGAGGGTTGCGGCGACAGCCGAATCCACGCCTCCGCTGAGCCCACAGATGACACGCGCATCTCCGACCTGCTCGCGGATCGAGCTCTCCGCTTCGGCGATCAGGTTCGCCGCGGTCCAGTCGGGACGACAGCCGCAGATATCCAGCACGAAGTTGTGCAGCAGAGCCTTGCCCTGGGGCGTGTGCGCCACCTCGGGGTGAAATTGCACCCCATAGATCCCGGCCGCAGGGTTGCCCATGGCTGCCACCGACGATGGCGTGACCGCCAGCGGGACAAACGAAGGCGGCAAATCCACGACATGATCGCCATGGCTCATCCACACGCTCGGTTCGAGCGGCAGACCGCGCAGGAGCGGCGTATCTTCCGCAACGATCGTCATGTTGGCCTGTCCGTATTCGTGGCGCTCCGAGGGATCGACGCGGCCGCCGAGGTTGTGGGCCAGGAGCTGCATGCCGTAACAGATGCCCAGCACCGGCTTTTCCGACTCGAGCACAAACGCGGGGAGCCGGGGCGCGCCGGGGGCATAGACGCTGGCCGGACCACCCGACAGGATGAACCCTTTTGGGTTCATGTCCGTGAAGCGTTCGGCAGGCGCGTCCCACGGGAGGAGCTCGCAGTAGACATGCAGCTCACGAACCCGGCGGGCGATGAGCTGGGCCGTCTGCGAACCGTAGTCGAGAATGGCGATGGCGTCGTGCTTCATTCTTCAAGCGTGATCTTGCCGTTGTCCATGGCCGTGATCACGGCGAGGGTCTCGATCGGTACGCCAAGGTCGGCCAGTGCTTCACGACCGCCCTCGAAGCGCTTTTCGATCACCGCGCCGATGCCGATCAGCTTCGCGCCGGAACTCTGGACCAGGCGCACCAGGGCGCGAATGGTCTCTCCGCGGGCCAGGAAGTCATCGACGACCAGGACGTGATCGCGCGGCCCAAGGAATTCGGGAGAGATCATCAGCTCGGTCATCACGCCCTTGGTATGCGAAGGCGCCGAGGCGGTCATTGCGTTGGGGTGCATCGTGACCGGCTTGGTCTTGCGCGCGTAGACGACGGGAATCCCCAAAGCCAGCGCCGTGGTAAGGGCCGGTGCGATGCCGCTGATTTCCGCGGTCACGATCTTGTCCGCGCCCAAATGAGCAAAACGCGCTGCAAGCGCGCCCCCGACAGCCAGCATGAGCGCCGGGTCTACCTGGTGGTTGATGAAGCTGTCGACTTTGAGGATGCCCTTGCCCATGTTGACGCCTTCGCGCCGGATACGATCCTTCAAGAGCTCCATAGGCTGACTCCTTCCCGACTGGTGCTGCGGCGCATCATCTGCGCCAGTGGATTTCAGGCCGCTGCCAGTTGCTCAGGCGCCAGGCCCAGCCTGCAGGGTAACCGGCCATCTTCGCGATATCTCCCAGGCCGCGAATCAGGGGCACCAGGAGGACAGTACGGAGCCGCTCGCGCGGGGAGAGCTCCGGCAGGCGCTTGCCGAGGCGCCGGTACGGCGATTTGCAGTAAGCGATCACTCCGGCGAGGAGAGCGAGGAACCAGAAGGGCCTGTGCCGGAATCCCAGTGCTATCAAGGTGGGAAGCGCGATCAAATATGTCACATAGCGTATCAGGTGCCGCTTGCGCCACAGGTCGGCTTTTCCGTCGCCGCGGGCATAGCGGTAGTACTGTTTTGCGAAAGCCCTGGCCGTGCTCCTTGGGCGGAAGTGCGCGACTGCCGCCGGCGCCCACGCAAACGATCCCACCTCCTCGCGCAGCCGGAAGTCGAAGATCAGGTCCTCGCAGTAATCCAGCCACTCCGGGTACCCGCCGGCTGCCGCCCATGCCTCTTTGATGAACGCGACGGACCGGCTGGATGGCAGGAAAGAGCCAGGGTCGATATCCTCCACGTCCGGCAATACGGTCGCCCCCATGGCAACCTCAAACGTCGTCTGCGGATCGCTCACAAAGAAACCCGCGGCAGCCCTGGCATCGCTGTTCTCAAGGGGCTTCACCAGCTCAGCCAGCCACTGCGGCTCCAGCCGGACGCCCGCATCGGTGGATGCGATGATTTCTCCGCGTGCTGCAGCGATGGCGACGTTGCGGCCGCGGGAGATGTTGGCGCCGCGTTCGATGAGCACGCGCAGCCGCAGCCGGTCGCGGTATTCGTCAAGGATCGCCACCGTGTTATCGCTCGAACCGCCATCGACGATGACCACCTCATCCGGAGTCCGCGTTTGGGCGACCAGGGAGTCCATGAGGCGGCGGATCGATTCGCCCTCATTGAGAACTGTGCAGATGACGGAAACTTGCATTACGGAAGGCCTGTCAGGTAGTATAGGTTACGGTCGAAATGCCAAACCGGTGAGTATTATATCTGTGTGAGGTGGTATCGGCAATACCGCTAGAAAAGGTAAAGGGGAGTGAAGAAATGGCTAAGACCAGGAAGAAGGCCTCGCAGGCTCCGCAGCAGAGCGGCATGACGGATGCGCAGCGTGATTTGGCCGGCCTGCTCAGCGGTCTGCTGGGTGGACAGTCTCTGTCGAGTGGCTCGTCGCTCGGCTCAGGAGCAGCCGGGCTGCCACCCACCGCCGGCAGCAATGAGGTAACTGATATGCTGGGCGGCTTGCTTGGCGGCAGCGGGCAGGTCGGTGGCACCCACGCCAGCGGCAGCCAGGCCAGCAGCAGTCAATCCGGCGGCGGCCTGCTGGGCGCACCTTCCGGCGGCCAGGATCCCTCGTCGGTCGGGATGGGTGGCGATGACCTTTCAGGTTTGCTGGGCAGCCTCCTCGGCGGCGGCATGACGCAGCAGGCCCCGCAGCAGCCTATGTCGGGCTCAGGCTCCGATGACCTGACGGATATGTTGGGCGGCCTGCTCGGCGGTGGATCCAGTCAGGCGAGCCTCCCCCAAGAGTCTGCCGGCGGTGGCGACCTCATGG
>CAYLZG010000076.1:13898-19168 GCA_964387985.1 uncultured Anaerolineales bacterium | reverse complement strand
GGCAGTACTCGTTGAAGATCTCGTGGTACAGCCCGCCGTAGATCTTCATCTGCCGGTCCTTGGACGCGGCAACCGCGAAGAAATCGAAGGTATCCTGCACGGCAACCAGCCCGTCATCCTCGCCGTGCATCATCAGCACGGGATAGGCGAATTCCTTCTCCCTCCCGCTGAACCACTCCCAACCCGCGATCAGTGCGTAGCATAACCCCACCGAAAAGGTCTTGCGGTTGTATGGGTCCAGGCCATACCACTCCACAACCTCGGGGACGGAACAGACCCCGGCGCCCAGCTCGTTGGGGAGCTGCATGTGCGGGTCGAGCGTGCGCGGCATGCCAGAGATGAGGCTTTTGTTATCATGTGTCACCGCGCCGCTGGTGACGATGCCCCTCAGCCGCTTATCCGGATACTTCACCCCGTACAGCGACACCGCAAACCCGCCCATGCTGTGCCCCACGAGGAACACGGGCTTATCGGGGTTCTCGGCGATGGCCATGTCTACGATCACGTTGACGTCGTCCAGCATTTCGTTGAAGTCAGCATAGTAGGCGTTCTCGCCTTCCGAGCGCCCGTGCCCGCGGTGGTCGAAGCGGTAGGTGCCGATGCCGTTACTGTGGAACAGATCGGCCAGGTAGTCGTACCGCCCCTGGTGCTCGGCCAGCCCGTGTACGATGACTGCGACGCACACGTCGTCGCCAGACACCTCTTTGTTCAGGTAGAGCTGCGTTCCATCGAAAGATGAAATCATGGTCATGCGTGTATCCTCCCCTTGCTGATTGAGATCGATGATAGCATGAGACGAATGTCCCGGTCCAATCCAAAAGCGGGATTGACCCCGCCGTGCGCGAGTGATATGATCGACCAGACGGCGCCTGATCGCTGCTTCCGTCTCCTCTGCGCCGTTGGCGTCCGTCCTCCTGCACGAAAAAGGAGCGTCCCTCATGGCCTCGCTATCCCACTTCCTGACAGTGCTGACCCTCACCTTCTTTCTCCTCCTGGCAGGCGCTCTTCCGCCGGCCGCACCTACAGCTCTCGCCCTGCCCGGCAGCGAACCCGCTGCATCCGTCTGCGGCGGGACACTCGAAGCAGATGCCGACGCCACGGTGCAACAGTCGAGCCTGACCCCGCTTGGTTCGGCGCTCACGCTACGCGTCATGCGCGAATCCAGGGCAATGGACCAGAGCGAGGCCCTGGTTCACTTCCCCGCGCTCGAGACGATCGTCCCCGCGGGCAGCGCGATCCAAAGTGCGGAGCTGGTGGTGCACCTGGCGACCGCGGGCATCGTGGTGCCACCCTTCATCCTCGGCAGCACCGGCGCGAGCGAAGCCTGGGCTGAGAGCACGGTCACCTGGGCCATGAGGCCAGAAACGGCAGGAAAGCTCACCACCAGGACTTACTTGCCCAGGCCAGGCCCGACTACCACCACAGAGGTGCACCTTGACGTCACCGCCCTGGTCCGCCTCTGGGCCAGCGGCGCGATCCCGGAAAGCACCATCTTCCTGCATCCGGGTGACACGGATATGAACATCGCCTTCCACAGCCGCGAGGCCGGACTCGGCCATCCGCAGCTCGTCGTGCGCTGCACTCCGATCCAGAAATCCGTCCCACCGGATTCTCGGGAGATGGACAAGCGCCAGGGGGCCGGACTGGCGCGGCTGATCGCAGGCTCCACCTTCACGCCGACGATCAGCCTGGATCACGGCTCGGTCCGGCTTGCCGGCATGGACCTGGCGATCCCCATGGAGGCCGGCGCCACCGGAACGGAGCAGGCGCGGTGGTTTGTCACCGATTACGCGGATGCGCTGCGCCTGCGCGACCCAGCCACCCAACTACAAATCTCGAAGTACACGCGAGACCGCCAGCACGTCTTCTTCCGCCAGCTTCACGAAGGCATCCCTGTTGACGGCGCGGAGGTGGGCGTGCACATGCGTCAGGGGCGCGTCGTGCTGGTCACCGGCAGCTACCTGCCCGACATCACCGCGCACCCACACCCCGAGTTGCCGGCAGCGCATGCGATTCGCATCGTCCAGGAACTCGTGCCCGACGGCGAGATCACACTTGCGCCGCAGCTTCGCTTCCTCAACACGGGGTTAAGCGGTGGGCCTGACGATGATACCTACCTCACCTGGCTGGTAAGTCTGCGGAACCGCAATGCCTACTACGTCGATGCCAACAGCGGCCAGGTGCGCGCGGAGCGGCCGGCCACGCTAGCCGGCTTCGATCTCGATCTGGAAGATGCCGACAACGCAGACTACAGCACGTGGTGTGGCGAGTGGGACACCACCATGGCCGACGATGCGGTGTGCGATGAAGATGGTTGCACGGCAGAAGGCTGGGCAGATCCGGAGACAAACGCGGCCTGGCACAACATCCGTGACATCTACACGTTTTACGCCAACCTGCCCAACGGCTTCGCTCGCGACTCGTACGACGATGATGGCAACGAGATTGAAATCTACATCCATGTTTCCGACGAGGGCGATACCTGGGAGAACGCCCACTACGTGCCCAACGGTGAGTGCTTCGAGTTTGGAGATGGATACGCGATTTCCCAGGACATCGTGGCCCACGAGTTCACGCACGCAGTGACGGAGCACACCAAGGATTTCGTGTACAGCAATGAATCGGGCGCTATCAATGAGAGCTACTCCGATGTTTTCGGCGAAATGACGGAAGGAGACCACCCCGATTGGCTTATGGGTACGACCCTTCCGGGGGGGCCAATGCGGGACCTGCGCCATCCTTCAGCAATCGGCAACGGCGCCCAGCCATCCGTCTACCATGACGCACTATGGCACCCCCTGGCCAGTGATCCCGACGATGGCAACGACTACGGAGGGGTGCACACAAACAGCGGAGTCCCAAACCGGGCCGCGTATTTGTTGATCGACGGCAACGGGCCCCTAGCTCCCGATCCGGATCCCGTGCTGGGCATCGGCGCGATCAAAGGCATCACTCTCCTGAGCTCGATCCAGCAGCTTTGCATGCCCACCACCGCCTCGATGCTTGATCTGCGCAATTGTGCGGTCTACACGGCCCAGATGTTCGCTAACCTGGGTTGGTATGGTTTCGCTCCATCCGATACGTGCGCGGTCCGGAACGCCTATGCCAACGTCGGGCTCGGTTGGGGCGATGCCGACTGCGACGGCCAGGAGGACAATACTGATGCGGACACGGACGGCGACCTCACCTTCAACAATAACGATAACTGTCCCACCGTCTCCAACTGGGCCCAGTCCGATGTCGATGGCGACGGCGTAGGCGATGCCTGCGATCCCGATGTCGACGATGATGGCGACCTCAACGGCCAGGATAACTGCCCGTTCGTTGCCGACGCGGACCAGGCCGATTGGGACGGGGATGGCGTAGGCGATGTCTGCGAGGACAGCGACGTTGACGGCATCATGGACAACCTCGACAATTGCCGAGGCCAGGCCAATCCCGACCAGGCCGACCTGGACGGCGACGGCGTGGGGGATGCCTGCGATGTGGACGACGATGACGACGGCGACCCGGATACGGCGGACAACTGCCCGGCTACGCCGAACCCGGATCAGGCCGAGAGCGACGGCGACATCTGGGGAGATGCGTGCGACCTCTGCCCCGGCGTCAACAACAATGATAACAACGACCCGGACGGCGATGGCAAGGGAAACCCATGCGACGATGACGATGACAACGACGGCGTGCTCGATGGAGCGGACAACTGCCAGTACGTGCCGAACCCCAATCAGCTCGACCTCGACAATGATGGCGAAGGCATCGCCTGCGACCGAGACGAGTACAGCTTCCTCTACAATCTCCGGTACCGCGTGCAATACAAGCCCGACCAGGGGTGGGCGGAGATGCCGATGCCGGACCAGTGCATCATGTGCGGCACCATAGGCCAGACCGGCGCACAGTATTGGAACGAGGTGCGGGTCACGTACGGCGCACCCTTCTATGCGCGCATCGTCGATAGCAACGGCCTGGTTGTCGCGCATTCCAAGGCCAGCGCCCGGACCGCGCTGACCCAGGTGCTGCGCTTCCAGCCCGCGCCGTACGCATTCAAAGCAACCGCCGGCGGCGCCCATGCCTCAGCGGGCATGCCGGACACCGAACCAGCGGACCTCGACTACATGTTGGAGATTCTTCCGTCGCCGCTCGCCGATCCGATCATACCGCATGAGCTCAGCGTGGAGTTCGTGGAGGAGTTGAAGGGCATGGTGTACCTGCCGATGCTCTTAAGATAAGCCTGTCCGTGCGGTGGCCGGGCCGTCCCCCTGGCCACCGCACACCACCCGCTCCGGCAAAGACATTCACGTCGAGCGTGAAGACAGCCTGCGGCGCTGTACTACGTGGGGTGGCCAGAGGTGCCGCAGCACCTGGTGACCATGTCTCAGGCATTTTCGAGCAGCCGGCCTGCAATGCTACAATGACTTCATCCACTTGATCGCGAAGGATCACATGAACAACGAATCACCCATGGTTGTCGATCTGCCGGACGGACGGCAACTCGAATTCAGGGCCGCGGGGCCTGAGGATGGAGCGGTGCTGCTCTTCCATCACGGGACGCCCGGCGCCGGGATCCCATTTATCCCGATGGCCGAGGCGGCTGCGAAGAGGGGACTGCGCACGATCATGTACTCGCGCCCCGGCTACGGGATATCCACGCCGCAGCCGGGGCGCAGGGTCATCCACGCTGCCTCGGATGCGGCGCACGTGCTGGATGCGATCAGCGCCACAACATTCCGGACTATCGGCTGGTCGGGCGGCGGGCCACATGCCCTTGCCTGCGCGGCCGCGCTTCCGGACCGATGCCTCTCAGCAGTCACGATTGCCAGCGTCGCGCCGTTCACCGGCGGGCAGTTCGATTGGTTCGACGGCATGGCCGATGAAAACATCGAGGAATTCGGCCTGGCCCTGAAGGGCGCGGAGGCGCTGACCCCCTTCCTGGAGGCGTTTGCCGGCGCCGTGTCGACGATCAGTGCGGAAGACGTAGCAAGCTCGCTGGGTGGCCTGCTGTCAGAAGTAGACAAGGCTCACATGACCGGAGAACTCGCTAGCTGGCTGGCGGAGACGTTCCACATCGGACTGTCGCACGGCATCGCGGGACAACTGGATGACGATCTCGCGTTCATGAGCGATTGGGGGTTCGATCTGAAGAACGTGAAGCGGGTGGCTGTCTGGCAGGGAGGACAGGATCGCATGGTGCCATACGGCCATGGCGTCTGGCTCGCAGACCACATCCCCGGCGCGCAACGCCGGCTGTTCCCCGCCGAGGGCCACCTATC
>CAYLZG010000076.1:8179-13888 GCA_964387985.1 uncultured Anaerolineales bacterium | reverse complement strand
CTGGACGACCTGCTCTCGCCGCCATAACCGTCCGGCCGGCGACTGGGGCATCGGGGCACTTGATTTGGGACGATGTGACCCCTCTCGCTTCTCATCCCATGGGCCTGGGTAAAGACCCGCTGCGCCACCCCAGAACAAACGGAAGGACACGATGCCTAACGATCTGCGCGATCTCATGAACTTCGCGGCCGAGACGGCCACGCTGGCCGGCCGCATGACCCTCGGCTACTTCGGCACGGGGGTGCGCCCCGACTTCAAGGCCGACGATTCGCCCGTCACGGTGGCCGATCGCCTGGCGGAGGAGTTCATCCGGGGCAGGATCGCAGAGCGCTTCCCCGATCACGCGATCGTGGGCGAGGAGTTCGGCGCGACCGAGAGCGCAGGCGCGAGCGTCCGTTGGCTCGTCGACCCGATCGATGGCACGAAGTCGTTCATCCGCGGGGTGCCGCTCTATGCGGTGCTGCTGGGGGTGGAGATCGACGGGGTCCCCACCGTCGGCGCGGCCTATTACCCGGGCACGGACGAGTTGCTCGTCGCGGCGACGGGCGAGGGGTGCACCTGGAACGGCCGCCCGGCGCGCGTGTCTGAGGTGGCAGATCTCTCGCGCGCATACATCTCGTGCACCGATCCCGGTTCGTTCGAGGTCCACGGCAAACAGTCCGCGTGGGAGCGGCTCAGCAGGCGGGTCTATGTGCGCGCGGGGTGGACCGATGCCTACGGCTACCTGCTCGTTGCGACGGGTCGCCTCGAAGCCATGCTCGACCCGATCATGAATCCGTGGGATTGCGGGCCGTTCGTCCCGATCCTGCAGGAGGCCGGGGGGTATTTCGGCGACTGGCGCGGCAACGCGACGAACTACGCGGGGGAGGGCCTGGCGACGAACGCCCATCTGCGCGACGAGATCCTGGCCCTGCTGAATCTATTGCAGTAAGTTGCCACTTGTGGTATATTACGGCTATGGAATTCTCGCGCTTGCTCGAAATTGCCGGCGACGAGCCCGTGTTCGAGACCGGGCTGCTTCTGGCCGGCGATGTGGACCCGGCCGGCGTCCGCCGGCAGCTATCGCGCTGGGTTACGGCCGGCCGCGTTCACCAACTCCGCCGCGGCTTGTATGCCCTGGCCCCACCATATAACAAGAGCAAACCTCACCCATTTCTCGTCGCCAACCGGATCGTTCGCCCGTCCTATGTCAGCCTGCAGGCGGCGTTGGCATACTACGGGCTAATCCCTGACGTGACGCCGGTGGTTACTGCCGTCACCACGGCCCGGCCCGGCCGTTGGGAGACGCCTCTTGGCGCCTTCGCCTTCCGCCATCTGCAGATCGACCTTTTCTTCGGTTACCGCAGCCTCGACCTGGGTGGCCAACAGGCCTTCGTTGCGACGCCGGAAAAAGCGCTGCTCGACCTGGTCTACCTGGCGCCGGAGGGCGATACACCAGCCTACCTGCTGGAACTGCGACTGCAGAACCTGGAGCGGCTCGATCCCGATGCCTTGCTGCGAGATGCGAAGCGCAGCGGCCGCCCCAAGCTACAGCGCGCCGCGCGGGCCATCCTGGCACTGCGGGAAGCCGAGCGGGAGGAGTACGAGATCCTATGAAAGACCACCTGGCCGAACTGGTCCGCAGCAGCGCGTCCCCTCTCCACGCGCGGAATGCGGTGCGCGAGTATCTGCAGGGGCGCATCCTGGAGACACTTCAGCGTGCCGGTGCGATGATTCCACTGGCCTTTCACGGGGGGACCGCGCTGCGCTTTCTCTTCGCCGCCTCTCGCTATTCCGAGGACCTGGACTTTGCACTCGAGCGGCAGCGTGAGCTCTACGATTTCCGGGGCTACTTGTGGGCGATTCAGTCAGCATTCCGGGCCGAGGGGTATGATGTGAACGTGAAGGTCAGCGACCAGAAGACGGTGCACAGCGCGTTCGTGCGCTTTCCCGGTTTGCTCTACCAGATGAGGCTGTCGCCGCACCAGGATGAGGCGCTGGCCGTGAAAATCGAGGTAGATACGAATCCACCCCCTGGCGCCACCCTGTCCACGACGATCGTCCGGCGCCATGTGATCCTGCAACTCCAGCATCACGATCGCGCATCGTTGTTCGCCGGCAAGCTGCACGCCATCCTCCAGCGGCCCTACACCAAAGGCCGCGATCTGTATGACCTGTTGTGGTACCTCAGCGATCCGGGCTGGCCTACACCCAATCTGGCACTGCTCAACAACGCGCTGCAGCAGACAAACTGGTCGGGACCGCATCTAGCCGGCGATAACTGGTGCGCGGTGATCGGTGATCGGCTGCGCCATCTGGAGTGGCAGCGCGTTGCCCAAGATGTTCACCCCTTGCTGGAACCCGGCGCCGGGACGGAGATGCTTACCCTGGAGAACCTCGAACGCGCTTTGAATCAACGACCGTAACACTACTCCCCGATGCACCCGACCGGCAGAGTAACCCGACCTACCTCGCTGGTGTCCACAGCCCGGTAGAGGATGATGAGTGCATCGTAGCTGCACGGTGGGTCTTCGGGGCGCAGTGAGAGATCGATCACGTCCTCGACCGTCTCGCCGGGGACCCAGGCGGTGGTGGGATAGGTGAAGTGGACGGGAACGGTATCCACTGCGACGACGACCTCGCCCGCCGGGTTCACCAGCCGGGCCGACACCTTCAGCTCCTCCGTGACCGGCTGGGCCGCGGTCCAGGCCAGGGAGATGCGTGCTGCGCGGGCGTTGGGCCGGCCGGCCTGCACCTCGCCCCGCAGGAGCACGACGCCCGCGCCGGCAGGCTGCCCGAGGGCGGGCAGGGGGCCGGTAGTCGCCTTGGGGCTGACCCGCACCAGGGGACCGGCCGCGTCGAGGCTGTACCGCTGCGCCACACCCGGCAGGTCGCGCGTCAGGTAGACAGGCTCACCCTGCTCGAGGGCCAGCGCTACCGCAGCAGCTCGCTCGTCCTCCCCGTCCGCGCGCGTCACCTGCAGGTCAGGCCGCTCGCCCAATACATCGCGGAAGTAGCGCACGAGGGTGACCTCGCCTCCCAGACCCACGATGCGGCCGCCCTCTGCCGCGCTCCCGATCATGTCGCGGCCCTGCTCGTACACCTGACGGTCGTCGCTCCGGTCGCGAACGGGCCAGTTACGCACCGCATCCCGCACGGGCTCGAACAACATGACCACGGCGACGGGCAGCAGCCAGAGGGCCAGCAGGGCCGGCATCCAGTGCTTCGGCACGCGCACCGCGGTTCCGGTATGCCCGCCCCGCTGCGCCATCTGGTCGAAGAGGGGAGTCAGGCCCCAGGCCGCCCAGATGCAGAGAAGCATGAGCGCGGGAATAAAGAACACCGCCACATCCTCCACCTTGTACGCGACCGCAAACGCGATCTGGCTGAGCGTAGCAAGGAGCAGGAAGACCGCGCGGCGCGGTTGGAGACGGAACGCCGGGCCCACTCCTAGCAGCGCAGCGAGCAGCGTCAGCGCGCCGAGCTCGCCCAGCAGGAGCGCCAGGTAGTCATTCCAGTGCCGGTCGACGTTGAAGGGGTTGGCGGTGAGAAAAATGCTGTAGCCGCGCGCGAGGATCCAGTCCACCGTGCCCCCCACCGTGGGCTGGTATGTGCCGTCGAGCGAGGTGACTGCCTGGCCGCGGATGGGCAGGTAGAGATAGAGGAGCAGCGGCGCCAGCCCGAGCACGACTGGCGCGAGCCACCGCCGGGGCTGCCGGATGAGCGAGGGATCGGTCCAGAAGATAAAGACGAGCGCGGCGGGCAGGAGCAGTGCGATCATGCGGTGGTGCGCCAGGCCCAGGCCGCACACCAGCGCCGCGACGCGCAGCCAGCCATCGTGATTCAGGTGCCCGGCACTTTGAAAGTGCCGGGCACCTCGACGGCTGACTTCCCAGCGCAGGAGACAGTAGAGAAAGAGCGCCACCAGCAGGCCGTGGAGCGCGTAAACCTCCGCGATCGTGGCCTGGGACCACCACGTGGGCGACAGCGCGAAGATGGCAGTTGCCACGGCCGCAGCAGGCCGGCTGCCCGCGAAGCGCCGGCTGACGAGATAGAGCAGGCCGACTGCAGCCCCCGCGAAGAGCGCAGACAGGAGGTTGATCCGCCCTGCGGCATCCCACACCGGCAGCAGAGTGGCGGCGAGCTTGCCGAGCAGTGTGTAGAGCGGATAGCCGCTCGGGTGGGCGATGCCGAGCGTGGGCAGCACCACGTGAAATTCGAGGCTGTCGTCGAACAGGCTCGCCACCGACCGCGCCGCGGTGGCCGCATACAGGATGAAGGCCAGGAAGGCCCCGATCAGCGCGATAGCTGCATCACCCTTAAGACGTCTCACCAGACTTCCTCACAAGTGTCCGGGAATTCCAAGTGTACGGTTGCATGAGCAGCGGAGCGTCCTTCGACTTCACTGCGTTCCGCTCAGGATGCTCCAGGTGCACACCGTTCCAGGATCCTCCGAGAGCCACAATTCCGCTCAAGATCTTTCCTGATCCCCCGCGTTGAGACGATGCTCCATCTCGGGCCAGTGGGTGCCCTTCCAATAGGCGCGGCCGCAGCGATCGCACCGCCGGAAGACCGTCTGCGTGTGCCACACGTAGGGCGGCACCAATTCCTGCGCATCCGCATGAGGCAGATCGACCAGCAGCCCGTTGCACTCCGCACACCGCCTGAACGGCTCAGGGATCGGGCCGCGGCGGGCGAGTGCAGCGCGCGCCTCGGCGATCTGGTCGTCCAGGTCTTCGGCTTCAATCAGCAGTGCATGGACGCCGCGCCGGCCCGCGAGCGCGTGATCCTTCGTGACGATCAGGCGGTCCTCGGCTCGCGCGGCCGCAATCAGCTCCTCGTCACTCCCGTCGCGCCAGAATGCGGCATCGTAGCCCGCCAGCCGCAGCCAGCGCGCCAGCTTGCCCAGCATGGCATCGACCAGCAGCAATGGAGCCGATGAGGTCATCTTTCGGGCCTCTCAGCATCCGGAGCGGAACCGTGAAGCGGCGCAGTCGAAGGAGCCACTGCGCTTTGGAACTCGACCGATTCCTGTGATACCATAGATTCTATGCTCGAGCAACCCCTGTTGATCCTCGGCCTGGCCTTCATGGTGCCCATCGGATTCGCATTGATCGGCGCCAGTGGACTGCCGGCGGAGCGCACCCGCCACGCGGCGGTGAGCTTCCTGGCCGCGCTCGGCCTGGCCGCTGTGGGATATGTTATCACAGGTTTCGCGCTTCAGTTCGGTGGCATCGGCCTGGTGCACGAGACCCCTGGCTACGACGGCCTGATCTGGGAATGGTCGGCCCTCGGCGTCACCTGGGGCCCGGGCTGGGGCATGGCCGGCCTCGCGGGCTGGTTCCTGTCCGGCGGAGCGGCAACGCCCGAAGCCCGCACGCTGGCGCTCGCCAACCTCCCCTGGGTTCTCACCGCAGCGCTGATCCCGGTCTCTACCCTGGCCGGCCGCATCCCAAACTGGGCCACCGGAGTCCTGGGCTTCCTGGTGGGCGCCCTGCTCTATCCCCTGGCCGGCAACTGGACCTGGGGCGGTGGTTGGCTCGCGAACCTGGGCAGTAACCTGGGGCTGGCGCAGGGTCTGGCCGACCCAGGCGGCGCGGGCCCGGTCCATCTCCTGGGCGCGGCCGTGGCGCTGGCCGGGCTGCTCGCATTTCTGAAGCGGCGGCCGCGGTGGGCCGTGGAGTCAGAGCCTGTGGCGCTGCCCGCGGCCACCTTCCCGCTGCTCAGCCT
>CAYLZG010000076.1:0-8169 GCA_964387985.1 uncultured Anaerolineales bacterium | reverse complement strand
GGGCGGCCCGTGCCCCTGCCCGAGTCACGGCTGCCGCTGCTGAGCCTGCTGGGCGTTGGCCTGCTCTTTGCCGGGCTGGCGGCCTGGATCGCAGCCAACCCACTGCTGCCCAAAGAGATCGAGGTGCAGCGCGTGTTGCTGCACACCGTGGTGGCTGCGGCCAGCGCGGCACTCTTCTCGATCGGATATACAGGCCTCGTCGCAGGCCGGTACGATCCGCTCATGGGCACGCGCGCGGCCGGCACAGCCTTTGCCGCCAGCCTGGCGGCTGCCGCGTACATTCCGGCCTGGGCGGCCCTCGTTCTCGGCGCACTCATCGGGGTGCTGACGCCCTTCGCGATCTTCACCGTCGACCGGATCCTGCGTTGGGATGATCCGACGGCCGGCCTCACAATCCACGGCCTGGGCGGCCTGTTGGGGCTGATTGCCGTGGGCTTGCTGGCGGACGGCACGGCAGGGGTGGCCGCGGAGCCTGATTTCCCGCTGCAGCTGCAGGCCCAGATGACCGGCATCGCCGCGATCGGACTGTTCGGTTTCTTCGCCGCGTGGCTGTTCCTGATGCCGCTGGCAGCAGCGACCCATGCAATGTGGGCGCCCAAGGCCGCTTCGCCAGTTACGGCCGAGGTGGAGGCTCCCCAGGAAGACCCTGATCCACCAGCTCCACCGTCGCCAGCACCGTATACACCGGCCCCGCCGGTCGCAGATCGCTCTTGATGAGATGAACCGCGTGCACCCGCTGCACGCCGATCCGCTCCACGACAGACCGTTCCACCATCTGCCCGATCGCCGCTTCTTCCGCCGCGCCTGCGCTGCGTGCCACCCTGCCCAGGGTCAGGTGGGGCGAGAAACCGCGCTCTTCGGCCGGAAAGCCCAAGGGCGCGACGTGTCGCTCGATAGCAGCCTGCAAGGGAGCGAGGCTCTTTCCCCCCAGATCGCGCACTGCGACCCAGATCACGCGCGGCCGGCGCAGACTCGGGAAACAACCGCGGCCCTCGACAGAGATGTCGAAGGCCGCGAATCCCGTGCAGGCCGCAGCCAGCGCATCTGCCACCTTGCTCACCCGGCTCACGGGCGTGTCGCCCAGGAACTTGAGCGTCAGGTGCATGGCGTTGGGCGCGACCCATTTGACGCTGCCATGAGGCGCCTGGCGCTGGAATTTGCCCTGGACGCGACCGATCGCATCGCGCACCGCCTCGTCCAGCTCGATCGCAATGAAGGTCCGCAGTGTCAGTTCCGGCATATTCGTCCTTAGCCTGATGCGTTCCCGCTCAAACGCGCTTTTCGCCCATCCATCCCGGCGTTTCCGTCATCCAGGTCTGCGGCGGGCTGCCCGCCGGTCTCGCCGCTCGTTGCATAGACGTCCGACATGGCCGCGAGCAGGTCGTTGAGGCGATCCACCTCACGATCTACGTCATCTGCGATGCGTGCAGCGGTCGGCCCGTCGATATCCATCGCGTTGAGCACTTGGAGCTGCGAGTAAACCGTGCCCATGGCCGCCAGCGTATCGTCCAGGTTCAGCCGCGTGCGCTTCATGACGCGCGCGAGCAGATCGAGTTGGCGCAGCTGCTCCTCGTACGCGGCAAGAGTGCGGCGCACCTGCTGCTGCATCTCCGGCTCGGTCTCCTGGCTCAGCTGGCGCTGCAGCCGCGCAATGTGTTCCGGCGTCTCCCGCACATCCCGCTGGATCAGCTCGTCGTTCTCGTAGAGGGCCAGGCGGTCGGCAAGTTGCCCGACGCGCTCCTCCCAGCTCTTGAGCTTCTGAAACACGCCGTTCATCCGCTCGGCGATGGGGCCGGGGCGCCGGTTCTTGATCAGGCTCTGTATCTTACGCCGGTAGGACACCGCGCGCTGCCGGTACTGTGCCGGCGTACACGGGGGCTTCTCCCGGACGGCGCCGCCGCGGCGGGTTCCTGCCACTCCGCGGCCCCCGATCGAAGGCAAGCGGGTCGCAGCCGGTGCGGGCGCTGTATTTGCTTGTTGTGGCTCGGGTTCTGCCTGGCCTGCCGCGCGGACTTCGCCAGGCATTGCGTCGATCGTGCCCGGCTCAGATGGGATGTTCTGCGCCTGCCTGGCCCGTTGGGTGAACAGCCAAACCATGAGCGCGACAAGGAGCACGGGCACGCCGCAAACGACGAAGAGCGCGCCGCCGTTGCCGAGTGCCGCGATCAGGGAGAGCACGGTCAGCAGCCCGCCTAGCGCAATGAACGCTCCGACGAGCATGACCAGGGTCACGACCGGCTTCAAGGGGGATGCGGGTCGCCGGCCGGCGCGCCGGTCGCCGAAGAGCGACCCGCGACCCCTGCCCCTGTTCCCGCGAAACAGATTTACCAGCGCGGCCAGGCCCATCAGCACGAAGGGCGCCCAGTCATTATCCCGCTGTCGATTGCGGTGATGCATCCAAGACCTCAATTCGAATTTTTGCCCAGTACTTTTTACTACGCAAAAGCAGGGCAAAAGGATTCACCATTTGGGCCAGTTGCTAGCTGACAAAGTGGGATGCCTTGCGATAGGCGCCGAGATCGCGCGGGCCCTCGGGCGTCTCCCAGTGAATCGTCGCGTCGATGCCCATCTTGGCCGTGCGGCTTTTCTCCCCGGGCGTATGAGTTGCCGATGGGTCCAGCGAGCTGGACGGCTGCCCCTCGAGCACCTCAAGCCCGCGATCGGCCTGGAAACGGGTGGCCACCGCCCATTCCACCTCGGCCGGATCGAAGGGGTCGATGTCCTCATCCACCACCCACACGTGCTTCAGGCTGCTGTGTCCCCTGAACGCCGCCGCGATGGCAGCCCTGCCGTCGTCGGGACCCCTCTTGGCGATCTGGACGACCGCATGCAGCCATGATGCGCCGCCGGGGGTGATGTTGACGTTGAGACAGCGCGTCACCTTATTCACTTCGGCGAAGATGGTCGGCTCCCTGGGCATCCCCATGAGCAGCCTGTGCTCCAGCCGGCCGGGGAGCAGGGCATGATAGATCGCGTCGCGGCGATGGGTGATTCGTTGGATTTCGATGACGGGCTGCTGGCGCACGAAGTCGAAGGTACCGGTCAGGTCCACAAAAGGACCCTCATCGGTGAGCGTCTTGGTGATCCACCCTTCGAGCACACACTCGGCACCGGCCGGCACGCGCACACCGTTAGCCAGCTCGACCACCGGTGCGGGCGCGAGCGCATGTGCGATGCTCATCTCGTCGACGCCGGGTGGTGGCGCCATGGATGCTGCCAGGAGCACGTGAAGCGGCAGGCCGATGCAGATGCCGACCGGAATGCCGTCCGGCGAATTGCGCCAGGCGGTCTCCGTCCCCCTCCGTTCGACGAGCCGGGCCGCGACGCGCGTCTTGTCGAGCCGCAGCAGACGGTGGTAGGACGCGTTGCGCCCCGTCTCGGGATCGTTGATGAACACCACGGCGGCAGACGCGTACGGTCCGCCGTCCTGCGCGTAATGCGTGAGGAAGGGAAGCTGCTCCAAGTCGACCTGGGGCATGACAACTTCCCGGCACGGACCGCTCGGCACTAGCGGCGGCTCCTGCGGATGATCCAGTGCCGCGGCCAGCTGGAAGAGCACCTCGTCCGCCGGGACGCCGAGCGCCAGCCCGAAGTAACGGCGGTCGGAGCACACGCCCGCGACAACCCGGTATGGGCTGCCCGTGACACGTTCAAACAGGACCGGCCGGCCATCGCGTTCCAGCGCCAGTTGCGCGATCTCCAGGTAAGGATCGGCCTCCGCCTCATAGCGAAGGAGGTAGCCCGCATCCTCCGCTGCGATCAGAAATTCCCGCAAGTCCATCGATTGCACCTTCCGCGAACTATTCCAGGTGTCGGGCACTTTGACGATCCGAAGGATCGCAGTGCCCGGCACCTATTCACATCCCTATCTCCGTGACCAGGACGCGCGCCGCGCCCCTCGCGTCCAGGGCCGCAACGACCGCATCCGCGGTGTCCGGCGTGACCAGCGCGATCATATTGCCGCCGCGGCCGCCTCCTGAAAGCTTCGCGCCGCCTGCACCCGCAGCGCGCGCGGCCCGGACCAGGCGTTCCAGCTTGGGGCTTGAGACACCCATCTCGGCCAACAGGGCGTGGTTTGCATCCATCAGCGGACCCAACTCGTGCGGCGCACCGCCTGCAATCGCCCGCCTGGACGCTTCGACGATGGCGGCCACCTGGTCGAACCGGGCCTCATATCGCTCAGGGTCAGCCTGCCACCTGGCGCGCACCCCGCCCACCGTCACCTTTGTCGGGCTGGAAACGCCGGTGTCGCCGATGGCGATCGTAAAAGGCCGCCCGATCGCGAACAGCTGCGGCGGCTGCCCGCGCACGAAGTAGACGGGCTGACCGTAGGCGATGACCGTGTTATCCACGCCGCTGGGCGTGCCATGATGCAGGCGCTCGACCTGGAAGACGATGTCTGACACCTCTGCTGGATCCAGCTCGCATCCTGCGGCGCTTGCCAGCGCACGAACCACTGCCGCGGAGACGGCTGCGCCGCTGCCCAGCCCGCTGGCGATCGGAATGGTCGAACGGAGCGAGACGCGCCAGTCGGGAGACGAGAGGCCGAGGCGCTCCAGCGCCAGCCGGGCCACCTCCGCCAGTGGGTGACCCGCATCGGCCAGCGTCACCCGAATGCGCAGGTCTAGCGCATCGATCACCAGGCCCTTCCCGGCCTCGCCCGGCTCGACCGTCGCGGTGGCGCACACCTGCGTCACCGGCGCGGCCAACGCGGGCCGGCCATAGACGACCGCATGCTCGCCAAAGAGAATCACCTTGCCGGGCGCAACGCCCACACCGAGCTGCATGCGAAGAGTATAACATAATCAGTGTTTGGCCACGAGCTGTTATAATCCGGCAGAACGGGTATGACATGCCCTATTTCGTGTGTTATAATCGCCGCAACTACCCTCCATCCATGGAGCGCTCATGACATCCATCATCCGTATTGAAGACATCGCCAGCCATGCCGGCGAGGAGGTCACTCTCCAGGGTTGGCTACAGCTCAAGACCGGCAAGGGCAAGCTCCAGTTTCTCCGCGTCCGGGACGGGACGGGCTTCATTCAGGCCGTCATCTTCAAGGGCAACGTCTCCGAAGAGGTCTTCGAAGCCGCGAAGCGCATGCCCCTGGAGTCGTCGCTGATGGTCACGGGCAACGTGCGCGCGGACGAACGAGCCCCGGGCATCCCGGGCGGCTACGAGCTCGACGTGACCGGCCTCGAAGTCATCCAGGAGTCAGCTGAGTACCCCATCGCGCCGAAGGAACACGGCGTCGAGTTCCTCATGGACAACCGGCACCTGTGG
This sequence comes from uncultured Anaerolineales bacterium, assembly GCA_964387985.1. GTDB lineage: Bacteria > Chloroflexota > Anaerolineae > CG2-30-64-16 > CG2-30-64-16 > JALOOB01. The sequence continues at coordinate 2,886 of CAYLZG010000076.1, read as the reverse complement.
CTCAGATCCAGCCGCCAGTGGGCCATCATGCGGGTGCGGGCCACCATCGTCAGGGCCATGCGCGACTGGCTCGATGACAACGGCTTCCTGCAGGTCGACACGCCGATCCTCACTCCATCGGCTGCAGAGGGGACGACCACCCTCTTCAAGACCGATTTCCACGGGGAGGACGCATTCCTGGCCCAGACCGGCCAGCTCTACAACGAAGCGAACATCTTCGCAGTGGGCAGGACCTACTGTTTCGGGCCCACGTTCCGCGCGGAGAAGAGCAAGACCCGGCGCCACCTGCAGGAGTTCTGGATGGTCGAGCCGGAGATCGCGTTCTGCAAACTGGATCAACTGCTCGAGATCGAGGAGCAGTACATCAGCTACATCGTACAGACGACCCTTCGCAAATGCGTCGCGGAGCTCAAGCTCCTGGAGCGTGACACGTCACATCTCGAAAAGGTCGTCCCTCCCTTCCCGCGCATCAGCTACGACGAAGCGGTGGAGATGATCAACGAGGCCGCGGCCCGAGGCGTGACGGTGCCGCCGAACGATGATCCATTGCCGCCCATCGAGTGGGGTGGCGATTTCGGCGCACCGCACGAGACCTTCGTCGCGAGCCAGTTCGACAAGCCGGTCTTCGTCCACCACTATCCCAGCGTGGTCAAGGCGTTCTACATGGAGCCAGAGCCGGGCCGGCCCGAGGTGTGCCTTGCATGCGATCTTCTTGCGCCGGAAGGCTACGGGGAGATCATCGGCGGCTCCGAGCGCATGAGCGATCCCGACGTGCTGCTCGCAGCCATCGATCGCCACGGCCTGCCACGCGACGCGTACCAGTGGTACATCGACTTGCGACGCTACGGTTCGGTGCCCCACAGCGGCTTTGGCCTGGGGGTCGAGCGCACCGTGTCGTGGCTCTGCGGGCTGGACCACATCCGCGAGACCATCGCGTTCCCGCGCATGTTGGGCCGCCTGCGACCATAGAGGAGTGCGGCAACGGATGCCCCTTCGGGCGCAGGGATCAACGGCACTGTCTCGGACGCCGGTGGCCCATCCGTTGCCGCGTAGCAAGACTCAGTGACCGCCTACCTTCCTGGCTTTGCCCTGGTGTTTGCCGTCGCGTTCCTGATCGCGCTGGCAGCTACGCCGGTCGCGCGGCGCGCAGGGCTCAGGCTGAACGTGCAGGACCGGCCGGGCGGACGGCGCTCGCACCAGGGCGCGGTGCCCCGCACGGGCGGCGCAGCGATGTACCTTGGTTTCACCGCCGCGGTGCTGGCCACACTGCTCCTGCCCCAGTCCCTCTTTCCGCCCCGCCTCGACCCCGGGGAGCAGACTCGCCTGACCGGCCTGCTGATCGGCGTGACGGCGATCTTCCTGTTCGGGCTCCTCGACGACCGGCGTGAACTGGGCAGCAAGGTGCAGTACGCGGCACAGGTCGCATCGGCCCTGATCGCCATCGGGTTCATCATCTTCATCGAGCGCGTGAACAATCCCTTCACGAACGAGCAGATCGTGTTCCCCTGGCCGGTGGTCGGCCTCCTGACGATCTTCTGGTTCACCGGAATGATCAACACCGTCAACTGGCTGGATGGACTGGATGGGCTGGCCGCGGGTGTGTCGGCGATCGTGGCCGCGTTCATCTGCATCCACATGGTGCGCGAAGGCCAGCTAAGCGTGGCGCTGCTGCCCGTGGCGCTGGTGGGTGCGACGCTGGGATTCCTGCCCTATAACCTCAACCCCGCGAAGGTCTTCATGGGCAGCGGCGGCTCCTACTTCCTCGGCTGGTCCGTGGCCGCACTGGGCATCATCGGCGGCGCGAAGGTTGCGACCGTGCTGCTGGCCATGGGGCTGCCGATCCTCGATGTAGCGTGGCTGATCTACAGCCGCTGGCGGCACGGCGGCCACCCGGCAAGCGGAGGCCGGGATCACCTGCACTATCGCCTGCTCGACATCGGCTTCACCCAGCAGCAGATCGTCCTGAGCTACTACGTTTTTTGTGGGCTATTCGGGGGACTGGCGCTCCTGCTGGAGAACCGGCTGTACAAGGTGGTGGCGCTGGCGGTGCTGGGCGCGGCCGCGTTGGCGGTGCTGGTGTGGGCCGAGCGACAGCCCGCGGGAAAGTTTGGAAACGGCCCGCGCGAGGGACGGTAAGCCTGGTGCCTGGCTGACGCGAAGGCACGAAGAATATCTGCTGAAAAATCCTTTTTGCGCCTTCGCGTGGGCCTCTACCGCACTGCGACCCGCTCGCTCGCCTGCTCGTCGAACCCCAGTGCGTCATGCACGATGTAAAGCGGCCGGCCCTTGGCCTCATCATAGATGCGACCCAGATATTCGCCGATAATGCCCAGCGAGATGAGCTGTACCCCGCCCAGGAAGAGCACCGCAACCAGGGTCGTGGCCTGGCCATAGAAGGCATGGCTGCCCGTCAGGCGCAGGACGATGGTCACGACAATGCCGGCGACCGAGATGGCCGCGACAATGAAGCCGATGTAGGTTGCCAGTTGGAGCGGGAAATACGAGAACGACGTGATGCCGTCCAGCGCGAACTTGAGCATCTTCTTGAGAGGGTATTTGGTCTCGCCCGCGTACCGTTCAGCGCGCACGTACTCGACGCCGGTCTGCCTGAAGCCTACCCACACGGACATGCCGCGCATGAAGCGGTGCTTCTCGCGCATGGTCTTCAGCGCCTCGACGACCTTGCGGTCCATGAGCCGGAAGTCGCCCGTGTCCATCGGGATGTTGATGTCGGTGATCTTGTAGATGATGCGATAGAACGCCTTGGCGGTGAACTCCTTGAACCACGTCTCGCCCTTGCGCTCCGAGCGCACCGCATACACCACTTCGTACCCTTCGCGCCACTTGGCCAGCAGGTCGAGGATCACCTCAGGCGGGTCCTGCAGG
>CAYLZG010000075.1:452-19175 GCA_964387985.1 uncultured Anaerolineales bacterium | reverse complement strand
AAACACACCCGCTCCGAACAGCTCCCGACTGAATTGCTTGGCCAGTCCCGCGTCGCCCAACATCACGGGCACGATCGGGGTCTCGCTGCGTCCGGTGTCGAAGCCCAGCTTCTTCATCTCATCCTTGAAGTACGCCGCATTTTCCCACAGCCGCCTGACCAGATCCTCCGATAATTCCAGCAATCCAACCGAGGCCAGGCACGCCGCAGTATCGGCCGGCGTGACCGCGCTCGAGAACAAGAACGGCCGCGCTTTCTGGCGGATATAATCAATGATGACCTTTTTGCCCGCAATGACGCCGCCCATCACGCCGAAAGCCTTGCTGAGTGTCCCGATCTCCACATCGAAGGCGCCTTGTAGCCCGAAATGATCCACCACCCCGCGACCGCCGCGGCCCAACACGCCCTCACCGTGTGCATCATCGACCATCGTCAAAACGCCATAGCGGTTCGCGACCTCGGTCAACTTGTCCAGCGGTGCAATATCGCCGTCCATGCTGAACACACCATCGGTGATCAGCAAGCCGCGGCGGTAGTTAGGAAGATGCTCCTTGATCTTCGTCTCAGCATCGACAGGATCGCAATGCTCGTAGACGATGATCTTGGCGCCGCTCAGCCGCGCGCCGTCGATGATGGACGCGTGATTGAGCCGGTCGGAGAAGATGACATCTTCTTTCCCCACGAGTGGCGCAATCGCCGACTGGTTTGCGAGGAAGCCGCTCTGAACGTATAGCGCGTCCTCGACGCCCTTAAACTGAGCCAACCGGCGTTCGAGATCCAGGTGCAGCGCCTGTGTGCCTGCGATAGAGCGCACTGCAGCCGGGCCCACACCCCACTGATCTACCGCGGCCTTGGCCGCATCCTTCATGGCCGGATGGTTGGCCAGCCCCAGGTAGTTATTGGTGCAGAAGTTCAGCACCCTCTTGCCATCGACCACCATCCACGCATCCGCGGGAGAGCCCATGGTGCGTAGGGTGATGAGCAGGTTGCTCTCGCGCAAGGCATCCATGTCCGCGCGAATGAAATCGAGTTTATTGCCGGGCATTGTGTCGTCTCCTATCGATCGGCCGCGCTTTCATCGAGGATGAGTGCTGTCTGCGCATTTCCGTCCAGCACGGCCAAGAACGCCAGATGTCCTGCTTCTTGACAGCAGCATTTTACTACAATCGTGACACTGCATCCAAGGAGTTGGAAACGACGCAGGGCAGGGGAAAAAAGCGGGGCTCCTTGCGGAGCCCCGACTCACTCAAAACCAGCCTATCGCTGCCAGATCCGGTTGTTATGCCTCAATCTCATACTGCGCCGGTTTCTTGCTGCGCGAAATCGCCCAGATGATCACGCCCAGCAGGATGATCAGGGCGACGACCATCACGACGGGGGTGCCCTGAATGCCTACGACGATCGGCGCAATGATCAACGAGATCAGGTTGATGACCTTGATCAACGGGTTCAACGCGGGGCCGGCCGTGTCCTTCAGCGGGTCGCCCACGGTATCGCCGACGACGCTCGCCTTGTGCGCATCCGAGCCCTTGCCGCCGTGATGCCCTTCCTCAACCAGCTTCTTGGCATTGTCCCACGCACCACCAGCATTGGACATGAACACCGCCAGCAACTGCCCGGACAGGATGACGCCGGCCAGGAAGCCGCCCAGCGCCTCAGCCTTCAATGCGAAGCCGACGACGATCGGGATCAGCACGACCATGATGCCAACGGGGAGCAGCTCACGCTGCGCGGCCTGGGTGGAGATGCCGACGGCCTTCTTGTAGTCCGGCATGACCTTGCCCTCGCGCACGCCCGGGACATCGAACTCCTTGCGCACGACCGCCACCATGCCGTTCGCCGCGCGGGAGACCGCCTTCACCAGCATGGAGCCAAAGAGCACCGGGATGCCGCCGCCGATCAACATGCCGATGAACACACGCGGATCCGCGATGTTGATGTATTTGATCACCGAATCCGCGGCCAGCTCGCCGGCCTTCACCATTTCATTCTGCACCACATTGATATCGGTGATGAAGGATCCGAACAGCGCAACCGCCGCAATAACTGCGGAGCCGATGGCCACACCCTTGGTGATCGCCTTCGTGGTGTTGCCCACCGCATCCAGGTCGGTCATGATCTTGCGCGCGCTCTCGGGCATGCGCGCCATCTCGCCGATGCCATTGGCGTTGTCAGAGATCGGGCCGAAGGAGTCCATCGAGACCAGGTTGCCGGCGTGAGTGAGCCAGCCGATACCGATCAGCGCCACGCCGTAGATCACGTACTCCATGCCCAGGCTGCCGTAGACGATCACCGAGACCATGATGGAGGCCGCAATGGTGAAGATCGACCACACGCTGGACTCGTAACCCTCGGCCAAACCGCTCAGGATCGTGGTCGCCGGGCCGAAGCGCGTGCTCTTGGCAATCTCCTTTACCGGCGTGCTCTCCGTGGCGGTGAACATGGCGGTCAGGCGGTTGACAATAACGTTAAAGATGACGCCTGCCGAAATCATCGCCGGCGGCTGCCACCAGTTCTGGGGATCGACCGTGCGGATATAGAAAACGCCCAACAGGAATGACAGGGTGATCGTAATGAGCGAGGAGACCTCGTAGGCAATCTCCATGCTGTGCCAGGCATTCCCCTTGGCCACAGTGCGTTCCCACACGGGAACGGAGAACGTACCGATGATGGAGCTGATAACGCCGATGGCGCGCACGAGGAGCGGGAAGACGATCCAGTAGACATGGCCCGTGACGCGCATGAGCGCCAGGCCCAGGATCAACGCGGAGACGATCGTGACCTCGTAGGACTCGAAGATGTCCGCTGCCATACCGGCGCAATCGCCCACATTGTCACCCACCTGGTCGGCGATGACGGCCGCATTGCGCGGGTCATCTTCTTCCAGGCCCTCTTCCACCTTGCCCACCAGGTCGGCGCCAACGTCCGCGGCCTTCGTATAGATGCCGCCGCCCACGCGCATGAAGAGCGCCAGCAACGTGCCGCCAAAGCCGAAGCCCAGGAGCGCGTCCGGCGCCGCAGCACCGAAAACGACGAAAATCAAGGTGCCGCCGAGCAGTCCGAGCCCATCGGTCAACATACCGGTTACGGTTCCCGAACGATAGGCAATCCGCAACGCGTGGCCATATGCGGTATCACTTTTGCCCATGGAAGCGGCAGCAACGCGAATGTTGCCCTGAACCGCCATGCGCATGCCAAGCTGGCCAACGATGAGGGAGAACGAAGCTCCAAGGATAAAAGCAATAGCCCGGCCAAAAGCGATCGTAGTGCGGGCATTCGCGCCGAACATCTCTACTGCCTCAGGTGTAGGCTTAGAGATCCATACGCTGCCGAACAAGGCAAAAACCAGTACGCCAATGAACGGCACGATGGTCCGCAGCTGCCGGCCCAGGTAGGCATCTGCACCATCCTTGACTGCGGTCCAGACGCGAATCATCGCCTCTGTACCCTTGCCCTCGCTCATGACGTTGCGGAAGAGCGAGAATGCGTAGAGAAGACTGATGACAGCAATCACCAACACGCTGTAGATGCCTGCCGTCTCAAACGGGGTCAGGTGTAGCTCACCCATAAGACCTTTTCGAACCTCCTCCAAATCAGAAGAATCGGTCGCAGCGCAACATTATGATTCTAAGCATTCGGTGTTGCTTTGTCAAAGAACTTACAATATCAGCGTGTGGACTCAGGGGCCTCACCCGACATGTGTTTGACAGAGAATGGTGTTGGGAAGATAATAGCCAAATGGTCATTGAAGCAACGAACCTGGCGCAGCAAGAAAAGCAAGCGCCGAAGAGCCTTCCTGCGCCCGTGCTGATCGACACGCCGGCGGCCTTCGCCTCCATGCTCGACACCCTGTCCACCCAGCCTGCACTGGCGCTTGACACGGAGTCCAACAGCCTCTACCGTTACCACTACCGCGTCTGCCTGATCCAGATCAGCACGACCGGCGTGGACTTTCTGCTCGATCCGCTGCGGCTGCGCGATATCGGGCCGCTGGGGAAGATCCTGGCCAACGACTCCGTGCAGAAGGTTTTTCACGCGGCGGAAAACGATATCCTCATGCTGAAGCGCGATTTTGGGTTCAGCTTCGCCAATATCTTCGATACGATGCTGGCCGCGCGCATCCTGGGCTGGCCTCACGTGGGCCTGGCCGCACTCTTGTTGGAGCACTTCGGCGTCACACTCGACAAGCGCGCACAGCTGACCGACTGGGGCCAGCGCCCATTGACCTCCGCACAACTCAGCTACGCTCGCCTGGACAGCCACTACCTGCTTGATCTGCGGGATCTGCTCAGCGACGCACTGCGCGCCCGCAAGCGATGGCGCGAGGCCACGGAAAGCTTCGAGGGACTGCCCCAGGTCACGTACACCGAGAAGGCATTTGACCCGGAAGGCTTCTGGCGCATAAAGGGCGCTCGGGATCTGGCCCCTGATGAGTTGGCGGTCTTGCGCGAGCTCTACCTCTGGCGCGATGAACAGGCGCGCACGCTTGACCGGCCGCCGTTCAAGGTCCTGAGTGATCAGGTTCTTCTCCAATTCAGCCGGCTGCAGCCACAACACCTGCATGAGCTCCGGCTCAGCCCCCGGCAACTCGACCAAATCGGCAAGAAACTGCTGGGCGTGATTGCGCGCGGCAGGTGCGCGCCACCGCCGGCGCCACCGGCCAGGACGCACAACGGAAACACCCGTCCCGATCCCGAAGTTCAGGCGCGTTTCGACAAATTGCGCGCCTGGCGCGCGCAGCGCGCCGCGGAACGGCAGGTCGACGCTGACATCGTGTTGACCAACGACGCGCTGATGAGCATCAGCCGGGCTGCACCCACGAATGTCGAGGCTTTGGCGGACGTCGGCGTGATGGGAGAGTGGAAACTCCAGGAATACGGCCCGGACTTGCTACGCGTCCTGAACGCGTCGTGATGGATAGATGGTCACCTCGTACCCCGAAATTCGTCTCGGCGATGTTGTCCGCATGCGCAAACCCCACCCGTGTGGCAGCACGGATTGGCAGGTGGTCCGCCTCGGCGCTGACATCGGCATTCGTTGCCTGGGTTGCAGCCGGCGTGTCCTGCTGCCACGATCCCAGTTCGTCCGGCAGGTCAAGACCGTCCTGAAACAGGGTCCGGCTCCCGAGCAGCTAGCATGACCGAATCAACAGATCGCAGCTTCGGCGCGGTATTGTCCAACTCTCACTTTCGATCGCTGTGGCTCGCGCAGCTTATGGCGCAGACCTCGCAGCATGCCATCCATTTCATCCAGATGGTGCTCGTCGAGAAGCTCACCGGATCGGCCACGCATCTCGGCATCACCATTCTCGCATTCACCATCCCGGGCATCCTGTTCAGTCCCATCGCCGGCGTCGTCGTGGATAGGCTTCCCAAAAAGTGGATCTTGCTCGGTTCAAACATCACGCGCGTCCTCTTTGCGCTCAGCTACATCCTCATCCTCAACCAGCTCGGAGGCGCCTGGCGGCTCATCGCCATCTACCTCATTACCTTCCTGACTTCTACGCTGGCGCAGTTCTTCTCACCTGCCGAAGGGGCGACCATCCCGATGCTGGTGGGCGAAAAACATCTGCTGACCGCCAACTCACTCTTCACGCTCACCATCGCCGCGGCCCAGATCATCGGCCTCATGGTGCTTGGCCCCCTGTCGATCAGTCTGCTGCGGATAGAGGGTGGCTTCATCGTAGTGGCAGTCCTCTATCTGATCGCCGCCATCGCCGTATCGACCTTGCCGAAGGACAAACCTGCCGCCCGGACAACTGCGGCTGTCTCCCCCTGGGCTCAGTTGTGGGGGGACATCCGTGAGAGTCTGCAATTCGTGAGCGGCCAACGCCGGATCCAGGCCGCCCTGTTGCAGCTCGCAGTCATCGCCACCATGATCATGACCATGGCCATGCTTGCACCCGGGTATGCGGCGCGCGTGTTGGGCATGTCCGCCGAAGACGCCGTGATCGTCTTTGCGCCCGCAGGAATCGGCATGTTGCTGGCGATCGGCCTCACCGGCCGGTGGGGTCACCTCCTGCGCCGCGTGGGCTTCGATTACCTGGGCCTGATCCTCACCGGCCTGGCATTCGCCGGCATGGGCTGGATGGCACTCGGCTACGACAGGCTGATGCGCCCGATCTTGCAGCTTTACCCCAACGCGGGACTGAGCCTGACCAGCGCGACCATGGCTCTGGCGTTCGTGCTCGGTCTCTGCCTGGCCGGGGTCAACATCCTGGCTCAAACGCTCCTCCAACAGCAGTCTCCGCCCTTCATCCGCGGCCGTGTTCTGGCTATGCAGTTTACGCTGAGCAACCTGATCGGCATTCCCCCCATGCTGGCCCTTGGCATCCTGGCAGACGCCATCGGCATCCCGCGCGCGATGGAGATCGTTGGGTTGATAGCGGTGGTCATGGCGATCCTGAGCATGTTGGTCCAACGCATGCCCGCGCGCGCCCCGTCATCCTTCGCCGGTGAGGTGCAAGAAGGAGACATGGCCGGACCAACCAAGGTAATTTGACATCGGGCGCCCCAGACAGGTATAATCTGTCAGGTTAAGCGGGTGAGACCTGCTATCTGTCTCGCCTGCTTTTTCTGTCTGCTATTAATGTGAGGAGTTCGAGTTCATGGCCACTAAGCGTACGTATCAGCCGAAGAGCCGGCGTCGCCAACGAGTACACGGTTTCTTCAGCCGAATGAGCACCAAAGGCGGTCGCCGGGTGATCGCCGCCCGCCGCGCGCGCGGTCGAAAGCGCCTGACGGTCTAAGCACGCAGGCAAATGGAAGCTGAGCGTTGGAGCGCCGGTTACGAGTCACCGACAATGAGCGATTCCGGCAAGTCCGTCAGGAAGGCGTAAGCCACGCGCACCCATTGTTGATCCTCAGCTGTCTACGCAATGATTTGGAGATCAGCCGGTGCGGCTTTACCGTAACCAAGCGAGTCGGTAAAGCAGTCGAACGAAATAGGGCCCGGCGGCGAATTCGTGAGGCGGTGCGAAGCTTGTGGGACCTGGTCCAACCGGGATGGGACCTGATCTGGATTGCCCGGCCGGGCATCAATGAGGCCAGCTTCGCCGATTTACAGGATGCCTGTGCCCGCCTATTACGGCGGGCACGCTTGCTAAAAGAATGAAGCGAGTAATCCTGTTCCTGATTCGTGGTTATCAGCGGGTCGTCTCCCCGCTGTTTCCGTCCGCATGCCGGTTCTATCCGTCCTGTTCGGAGTATACCCATCAGGCAATCGAAAAACACGGGGTCTTGCGTGGCGGATGGCTGGGCATTCGCAGGATCAGCCGGTGCCATCCCTGGAACGAGGGAGGCCATGATCCCGTGCCCTAATTTGGAGGAGCGTCTCTGAGCGTGAATAAGAAGCACCGCACTCTGCTGCTGGTCGGTGTTCTGTTGGTCGCGGTCGTGATCCTATCCGGCTGCACCATACCACAGGGCACCATCGACCTCGACAATCCCCCGGGCTGGTGGGAAGGCATCGTTGTTTATCCCCTTGCCAAAATCCTGATGGCCATGAATGGCTTCCTCCAGAATCTCGGCATCGTCGCGAATAGCTGGGGCTGGGCCATCATCGTCTTCACCATCCTGGTCAAGCTGATTACGCTCCCATTGACGCTCAAGCAGCTGCAGTCGACCAAAGCGCAGCAGCAACTTCAGCCCAGGCTGCGCGAGCTCCAGGAGAAATACGGCAAGGACAGGCAAAAGCTCTCCGAAGAGCAGATGAAGCTCTACAAGGAAGCGGGCATCAACCCGATGGGCGGCTGTTTGCCCATGCTCGTCCAGCTGCCGATCCTGTGGGGCCTCTACCAGGCGCTGTACGTACTGGCAAATCCCAGCATCGGCCAACTGCAGGAAGCCCGCTTCTTCTGGATCCCGGATCTGTCCTACCCCAGCTTGCAGGTAGGCACGACCTGGATCGGAGAAGCGTTCGCCGCGAACGACTGGGCCAAGCTCGTCACCTATTTCAGCCTGCCTATCCTCATGCTCATCACCCAGATGCTCGTGCAAAAGATGGCGCAGCCATCCAAGGCAGCATCTGGCGGGCAGCAGGACGCTCAGGCGCGCATGATGAACCAGATGATGTTCTTCATGCCGATTATGTTCGCGTGGATCACCCTGGGGCTGCCGTCTGGTCTGACCCTCTACTGGACGGTATCAAACATCCTGGCCGTGATTCAACAGTACTTTGTCACAGGTTGGGGCGGTTTGTCCGATTGGCTCCCGTTCCTGCCGGGCAAGCAGCCCGCACTGGCAACCGCGGCCAGCACGAGCACGCCGGCTCGCAGCACCTCTTCAGAGCCTGCGAAGGCCACTGCGCCCGTGCGCACGACCAGCGAAACACCCGAAAAGCCGGTCAAGCGGCGCAAGCGCCGCCGTTAACTCTGGTGTGGTGCACCTCTTTGAGGAAGTGGACGTATGACAGGAGAAAAGAGCGGAGAGTTCCGCGGTAAGACCGTCGAAGCGGCAGTGACTGCCGGGCTGGCCGCGCTGAATCTGGCCCGCGAGGATGTCGATGTTGAGGTTATCCGTCAGGGGAGTCGCGGGGTGCTGGGCATCGGTGCTGAAGATGCGATCGTGCGCTTGAGCGCCATCCACCGCGCGTCCCCTGAGCCCCGACCGGCACCGAAGGCGGCGCCACAAAAAGAGTCGCGTACTGCACCGGCACAGCGCCAGGAGCCAAGGGCTGCGTCGCAGAACGCGCCGCAGGTTGCGCAGCAGGCGGCACAGCCGGTGGCACAGCCGGCGGTATCTGCCGCGCCAAAAGCCCCAGCGCCAACAGCAGGCACGCCAGATGAGCGCGCCACGACTGCAGTCGAAAAGGGCCGTGAATTGCTGAGCGGTTTGCTCGAGCATATGAACCTGGACGCACATGTCGAGATCGTTCCGCAGAGTGCGGCCGAGATCGATGACGACGAGCCCGCCCAGGTCCTTAACATCGTAGGCGACAATTTGGGCGTCCTGATTGGCCGCCAAAACGAGACGCTTTCTGCACTTGAGTTTATCACCCGCCTGATGGTGAATCAGCAGGTGCGATCGCGCGCCAGCTTTATAGTCGACGTCAACGGCTATCGTGCAAAGCGGGCGGAGTCACTCCGCAAGCTGGCGCTGCGCATGGCCGACCAGGTCACCCAGTCGGGGCGCACCGTCGCCCTCGAACCCATGCCGCCCGCCGAGCGTCGCATCATCCACCTCGCCTTGAGAGAACATCCCAGCGTCATCACTCAGAGCGTCGGTGAAGGGGACCGGCGCAAGGTGACGATCGTTCCGAAGAAGAGCTGAGGCACGCACCTGGCCGCTCAGCCCCAAGGGTAACCAACGCCGACCTCTACCGGGGTCGGCGTTTTCGTTGACCCCCCACGTCCGGTGTGTTAGAATCTTTCAAACCGCCACAAAGTGGAGCCATCTTTGTCGATCGACTTTCTTGCTATCGGTAATCTCACCCTGGATACGACTCCGCAGGGTTTTCGCTTGGGCGGCACCGCCTCATTCGCCGCCGTCACTGCCCAACGACTGGGTTGGCGGCCAGGCATCCTGACGCGGGCCTCCCTGGCCGGTTTGGAACCGGAGGATCCCGGAACAACCGGCACGGTGCGAACGACCGGCATGCCGGATACCCCGCTGGCGGGCATTCCGGTATGCCTCATGCCATCTCCGGTCACCACGACCTTCACGAACATCTATACCGAGCGCGGCCGGACGCAGGTCATCAAAGCCGTGGCGGATCCTGTGACGCCCGATGGTTTGCCTCCTGAGTGGGCTCAGACGCCCGTCGTATTGCTGGGATCAATCGCCCGCGAGATCCCATCGAGCTGGGCAGATGTGTTTCCCAATTCGATTCTGGGCATCGCCCCCCAGGGCAACATGCGTAACTGGGATGCAGCCGGACACGTCTTCCCCGCGCGCTGGGAAGATGCCGGGCCCCTGCTGCGCCGCGCAGATGCGGTCGTCCTGAGCCGTGAGGATGTCGGCGGCGATGAAGCCTACATCGCAGAACTCGCGGCGCAAACGCGACTCCTGATCATGACCGACGGGTGGCACGGAGCCACCGTCTATCAAGGCCAGGAGATCACGCGAATTCCGCCTCGCACTGCCCACGAGGTCGATCCGACCGGTGCTGGCGATGTCTTTGCCACTTCGTTCTTGTTACGCCTGGCCGAGACCGGCGATCCCCTTGTGGCCGCCCGGTTCGCCAATGTTGTTGCCTCCATTTCCGTCGAGGCGCCAGGAATGGACGCCATCCCCACGCGAGCCGAGGTCGAGAACTGGCTTGCGGCGGATGCTGCGGCAACCGTCGCAGCAGGGAATCAGCAGCCGTGACGCGCATCTATGCTTTTGCGAATCAGAAGGGCGGCGTTGGCAAGACCACCACTGCCGTCAACCTGGGCGCCTGCCTGGCAGAAGCCGGCCACCGCGTCCTCCTGGTCGACGCGGATCCCCAGGCTAACGCGACCAGCAGCCTGGGCATCGAATCGACCGCCCTGCATTCTTCGCTGTACGATGTGCTCATTCGCAAACACGCGGCCGCCGATAACCTTCTGCCCACTCCGCATGAGAATCTGCAACTGCTGCCCAGCGCACCCGCACTAGCCGGCGCCGAGGTCGAGATGGTTTCGCTCTTTGCGCGTGAGTTCCTGCTGCGCCGTGCGCTTGAGCCCGTGCTGGGGCAATACACCCATGTATTGATGGACTGTCCACCCAGCCTCGGCTTGCTGACGGTCAATGCCCTGGCAGCCGCGGTCGATGGGGTCCTCGTGCCGATCCAATGCGAATACCTGGCCCTGGAAGGCCTGGGCAGGCTCTGGCACACCGTGCAGATGGTGCGCGAAAGCTTGAATCCGGCGCTTTTCATCAGCGGCATGGTGCTGACAATGTATGATCCGCGCACCAATCTCTCCGACCAGGTGGTCGCCGAGGTGCGCAACCATTTTCCACTGCAGACCTTCTCCACAGTCATTCCGCGCAGCGTGCGCCTGAGCGAGGCGCCCAGCTACGGTAGGACGATCCTGCAATATGCGCCGGCATCCGCCGGCGCCCGCGCCTATCGCGCACTGGCGCAGGAGCTCTTGGACCGCGAGGCGCACGACGCATCCCGGGCCAAAGCGGTCACAGCAGGAAGGAATATGCCATGAGTGCACAATCCCGCGGGCTGGGCAAGGGCCTGGGCGCCCTGATCCCATCGCAAGGCAGTGCGGATGATGCCGCAATCAACGCACCGTCCGGCCTTCTCCAGGTGCCGGTCTCCGATATCATCCCGAATCCCCGGCAGCCCCGCACCAAGATGGATCCGGAGTCGCTCGCAGAACTGGCCGCGTCCATCAAAGAACACGGCTTGCTCCAACCATTGATCATCACGCGAGCCTTGCCCACTGCGCGCGCCCCTTACCAACTCATCGCCGGCGAGCGGCGCTGGCGTGCGGCACAGCAGGCCGGGCTCGATGTTGTCCCTGTTCTGCTCAAAGAGGCCACACCCCAGCAGTTCCTGGAACTCGCCCTCGTCGAAAACATCCAACGCGCGGACCTGAACCCCCTGGAGGAAGCCGAAGCGTATCAGGCGCTGATGAGCGATTTCAACCTGAACCAGCAGCACGTAGCCGAGCGCGTGGGCAAGAGTCGCGTTGCGGTCGCCAACACGCTCCGCCTTCTGCGCCTGCCGGAGCGCGTCAAGGTCCTGCTCGCGGATGGCGTGCTCTCCGAGGGTCACGCGCGCGCGCTGCTCGGCCTGCCCGATGACGAGGCCATCCTCCAGGCGGCCGGCGTCGTGGTGAGCCGCGGGCTGACCGTGCGGCAGACAGAGGACCTGGTCCGCCGCCTCGCAGACGCCAAGAGCGGGCCCGAACAGGAAACCGTCGATGAAGATGACCCTGACCGGGTGAACACGCGACGGCTGGAAGAGGCGTTCCGCGGAGCGCTCGGCACCAAGGTCGCACTGACACGCGGCCGCAAAGGTGGCCGGCTCGTCATCTCCTTCTATTCGGACGAGGAACTGCAGACCATTTACGAGCGCATCGTCGGCGCGGAATGAGCCATCAGCGAGGATCGGGAATGCAACTCCAGGCAGATTTGTTCTTAACTGGCGGGCGCGTTTACACCGCCGACCCGGCCGGCAGCCGTTGGACCGAAGCTGTTGCTGTGCGTAATGGCCGGATCCTGGCCACCGGCAGCGATGCGGATCTGCGCGAGCTGTGCGGTGCGCAGACGGAGGTGGTCGACCTGCGCGGCCGCCTGCTCCTGCCCGGGTTCACCGAGAGCCACATCCACTTCATCGAGTTGGCGCTACGCGAATCTGAGATAGACGTGACCCACGCAACGTCCGCCGGAGAAGTCGCCGAGGCCGTGCGCCGGCGCGTCCAGGCCAACCGGTCATCCCAGGCAAATCCATCCGAGTGGGTTCTGGGCGGCGGTTGGAACCCGTCCATCTGGGCCGATGGCATCGCCCCTCACCGCATCTTGCTTGATGAAGTGGCGCCCGACGTCCCTGTGGTGCTGGACAGCAAAGACCTCCATGGGGTCTGGGCCAACACCACCGCACTGCGCCGTGCCGGCATCGGCCGGAATACGCCCGACGTGGCCGGCGGCATCATCGAGCGCGACGGCGCTGGTGAACCGACAGGCATTCTGCGCGAAAACGCCACGGAGTTATTGAGCCGCGCCATCCCCAAACCGGGGCTGGCGGAAACAACCAGGGCTGCACGCGCGGCCATTCCCGCCATGTGGCGCACGGGAATCGTCGCGATCCACAATGCCAACGACACGCGCGACGCCTTATCGTTTCGTACATACCAGGAGCTCAAACAGCAGGGGGAGCTGCGCCTGCGCGTGCTCCAGCATATCCCCGTCTGCAACTTGCCCCACGCGCTCGGCCTCGGGCTGCGCAGCGGCCTGGGCAATGCCTGGCTGCGCATCGGTGCAGTCAAGATGTTCGCAGATGGTGCGCTGGGCAGCCAGACCGCCAACATGCTGCAGCCCTACGAGAACGAACCCGGCAAATGGGGCGTGGCTGCCACCGATCCCGAAGAGTTATTGGAGCATGCCCTGGCTGCCAGCGGAGCGGGCCTTGCCCTGATCATCCATGCGATCGGGGACCGGGCGAACCGGGATGTGCTGGATGTGCTGGCCGAAGTCCGCCGCCGCGAGGACAGCAGGGTCTTGCGCCATCGCATCGAACATGTCCAGTGCATTCACGACGATGATCTGCCCCGCCTGGCGCAGCTCGACGTGGTCGCGTCGGTCCAGCCCATCCATGCGACATCGGACATGATTATCGTCGACCGGCATTGGGGCCCCCAACGGGCGCGCAGTGCCTATACATTCCGCCGGCTGCTCGATTCGGGTGCGCACCTGGTCTTTGGCTCGGACGGTCCCATCGAGCCGCACGATCCGTTGATCGGGATCCACGCTGCGGTCACCCGCCGCCGCGCAGATGGAACCCCCGGCCCGGACGGCTGGCAGCCCCAGGAGCGAATCACGGTTGCCGAAGCGATCGATGCCTACACTTACTGGCCGGCCTACGTGGCGGGCGAAGAAAGCTACCGGGGAAGCATCACTGCGGGGAAGGTCGCAGACATGGTCGTCCTCTCCGAGGACATCTTCTCGATCGATCCGATGCGCATCCTCGACGCGCGGGTTGATCTGACCGTCCTCGGCGGGAAAGTGGTGTGGCGCAGTTAGCGCAGCGTACGCTCGTCGCCGACGCGGCGGGTGATCTTCAGCTCATCCAGCCGCTCCATCAGCGCCAGTGCATACTTGCGGCTGGTGTTGAACCGGTCGCGCACTTGCGCGACCGTTATGCTGCCCTGGGCCTTGATGGTTTCGACGATCCATTTGACCATCTCATCGTAAGTCTCCCCTGACAGCAAGACATCTTCGCTCAACCGCACCAGCGTTCCCTGATGCATGAGCGCGCTCAGGATCTCCGCATCGGTCATGGCCAGGCTCTCGGCCATCGACGGCGGCGTCACCGGCTGGCGGCTGAACGCGGCCAACAGTGCATTGACCTTCGCCTGCTGCGCGGCCGAGAACGCGATCCGGTGCGTGGGCCGGGCCAGGAACTCCCCCGCCTCCACCAGGTATCCCTCTGCCGCTGCTCGGGCGGCCAGCTCATTGAACAGCTTTGCAGGCCACTTATCCCGGCCCTGGACGCGACCCTTGAGCTCTTCGCGGCCCATCCCGGGTCGCAGCGGATACTGCGCATGGTAGTCCGACAGGCTTTCCGCCATGCGCGCGGCCAGGGTGTGCCAGCCACCCTGCGAAATGACCGGCGCCATGCTCTTTGCATAAGGAGGCTGGATGGGACCCAGGGCAATCAGTTCGCCGTTGGCAAGCATTTCGGCTAAGACTGGCTCCGCCGCCTGTGCATCGAGCCCGGAGCCCTCCAAGGCGTTCTTCAGCGGGGCCGGCTCGGAGCGAGCCAGTGCATGAAAGATGAGGTCTTGGGGCGTGCCGCGCGCCAGTGTCTCGAGTTGAGCAAGAACGTCGGCCTGAAAGCGCCGCCAGCGCCGCGCGGGATGAGGGTTGACAATAACGCCCCCGCCCATGGTCAGGCTGGGCGATGGCTGGCGAATAATGAACCGGTCGCCCGCGCCGACAGCCACCGGCGATTCGAGCACCAGTTGCGCCCATCCGGCTTGCCCGGCGCGTATCTCCTCGGCGTCGAGCAGCCGGACGCGCGCGGGCACCTCTGCCGCTCCACTGAAGAAATCGATCTGATCGCTGTGCCCAAGGGATGCATGCCAGTCATCGCTGCGCACCAGCCGCAAGCGGACGTCGAGCATGTCTGCCGGCCGCAGCACGCCAGGTCGTGCGACGACCATCCCGCGGCGCAGATCGTCGGGCCGCACACCCGTCAGGTTGATCGCGAGCCTGCTGCCCGGGAGGCCGATCTCAACGCTCTTCTTGTGGGTCTGCATGCCGCGTATGCGGGCCTTGAGGCCCTCCGGCATGATTTCGACCTCGTCACCCACCCTGAACTGGCCGTCGCTCAAGGTGCCCGTCACCACCGTGCCGAAACCAGCGATCGTGAAGATGCGGTCGACCGGAAGGCGCGGCGCGCCCTTGTCCCGCCGCGGAGGCACAGTCGCCAGGACATCCGCAAGCGCCTGCCTGAGCTTCGGGAGGTCTGCGCCCGTGCGAGCGGAGACAGGCACGATGGGTGCTGATTCGAGGCACGTGCCCTGCAGCGTCGCAGCCAGGTCCGCCTCGACCAGCTCGATCCAACCGTCTTCCGTGACCGCATCGGTCTTGGTGAGTGCAACCACGCCCGCCGGCACTTGCAGCAGGTCAAGGATGGCCAGGTGCTCGCGCGTCTGCGGCATGACGCCTTCATCCGCGGCCACTACGAACAGCGCCGCGTCGATGCCTCCCACGCCGGCCAGCATATTCTTGATGAAATCGATGTGTCCCGGCACATCGATGACCCCGACCGTCTCCGAGCCAGGCGCTGCACTCTCGGCTCCGCTCGGTGGTGGCAGCGTAAGCCACGCGAAGCCCAGATCGATCGTCATCTCGCGCTCTTTTTCTTCGCGCAGACGATCCGGATCGATACCGGTCAGGGCCAGGACCAGGGTAGACTTGCCATGGTCGACGTGGCCGGCGGTGCCGATAACTCGCATTTAGGCCTCAGGCTTAGGCCGGGCTCCGACGGCCGCGCCGATCGCGTCCAATGTGCGTTGCGAGCTCTGGATCTGTGATGTACCGAGGGCTTCCTCCAGGCGCCACAAAGCCTCGATCTCACGTTGAATCAAGGCAAGCTGGCGCTCCACGGGGGGGAAACGCTCGCTCAGCTTCTGGTTTACCTTCTGTTGCTCCTGGATCAGGTAATCCCAACGCAACGATTCCTTCTTCCAGCGCTGCTCGTTCTCGCCCTGCCAGTCGGTCAACTCTTTGCGCTGTCGCTCTTCGGCCAGGCGCTGCAGCTCGGCCACCTGCTTCTGATCACGCACGACGAGAGCCTGGAATTCTTCGATGCCTTTGAGCGCCCGGGCGGCTTGTTCGTAACGCGCCTCGAACTCGCGCAACCTCACCGTCTGTTTCTCGATGAGGGTCTTCTGCTCGGCGAACTCCTGTTCCCAGATGCCCATCTGCCGGTCGCGCTCAACGCCGGCCAGCTTCTGCGCTTCAAGGAAGGCCTTCTGGTCCTGCTGAAGCTGCTCCGGTATGGGCTGGATGCGCTGCAGGTCCTTTTCCAGCCGCTGCAGGCGCTCTTCCAACGCAGAACTCCGTGCGGCAACCGCGTCGGTGCGCTTCAGCAGCTCCGTGTTCTCGGCCTGGATCTGGGCGATGCGCTTATTGTCCTGGGCGCGCTGCTCGACCATGTACGGCAGCGACCGGGTGCGCTCGTCGAGATCCTTGGTGACATTGTTCAGCGACACGCGCTGGGCCAGCAGCATCTCGCCGAGCCGCTGATCCTCGGCCTGGCGTGTGACAAGATCTTCCTCGACGCGCGTGAGGCGGCTCAGCTCCTTGCGCACCTCGGCAATTCCCCGGCCCAATGCATCGCGGTCGCTCACGCGCGTGCGTTCTGCTTCTCGCTCTGCGGTCAGGCGCGCCTCGACCTGCTTGTCCAGCAGCACGACCACTTCGCTCTTGAGTTGCTGCATCGCTTGCTCGAGCTGAGTGAAGCGGGTTAATTGCGCGTGCGTGCTGGCCAGGCGGCTCTCCAGATCCTGGATGCGCCGCGATTGTTCCTGTTTCTCGATGGCCATGCCTTGCATGCGCTGGTCGAGCCGCGCGAGCTCTTCGCGATCGCGGCGATGTTCTTCGTCCAGCCAGGCCACCATTTGGCTGAGTTGAGTCAGGTCCATTGCAATACTGCCTTATTCATTGAGTTCGACAATCGTGTTGGTTTGCAGGAAGACAACGCGTTCGCCGATGTTCGTGCTCCGGTCGGCGAAGCGCTCGAGGTTGTGCGCCACCCACAACAGATATGTCGCGCGGGTAATTGTGCGAGGGTCGGTCATCATCAGCACCAGGAGCTCGCGGAATACCTGGTCGTTCAGTTCATCCACCTCAGTATCGCGCTCGGCCAGCCGGCGCGCGGCCTCCACATCGCCCTTCATGAAGGCTTCGATCTGGCCCATGAGCAGTTCGCGGCCGATATCCGCCATCCGGGGAACATCGATCAGGGGCTTGAGCAGGGGCTGGTCGGCCAGGCGCTGCGCCAGCACCGCAACGCCCTTCGCGTGGTCGGCCATCCGCTCGAGCTCCGAAGCGATCATCGCCACGGAGAACACCAAACGCAGATCGCGGGCAACCGGCTGCTGGCTGGCGATCAACAGCAGGCAGGTCTCTTCGATCTCCCGCTGTGCGTGGTTGATCATCAAATCACTCGCAACGAGTTCTTTGGCAAGCTCTTCGTCGCGATCGGCAAGCGCCTTCACAGCCTGCTCCTGCAGCTTGTTCACCATCGTCGCCAGGTTCACAAGCCTCTCTTTGATGTGCGCAAGCTGCAGATCAAAGTTTTCCCGGGTCACCGCTGTACTCCTTCAGGATTCGAACTGAGGCCGCTTGCATTATATCATCCTTTGGGTGCGAGGTGAAGTCGTGCTAAGATATATGAGTCGTGCAGAATTGAAGGGGAGATCGAACGGCATGAAACCCACTCTGGCGGTCATACACATCGACATTGCTGCAGGAGCGGATGAGCTGGCGCGTGAGCACCTGCTCGAACATCTCCAGGCGTATCACAACCCCTGCCTGAGCGTGCTCTGGGTCAACTGGATTCGCGAGCGCGCCGACCTGCACGTCGTCTGCCTGGTCCACGATCTGGATCTCTTCGATGAGTTTCTCATCAACACGATCCGCACTGCGCCCGGCGTGCGCGGCACGTCCGCACAACTCGCTTTCGACGGCATCGTGCGCAGCGACGCAATGATGGATGTCTCGATGCTCAACTCCGGCTGGGATCGCCGCGCGGCCGCCTTGGTGCAGGTCAAGCTCCAGCCGGGCAGAGACAACGAGGGCTACAAGGCCCTCTGCCAGCTGCCCCCGCACGAGCAGGTCGATGTGGTCTGGGTCGTCAAGTTGTTCCACTCGCCCGAAGCGGATTTGCTGATTCTCCTGCTGGGCGAGCGGACAGCAGCGCTCACCGGCTACACGATGAGCTGGATTCGTACGACGCCGGGGGTGCTGGATACGAGCCTGACAAGCGTCCTTGACTGGCGCATCCTGGGCGAGACCGAAGCCTTCGTGACCTTGTGCGAGCGTTTCGCCGATCAAACGACCCACTGAGGACTGGAGGTTATCATGTTGGCCATTGCCTGTGACAAGTGCCGGCGCCGCTTCACCGCGACCGATGAGGAGCTGCGCGTCGTTCTTGAGGATATTCGCGCCCTTGAACAAAGCGGAAAACTCTACAGCCCCGATACCTTCGAAAACCTCGACCTCGACTTGACCTTACGCAATTCTGTGGTCAAAGCGCTCTGTTTACATGTAGCCCTGCCCCCACTGCGGGAAAGGGAGCAAGATCGCCGCGGACCGTATCCACCAGGCTTTGCGCTTCAGCACGCCTCCGGCGGGATCCGAGGAGCCAACGAACCCGGCCACATGACGCACATCTCGACGCCGCGCAACCGCCGAACAGCGCTGGTGCACGACTGGCTCAACCAGGTGGGCGGGGCAGAAAACGTTCTCGAACTCCTGGTGCGCATGTTCCCGGGCGCGCCCGTCTATACCAGCATGTATGCCGGCGACCGGATGCCTGCCACCTATAGTGAATGGGATATCCGCACCATCTTCAT
>CAYLZG010000075.1:0-316 GCA_964387985.1 uncultured Anaerolineales bacterium | reverse complement strand
GGCGCCGTACATATCTGCTATTGCCTGACGCCGACGCGCTTTCTGTGGCAATACGAGGCCTACCGGGCACGCGAAGCCCTGGGCAAGGGCGTCGACCTGGCGCTGCGGCCATTGCTAGGCCCGCTGCGCCGCTGGGACTACGCTGCTGCCCAGCGCGTGCATCATTTCATCGCCATCTCGCGCGAAATTCAGGAGCGGATTCGCCGCTTCTATGGCCGCGAAAGCACGATCATCTACCCGCCCGTCGACCTGGGACGATTCACGCCCGGCACTGACCCGCCGGACACCTACTTCTTGGCAGGGGGCCGGCTGATCC
>CAYLZG010000074.1:19036-19426 GCA_964387985.1 uncultured Anaerolineales bacterium | reverse complement strand
TCGGCGCAACGACCGAGAACCCCTACTTCGAGGTCAACAAGGCCCTGGTCAGCCGGAGCCGCATCTTCCAGCTTAAGCCGCTCGTCGAAGCAGACCTGTACGCGGTCGCGCGGCAGGCGCTGGCGGATCCAGAGCGCGGCTACGGCAGGCTCAACGTCAAGATCGCGGACGATGCGCTGGCGCACCTCGTCGATGTGGCGAACGGCGATGCGCGCGGCGTGCTGAACGCACTCGAGCTGGCAGTCGAAACCACGCCGCCCGATGACGATGGCGCGATCCGCATCGATCTGGCGGTGGCCGAAGAGAGCATCCAGCGCCGGGCAGTGCTCTACGACAAAGAGGGAGATGTCCACTACGACACGATCAGCGCGTTCATCAAGAGCCTGCGCG
>CAYLZG010000074.1:10536-19026 GCA_964387985.1 uncultured Anaerolineales bacterium | reverse complement strand
GGTCAGCCGCAGCCGCATCTTCCAGCTCAAGCCCCTCGTCGAAGCAGACCTGTACGCGGTCGCGCGACAGGCGCTTGGGGATCCCGAGCGCGGCTATGGCAGGCTCAACGTGCAGATCGCCGACGACGCACTGGCGCACTTGGTCGACGTGGCGAACGGCGATGCACGAGGGGTGCTGAACGCGCTGGAGCTGGCAGTCGAAACCACCTCGCCCGACGAGGAAGGGGTGATCCGCATCGACCTGGCAGTGGCCGAGGAGAGCATCCAGCGCCGCGCGGTGCTCTACGACAAAGAGGGCGACGTCCACTACGACACGATCAGCGCGTTCATCAAGAGCCTGCGCGGATCCGACCCGGATGCGGCGATGTACTGGATGGCGCGCATGGTCTACGCAGGCGAAGATCCGCGCTTCATCTTCCGGCGCATGATCATCTTTGCGGGCGAGGATGTCGGGCTGGCAGACCCAAATGCGGTGCGCGTGGTCATGGCGTGCGCACAGGCGTTCGACTACGTTGGGCTGCCCGAGGGGCGGTTCCACTTGGCCGAGGCCGCGCTCTACCTGGCAACCGCGCCCAAGAGCAATTCCGGCTTCGCGTTCTTCGACGCGCTGGCCGCGGTGGAAAAGGAGCGCGAGGCCGAGGTGCCATCGCACTTGCGCGACGCGAACCGCGACGCTGAGGGGTTCGGCCACGGGGAGGGGTATCTTTATCCCCATGCATATCGCGATCACTGGGTGGCGCAGCAATACCTGCCGGAGGCGCTGCAGGGCCGCGTGTTCTACCAGCCGGGTGAGTTGGGCTACGAAGCGGCGATCAAGGCGGAGGTCGAGCGGCGCCGTGAAGCGCAGCTGGCCGCGATGTTGGAAGGCGGGGCAGGATTCGGCGCGGCCGAGGTGCTGACCTTCACCGGGAATCGGGCCGGGAGCGATCGCGACCGTTGGCTGGCCAGAGCGGTCAGCGGCGCAGGAGAACGCCTTGCCCTGCTCCGCGACCGGCTCATCGAAGCCGCGCGGTTGCAGCGCCACAGCCTGGTGCTGGACCTCAACGCAGGCACCGGCCTGTTGACATGGGAAGCTGCGCGGCGTACGCCGGAAGGCGGCGTGTGGGCCGTGGCGGCGTCGGCCGGCGAGGCCGCAGCGCTCCGCGAATCGGCCGCGCGCCTGTCATCCATGGAACGCCCCGTCATTCTCCAGGGCAGTCTGACTGATGTCGCAGAGCTGCTGGAACTGCGCGGCGAGGGCGATCTTCGCTTCGATGCAATCATCGGACGCAACGCACTGATCCCTGGCCGCGGAATGACCGCGGTCATCCCGGAACTGATCGCGGAGACGCGGGAACGCTACGCCGCCCTGCCCGCACATCTCGTCGCGGCCGGTCACACGTCGGCAGGCCTGCTGCGAACGGATGGCGTTCTGAGCCTGGCGGAGACCATGGGGAAACGCAGCCAGAGACTCTATGTGCTGGTTGACCTGGCACGGCTCGACCCTGCGCTGGCAGAGAAGCTGGTCGCGGCAGAAGAGGGGATCTACGAGGCGGCCGATGATCCGTGGGTTAACTGGGACGAACGGAGCCTGGCTGCGAGCTTGGAGGCTGCAGGGTTCTCCGGCGTGAACGTGAATTTGGCCGAGAGCGCGGCCGAGGCGCGCATCCAACCCGCAGCGCTGGACCGCTGGTTCGGCGTTGCGCCTGCGGGCGAGCGGCCTTCTTACCAGCAGCGCCTCGCGCGCGCCCTGACACCGGACGAATTGACCGCGGTCGAGAATCTGTATCGCACCCAGCTGACGGGGCAGAGCGTGACGTGGCGTACGGTCACAGCGTATGTCATCGGGAAGAAGTAGCGCCTGAGGAGCCCGGCTGTTTCGAAGCGCCGGGCTCCCGTCCCCGCACCTACCTGCCTGCCGCACGCAGTGCGGCAATCGTCTCCTCCGCAACGTCGGGGCGCTGACCGCGGCGCGCGGCTTCTTCGCACGCAGCTAACGGGAAGAGGCCAAGGTGCTGCAGCGCCGACGCAGCCATCAGCAGCGCCAGGTTTTTCTTGCTCCCCTTCATGCCCATGGCCTCAAAATCGAATACCACTTTGCGTGCAGGCGTCTCCAGGTTGGCGAACTCCGGGGTCGTAAACAACCAACTCTCCGCGGTCAATGCTTTGAGGTAGCGACCGGACGCCTTACGGCCGTCCTCAGTGGCCAACACTAGCGCATCCGGGCGAGTCACGCCGGTGAAGAGGATCTCGGCCGGGCTGAAGATCAATTCGCTGATGCTGTGGCCGGTCTGTACGGTGACAGGGTAGTCGTCCTGCTGGGCCGCCCACAGCCCGGAGAGGATGGCAGCCTCACCCAACATGCGCGCAGTCGAGCGCACCTTGCCGCCGGCCGAGCCCGCGATGACGAGCCGGAACTCACGGTCCAGCGGCGAGGAGAACAGCACCGGCAGGGGATTGGCAGGGAGAACCGGTTTGCCAGCCAACGGCTCGTTGGCGGCACGGACCGCGCTCGCATACTCGGGACGCTCCTCCCGGTGCAGGAGGCCGGCCGGCATGCCCAACGATTCGCGCATATCCTGCAGCGCCTTGCGCGAGAAGTCGTTGTTGGGAACATAGTACGCGGTGCACAACTCCCAAATATCGAGAAGCGCAAAACACTCGCTGTTCGAGGCCTCCACTATGGTGTCGGGCAGTTCGCGGTCGAACGACGTGCCGCGCCAGACGAAACCTGCGCCGTTCACCGCGACCGTGCTGCAGATATCCAGCGGCCGCTCCAGGTTGCCCTTGCGCGTCGTCGCAGTGACACCTCCGGGCGGAGTGGTCACGCTGTGCTCGCCTCCGGTCATGCCGAAATTGAAGTTATTCATCACGAGCACAGTCATGCCGATATTGCGTCTCGCGGCGTTGAGCAGGTGCGCACCGCCGATGCCCGTCCCGCCATCGCCGATAAGAACGAAGACCTTCAGATCAGGATCTGCCAGCTTGATGCCCGTAGCATATGCCAGGCTGCGTCCGTGCAAACCGTGAAAGGCATTGACGACGAAGTACTGGTCACCGAGGCCCTGGCAGCCGATGTCGGTGACGAGGGCGACGCGGTGGGGGTCCAAACCCAATTTGACCAGGGCGGTGTTCAGGTGGTTCAGGATCAGCGAGTGCCCGCAGCCGGGGCAGAAGGGATAGACGCGCTCGTTACGATAGGTGTGCAACATGGCCGGCCTCACATGATCTCCGCCAGGAGCTGGCCTGGAGTGATTAACTCGCCGTCCACACGATGGACGCCGACGATCTCGGGCGCAAGACGCCCCCTGCGCGCGGCATAGCCATACACCACACGCTCTACCTCCCTGCGGAACTCGCCGTGGTTCAGCTCTGCGACGATGATCCGGCGAATCTCCGAGTCACCTTCTTCCGGCCAGACTGCGCTGAGCAAGGCGTTTTGCGGCACCGGCCACAGGCTCTGCACTACGAGCGCCGAAACTGCATGCCCGGCCAACCGCGCGGCCTGCACCGCCTCTGCCATCGCCCGTGCGGTGACGCCGTAAGAGATCAGCAGTGTGCTCGCCTCGGGCTGAAGGTCGGGCACGGTGAATTCCAGCTCATCCTCGTGATCTTCGATCTTCTTCCGCAGATGCTCGTTCAGCTGCCCCACCCTGGCTGGGTCTTTGGTCAGAAAGCCGTGCTCGTCGTGTGTCGATCCGGTGAAGCGGACGATGTGCGGACCACCGATAGGGGCGTAATCGGGGACGGCAGCAGCCGATCTGGTGCGGTAAGGGACGAACGTCTCTTCGGGACGCAACCCTGACGTACCGGCGGATGCCTGCGTCGCAATGACGCGCTCCCGCACAGGAGGATGCTCGTAGGCGTCCACATCCACCGTGGTCAGCGCCTGAAACAACTCCTTATCGGTCAGCAAGAAGACCGGGCAGCGAAAGCGCTCCGCAAGGTCAAATGCGCGGCGAGTCAAGCTGTAGCATTCCGGGACAGTGCCGGGAGCGAGTGCGATGATCGGGTAGCCACCCGACATCCCCCAACGCACGAACTGCACATCGCCCTGTGCAGGCGTGGTGGCCCCGCCCGTCGCCGGGCCCATGCGTTGGACATCGGCGATCACCAGGGGCACCTCGCCCATGATCGCCAGGCCGATGTTCTCGCTGTAAAGCGAGATGCCGGGACCTGAGGTGGCAGTGAATGCACGAGCACCGGTCATCGCAGCAGCAACGCACATGCTGATGGATGCGATCTCGTCTTCCCCCTGGATCGCGATGCCGCCAGCTTTCGGCAGCTCACGGATCATATGGAGCAGGATGGGGGTCGCGGGTGAAATCGGATAACCGGCAAAGAAAGTGCAGCCGGCATCCATTGCGCCGCGGGCAATGGCCGTGGCGCCGTCGATGAATTCACGCATGATGGTTCGATCTCCGCGCTGAGATTACAAATCCATAAGAAGAATACTCCGGCTGCATGACCGTCGCCATGACGCGGCACAGATTGCGACGTACATTTCAGGAAAGCTTTGGATGCGGATTGCAATTTGAGGCAAGAAAAAGAGCGTTGTGAGGTCACAACGCTCCTGCTGTGTCATTTAAGACAGCAATGGTCAAGCGCTTAGGGGCAACTCAGTTATTGATCCAGCGAGCCAGGCGCTGGAGATGCGAAGGCTTGCCCTCGCCCGGGATGTCGGCGTCTGCGTAACGATCCAACTGGGGCAGGAGAGTCCAGGTGAGCAAAGCCAAAATCGCGATCAACAGTGGGATATCCATGGGTCGACTCCTTAATCGTATCGTGTCGTGTTCTTCAGACGACGATCTACCTGCCCTGGTTCCAAACTTGACATCATCAATATCACTGAATCATTACGCAGACAATAACACACCCACATGAACTGAGGATGAAATCCACGCAGCAGAAAATTAACGTTCTTTCAGAAGCAGCGCGTTCTTTCAAACGCGGCGTGAGAGGACCAGGGAGAGGACTGACATCAGGGCGATGGGCACAAGGGCCAGAGCGATACTGCCTGCAACGCCGAGCGAGGGGATCAAGGAGCCAGCCGCAAGGGGCAGGGTCATCGCGCCGATCGATCCAGACGCGACCACGATCGAACCGGCTGCGCCAGAGCGGTCGGGCGCCAGCTCGCTGGCGAGAGCAAGAGATGTGGGAAAGATCGGGCCGAAGCCCAGGCCCACCAACCCCACCCCAACCCAAAACAGGGGAGGCCATCCGCGACCGCCCAGGATGAGGAGGACACCCACAAACGCGATAGCCAGTCCTAGCTGCACCAGCCGGGCGTTGCTCGCGCGTCGCAGCGCCACAACTGCCAGAAGCCGGCCCACGAGCACGGCTCCCCAGAGTAAGGAGGTTGCTAGGCTTGCCACGGTAGCGATGAGTCCCAACGCATCACTGCCATAGGTGAAGAGCCAGCCGGCCAGCACCTGTTCGGTGCCTGTGTAGAAGAGGGCCAACGTAAACACCAGCAGCAGAGGCAGAAGTAGTGCGCGCTCCAGTCGGGGCGTCGCGCCTGGGGCGCGGACAGGCGAAGGGGGCAGGCTCGCAGCCCATGAAACTGCGACGATCATCATCAATGCTGCGGCGAGGCGATAGGCCACTGTGTAGTCTCCGCCCGAGCGATAAACCACCGCCAACACCAGGGGACCGACGAATGAGCCTATTCCGGCCGACACGTGCAGTTGGTTGAGTGCGCCCCCAGCGCGTTCACGGTAGAGGTCCATAAACACGGCGTTTGGGACGGTGCCCTCGGTGCTCATCGCCAGGCCCGTCACCGCAATTGCCGCGCCCGCAAGAGCAAAAGTCCCGCTGTTGGCCATGGACCACAAGCCGGCGGCCATCAACAAGGCGCCTGCGAGGAAGGTCCACCGCCGGATCGGATGATCGTTCAGCCGGGCAACGAGAAGCGTTGCCAGAATCGAGCCGCCAGAGAAGAGTGCGAAAAGGAACCCTGCCTGGGGAAGCGTGACGCCCGTGCGCCCGGCGATTCCGGGCAGGCTGGGGCCAAGCAGGGAGATGGTGAAGCCCAACATGAACATGGCGGCATAGCACACCGCGACGGCCAATCGACGCCGGAATGCCACCTGCTGTCCGAATATGACCCCGGTCACTGCTCGCTCCACTTGAGAAGTCCGCCAAGTATACCACGGTCTTGTGATACACTATACAGGTGGGCGATAGACCTCCGAGGTCGTGCCAGCCTGCGGTTGGCCTGAGACTTCGGAGGTCGTAATGGGCGGAGGGACAAGATGGATGTTACCGTGAACGGCGTTCGGATGGGGGTTCGGGAGCGCGGCGCAGCCGGTGGGCAGACGCTGCTACTGGTACACGGATTCCCGCTGGACAGCCGGATGTGGTGCGAGCAGCTCAGCGGATTGGCCGGACGCGCTCGCGTCATCGCGCCGGACCTGCGGGGGCACGGACTGTCTGATGCTCCTGAGGAGCCTTACTCGATGGAGCAACATGCAGATGACCTGGCCGCGCTGCTCGATCACCTGGGCGTGCAGAAGGCAATTGTCGCAGGGCTCAGCATGGGCGGATATGTGACGCTTGCGTTCTGGCGGCGACACCCGGAACGGATGGCGGGCATCGCACTGGTTGACACACGCGCAGAACCGGATACACAGGCCGGAAAAGCAAGTCGGGATGTGACCGCAGGACGTGTGCGGGAGGCCGGCCCGCGCGTGCTGGTCGATGAAATGATGCCCAGGTTGCTGGCGCCGAAAAACCTGGCCGATGAGAAGATTACGGCCCCACTCCGGGAAATGATCCTCAGCCAACCCATCGCCGGCCTGACCGGCGCGCTACGCGCGCTGAGAGACAGGGCTGACAGCACGCCCACGCTGGCCACAATCACAATTCCGACCGCGGTCATTGTTGGCGAGGCCGACGCGATCACACCGCCGGCCGATGCTGCCGCAATGGCCGCACAGATCCCCGGCGCGCGACTGATCGTGATCCCCCGCGCTGGTCACCTAAGCCCGATGGAAAACCCCCATGCGGTGAACGAAGCGCTGGAGGGTCTGATCGAGAGAGCGTAACAGAGACCTGTCAGGTCGAAACCGCTCGCAGTTTGAAACCGGTAGCGGAAGACCTCCGAGGTTTCAGGCCAACCGCAGGTTGGCACGACCTCGGAGGTTTGGCGACATTGCCACCTTACGATAGGTCCCAGGATCAGGCAGATTCAGGGCGAGGCGCACGGCCGATGCCCGTGACCGCGAGCAGCAGAGCAGCCATAAGAGCAAGCACGCCGCCAAAGATGAAGGGTGCGGAGGGACCGAATCCCTGCCAGCCGCCGATACCCTGCCACAAGATGCCCGCAATGGCCGAGGCCGGAAAATCGAGGATCCCCAGGATGGCGTTGTAGGTGCCGTAGGCGGTGCCGCGCAGTGCTGCGGGCACCAGATCAGCCACCAGCGCCTTCGCCGTGCCGTAGGCCATGCCGTAATACAACCCATAGATGGCGTAGAGCACCCATATCTGCCACACGGTCTGCGCGAAGCCGAAGCCCAGGTAGATGACTGCGTAAGCGATCCAGCCGCCGATGATGATCTTGCGGCGGCCGATGCGATCGGACAGGGCACCCGCCGGCGTGGAGATCAGCGTATAGATCAGGTTGAAGGTGACGAGCATCGCGAGGATGCCGGCCACGCTGAGGCCGCGCTCTTGCGCGCGCAAAACCAGGAAGGCATCGGAGGAGTTGCCGAGATCGAACAGGCCAACGATCAGCATGAAGACCATAAACGGTTTACCGAGGCCGCGGAAGGCGAATCTCGGTGCGGCACGCTGCCCCGTCATCGGTGCATCACGAGCCAAGACGGCGAGTGACACCACCGCCAGCACGGCAGGCACAATGCTGACCAGGACAATGGTGCGAAAGACGTCTTCACCCAACGCCACGGCGCCGCGCTGTGCGGCCCAGACGATGCCCAGTGCGATGAGCAGGCCGAGCATGGCCCCTGCCGTATCGGCTGCGCGGTGAAACCCGAAGGCCAGGCCGCGATTACGCTCGTCGATCGAATCGGCCACCAGTGCGTCGCGAGGCGCTGTGCGGATGCCCTTCCCCACGCGATCTGCCCAGCGTGCACCGGCCACTGCGGACCAGCTATTAGCAAAATAGAAAAATGGCTTGGTGAGGGCAGAAAAGCCATACCCGGCGACCGCCAGCCACTTGCGACCTCCCAGCCGGTCCGACAGCCATCCGGAAAAGAGCTTCAACAGGCTCGCGACGGCCTCGGCAACGCCCTCGATGACGCCGATGATGTTCGTTTTGACGCCCAGGACGTTAGACAGAAAGAGCGGCAAGATGTTGATGACCATCTCGCTGGAGATGTCCATCAAGAAACTCGTCAGGCTCACTGCCCATACGTTGCGCGGCAGCCTGCGAATGCCCGCCTTCAGGGACGGCGGCTCCTCCAAAGTAGCCCGAGAATTTGTTGACATAACGCCTCATTTCCAAAATGGGCCAGGGCGGGAGCCCAGACAGGGCTGCGTTCGCGACATCAG
>CAYLZG010000074.1:0-10427 GCA_964387985.1 uncultured Anaerolineales bacterium | reverse complement strand
CCTTCCGGCGATTCGATGACGTCCCTGGTGCCGGCCCAGGCCGTGAAGATGAAAAAGAGGATCCCGAGCTTAGGGTCGCCGGCATCTGCGTGGACCACGGCCGCAAGATGCACGCTGTGGACCTCGAGTCCGGCCTCTTCGCACACCTCCCGAAGGATGGCGCTGAGCAGGTCCTCGCCCGCCTCAACATGGCCACCCAATCCATTATAGCGGCCTGCCCAAAGCAGCTTGCTCAGCGCACCCTTCAACAGGAGCACCTCATCACCATGGCGCACGAAACAGAGCGTGCGCGGGACCACCTGATAACGATGGCGGCTCACCTCTACCCCCTGGTCTTCGCGTCTCATCTGCGTTCATCTCCCGTATGCAGGTTCATCCACTAAATGCTATAATCGCCGCTATGACTGCCCGCCCTGCCGCTTCGACCACTTCCACCACTTCCACACGGCAGATCGCCCGCGCTGCAGTGCTCGTGATGGGCCTGTTCCTGCTCAGCCGCGTTGCCGGCCTGGCGCGCGAGATGATCATCGGCGCGCGGTTCGGCACCAGCGCGGAACTGGATGCATATCAAGCCGCGTTCCGCGTGCCCGACTTGCTGTTCCAACTCGTCGCTGGCGGGGCGCTCGGCTCGGCATTCATCCCCGTATTTACCGGATGCGTCGCCCGCAAAGACCTCAAGGGCGGCTGGCGGCTCTTCAGTGCGATCACCAACCTCGTACTCGTCCTGCTGACTGCGCTGGCCGCAATCCTGGCACTTGCCGCGCCGTGGCTGGTGCGCACCGTGCTCGCGCCCGGCTTCACGGCCGCACAGCAAGCGCTCACGGCAGAACTCGTGCGCTGGATGCTCATCAGTACGGTCGTCTTCGGCGTCAGCGGCATCGTCATGGGCGTCCTGAACAGCTTCCAGCACTTCCTTCTGCCCGCGCTGGCGCCGATATTATACAACCTATCGATCATCGGTGGGGCATGGTTTCTGGCGCCGATCCACGGGGTGTTCGGGCTGGTGCTGGGCGTCATCGTCGGTGCGGCGCTGCACCTGGATGTGCAGTTGTTCGGGCTGTGGTGGTATGGCGCGCGTTACACGCCTACATTTGGGCTTGGGGACCCGAAGGTGCGCGAAGTAGCGCGGCTGATGGGGCCGCGCGTGCTCGGCCTGGCAGCCGTACAGGTCAACTTCTGGGTCAATACGCTGCTCGCGTCTGCCCTTCCCGCCGGAAGCCTGGCCGCACTGAACTACGCATGGCTGCTGATGCTGCTGCCTCAGGGGATCGTGGCGCAAGGAGTTGCCACAGCCGCATTTCCCACCTTTGCAGCTCTCGAAGCTCAGGGCCGGCGGCAGGAACTGCGACGGACGGTTACGACAACCTTGCGTGGGGTGCTCTTTCTGGCAATCCCGGCTGCCGCCGGCCTCCTCGTCTGGCGCACACCGCTTGTGCGGATGCTGCTCGAACGCGGCGAGTTTACGCCTCAGTCAACCGCCTTGACCACGTTCGCGCTCGCGTTCTACAGCCTCGGTTTGATCGGGCACTCGGCCGTGGAGATCCAGGCCCGCGCTTTCTATGCCCTTCACGACACGCGTACACCGGTAGTCA
The DNA here is from genome assembly GCA_964387985.1 of uncultured Anaerolineales bacterium. Lineage (GTDB taxonomy): Bacteria > Chloroflexota > Anaerolineae > CG2-30-64-16 > CG2-30-64-16 > JALOOB01. Next base: position 8,835 of record CAYLZG010000074.1, on the reverse strand, counting down.
TCGGCATCGCCGCGATGGCGCTCAACGTATTGCTCAGCGTGATCCTGCGCGGTCCACTGGCGCACGGTGGGCTGTCGCTCGCCAACACGATTGCGACGACCCTGGAGATGCTCCTGCTGTTTGCCCTCCTGGCGCGCAGGATCTCCGGCCTGGACTGGAAAGGCCTTTGGGCTACCACCGGCAAAACCGCGGCTGCGTCTGCGGTGATGGCAGCCATGCTGGCCTGGGCCTCCGGCCAATGGTCGGACGGCTCAAAGTACCTCGTCGGGATCGGAGGCCTCTTGTTGGGTGCGCTGGTGTTTGTGGGGGTTGCGTTTGTGCTCCGGACGCCCGAGCTGACGCTATTACGCAGGTTGCTGCCGCGACGCCGGTAACCAAACGAAACGCCAGGCGCGCGCGCGGGTCTCCTCGTCGCCGCGAACACCGATGCGCGGCGTAGCTTGTATCTCGTCCGCTGGCACAGCCACACCGGCCTCGATGAAGAGCTGGGCGGCCTCGGTCAGATCGAGGCCGTTCTCCGAGATGGTAATTCCCAAGGCCTGGCACAGCTTGCCGGGGCCATCAGCGATGCCGCGACCCGCGCGGGCGAGCGGCGAAGACAGGCCGCGATTCTGGCACATCAGCCCCAGCCCCTCCCGGGGGATCACCGCGCGGATCAGGACCGCGCCCGGGGTACCATCTGCGCCGGTCACCGCGTTGAGACAGTGGTGGGTTCCGTAGATAAAGTAGACATAAGCATAGCCGGGCTGGCCATACATGATGCTGCTGCGCGGGGTGCGCCGGTACGCGTGAGAGGCAGGATCGTCAGGGCCCGCATATGCTTCGGTTTCGGCAATCCAGCCGGCGAGCCGAACGCCGTTTAGCACACGCACCAAGCCCTGGCCCAGCATGGCCCGCGCGACCGTCACGCTGTCCCGTGCGTAAAATGATCTTGACAGTGTGGCGCCCGCGCGGGCTTCGCTCGCCATAGAGCCGGACTACTGTGCGATCTGCCGGACGATCGCGATCACCTTGCCCTGAATCTCCAACTGGTCCGTCTTGACGAAGATCGGGTGATAGGCAGGGTTGGCTGGCTGCAGGCGGACGCGCTCGCCCTCTGGGAAGTAGTACTTGAGCGTCGTCTCTTCGCGATCGCGCAACCATGCCACGATCATCTCATGCGGATGTGCAGTCCTCTGGTGGCGAATCACCACCCAGTCGCCATCGTTGACCAGAGCATCGATCATCGAATCGCCCTTGACCTGCAGGGTGTACACATTGGCTGGATCACCCACCAGGTCGGAGGTCAGGGTCAACATCTCGCCAGCGTACGGATCGTCCTGCTGCCCGACTGCCAGAATCGGCTCACCGGCTGAAATCTTGCCCAGCTTCGGCACTTCCACAATTCCGCGCGCTTCACCGCGCGGTGTGGACACCAGCCTGGGCCCGCCTATGAGTCTGAGACCCCGGGAGACTTCCTCGCTGCGCTCGATGTAGCCCTTTTCCTGCAGGCGTTCGAGGTTGTACTTCACGACCGATGTCGAAGGGATGCCGACTGCTTTGCCGATTTCCCGGATGGTTGGCGGGTAGCTGTGCTCCTCCAGATACGAACGAATGAACTGGAGCATGCGCACTTGCCGGTCGGATAGGTTCATTATGTACTCCTTAAAACTAGGGAACGAAACTATGTTCTTACCGGCATTATACTGAACGGCTGTTCTTTTGTCAAGTGGTTATTTGATGTGATAGACTCTCAGTTGCAGTCAGGAGTTGTCGCCGTGAACGAAATACAGATTTTCGCCGATCGCGTGATTACCAATGTCGAGAAAGTCATTCTCGGACAGCGTGAAGCAATCGAGCTGATCCTCGCGGCTCTGCTGTGCGAAGGGCATGTGCTGATCGAGGATGTGCCCGGCGTCGGCAAGACCATGCTGGCGCGAGCCGTTGCAGGCTCCCTCGGCGTCACCTTCCGGCGCCTGCAATGCACGCCTGACCTGCTGCCGAATGACGTGACAGGTGTATCGGTCTACAACCAACAGGCCGGCAAATTCGACTTCATCCCAGGCCCGGCGTTCGCCAACCTGCTGTTGGCAGATGAGATCAACCGCGCGACGCCACGAACCCAATCTGCCTTGCTCGAGTGCATGGGGGAACGGCAGGTCACGGTCGACGGCGTGACACGCCCCCTGGCGCGGCCATTCATCGTGCTAGCCACACAGAATCCGATCGAATATGAGGGAACCTTTCCGCTGCCCGAGGCGCAACTGGACCGGTTTCTGATCAAGATGCGACTCGGCTACCTCGATGCCGCGGCGGAGGGCCAGATGCTGCTCAATTTGCAACGACAGCATCCTATCGAGAGTGTCGATCCTGTGTTCGATGGTCTGCGCCTGCCTGAACTGACGCGGCTCGCCTGGGAAGTCCACGTTGACGAGACCGTGCGCGGCTACATCATCCGGCTCGTCCAGGCGACGCGCAGCCAACCCGACCTGCTGTTGGGCGCAAGCCCGCGCGGTTCGCTGGCGCTGTACAAGACCTGCCAGGCTTGGGCGGCATTGCATGGCCGTGACTACGTACTGCCCGACGACGTAAAGCGACTGGCGCCGCTGACCCTGGCCCACCGGTGCCTGGTTCATCCGGAAAGCGCACTGCGCGGCCGCACCGCGGGCATCATCATTGCCGAGCTGCTCGACCGCACGCCGCTCGATCTTGGGAAGGCCTGACATGCTCTACCTGGTGGCAACCCCCATCGGCAACCTCGGCGACATCACCTTGCGGGCCCTCGACATCCTGCGCACCGTCGATATCATCGCGAGCGAAGATACTCGCAAGACCGGCATTCTCCTCAAGCATTTCGGCATATCCAAACCGCAGTTCGCCTTCCACGAGCACAACGAAGATCGCGCGGGCGAACGCATCATGAGCCTGCTTGCGGACGGAAAGTCAGTGGCAGTGGTCAGCGAAGCCGGCACGCCAGGTATCTCGGATCCGGGCTACAGCATCGTTCGCCGCGCGATAGCGGCAGGCGAAGCGGTCAGCATGGCGCCAGGGCCGGCCGCGGCGATCATGGCAGTAGTGCTCTCCGGCCTGCCCGTCCACAGCTTCACCTATCGCGGATTCGCGCCCCACAAGGGGGGACCACGCAGGCGATTTCTTGAGGTTGATGCCCACTCGCCGCACACGCTGGTCTTCTACGAAAGCCCGTATCGAGTCGAGGCCTTTCTAAAGGACGCGCTCGATGTCTACGGAGACCGGCCTGCGGCGCTCGCACATGAACTGACCAAGCTGCACGAGTCAATGGTGCGGGGCACCCTCACGGAACTGCTTGCTTCGGTCCAGCAGGCAAGGCCGAGGGGTGAGTACATAGTCGTGATTGCTGGCGTAAGCCGCACAACGGAGATGCTGTCCCCCGAAGAGGATTGACGATGGCTGAACTTCCCATTGTTCTGCTCTTCTTCCTCATCGTTGCCATCCTGCTCCGGATGGACATCATCTTCTACCTGGTCTATGTTCTGTCCGGAAGCTATGCATTGGCTAAGTGGTGGGCCGGGCGCAGCCTGAAGCAGCTCACGGTCGAACGCCGCTTTGTCGATCACATCTTCACGGGCGAGACAAGTACTGTCGATATCTGCATTCGAAATCGCAGTGTTCTCCCGATCCCCTGGCTGCACTACGACGAAACACCCCCCACGCAGCTCTCTGGCAGCACGAGGTTGTTGCAGGCGATCGCACTCGGACCCAAAGAGCAGGCGACACTGCATTACGAGATCGCGGGGCGACAGCGCGGCTTCTATCCTGTTGGCCCGGGTCGCTTGAGCTCGGGGGATCTGTTTGGGTTCGCGGAGGCCCGCGGGTCTGCAGACGAGCATCGCCCTCTCGTCGTATATCCACGCGTCATTCCCCTGGTGCACGCACCACTGAGCTCGCGCTCGCCGTATGGAACCATTGCCAGCCGCCAACCCATCTTCGCGGACCCGACCCGCGTCAACGGTGTGCGCATTTACCAGCCAGGTGATCCAATTCGAAGCATCGATTGGAAGACCAGTGCCCGCTCGGGCCAGTTGCAGGTCAAGAAGACTGACCCGGCCGTCTCCCTCTCGACCAGCATCTTTGTCGACCTTCACACGCCAGCATACTCCCGGGCCTACCGCTATAGCGGAACAGAATGGGCCATCGTCGTTGCCGCATCGCTGGCAAACTACCTGGTCGAAGAGCGCCAGGAGGTCGGGTTGGGCAGCAATGGCCATGATGAACTCACGGACGCGACGTGCTGGAGCATCCCGCCGCGATCCGGCCGAAATCACCTGATGAAGCTGTTGGAGTGGCTGGCGCGCGTCCAGGCGGGCGAAACCCGCTCCCTGCCCGAATGGCTGCCGCAAGCCGCGGTGAATCTGTCCTGGGGAACGACGGTGATTGCTGTGACGGCAACGGGCGACGAAGCGACGTGTGCGGCGCTCGGCCGCTTGTATCGGGCAGGTTTGAACCCGGTACTGGTTGCGATCGAGCCTCACGCGCACTTTGCGGTCATCAAAGAGCGCTGCCGGCGGCTGGGCGTCAGCGCCTTCGAGGTGGCGGACGAAGCTGCTTTGCGGCGCTGGCAGATCCGGGACACCGTCACTTATGCCGGAGCTCCTTATGCACATCATGCCGGATAGGAGCACAAGCCAATCATTTGCCGACTACCTGGATGAAGCCTGGCAGGTCAGCCTGTTCCGCCTTGTGTTGATTGCTCTCCTGGCAGCCAGCCTGGCTGCAGGTCCAGCGCTGATCCGAACCGGCCTGGGGTTTGCGTGGCCGGTTTACCTGATCCCAGCTGCCGCGATCGCCGGGGCCCTTGGCGTCGTCACGACCAGCCTCCTGGGGCGGCCGGCGTGGCGAGATCGACGGGGGATGACGTTTCGGCTCGGCGAGGTGGTGCTGCTACTGATGGCTGTGCGCCTCCTTGTGTGGGTCCTTTACGAAGGGTGGCCGGCCCCCGGCGCGCTCCGCGCCTGGCTGGTGCACCCTGGGCTGTTCTTCACGGGGGAGTTTCTGTTTGCAACCTTCACGCTGGTGCTGGTTTGGGGCTTCGCAGTCAGCGCTACGGCGGACTTCCTGGACCTGGCGATTCGACCCGACGAAGTGGCAGCGCAGCGAAGCCGGCACTGGGATGACAGCAAGAGCCAATGGCGCGTGGCGATGCCGGTGTCGCGGAGCGAGATTCTGCAGCGCTTCGCGCTGCGCTGGATCGGTTTCGGACTGCTGCTCGTGGTTTGCGCAGCCCTGACCCGCATTGCGATCACCACGACGCCGGCCGGCCTGCTCCGCGCCAGCTTACGCGGATTGGGGCTGCGCCCGGAAGCGCTGGCCAGCGTGGTGTGCTACTTTCTGGCCGGGCTGTTGCTCATGAGTCACGGCCGGCTGGCGGTTTTACGCGCCAGGTGGTTCAGCCAGGATGTGGAGATCAACCCGGCGATAATGAACCAGTGGCACCGGACCAGCCTTCTCTTCGTCGGCCTGATCGCACTCATCGCACTCCTGCTGCCGTTGGGGCGCACCGGTTGGCTGGCGCCTGCGATCGAGTGGCTGATCGCGCTGGCCATACGAGTCGTCATGGTCATCGCCCTGATATTCGGTGCGCTCTTCGGACTGCTCGCGCAGATGCTGCGCGAGCTCTTTGGTGGATCAGCCGGAGAGCTACCGCCAGCCGAGCCGGTCCCCATGCCTCTCATCCCTTCCCAGGAAGAAGTGGCCAGCCGGCTGCCGCCTTGGCTGGGTGGAGCGATCCTGTGGCTCGTGGTGGTGCTGGTGGCGGGATTCCTCCTGATAAGTTTCCTGCAGTCCACTGAATTGCACCGGTCCCGGTTGGGTAGGCAGTTCCTGCATGTGCGATTGTGGTGGCGTGCGCGGCGCCAGCGCTTCCATCTGGCGGTCACACGGCAGGTGAACAAGACGATCGGCAGGCTCAGGCGCGTGCGGCGGAGGGCATCACCGGCTTCGGGCATCCGCGGGAGCATACGCGCGCCGGCGACGCCAAGGGACAAGGTACGCCAATATTACCTGAGCGCTGTGCAGGAAGCGGCACAACGCGGAAAACCCCGGCCGAGTCACCGAACGCCCCTGGAGTATGCGAGGGACCTGGCCGAGACGTGGCCTGAGGCTCAAACCGATGTGACGGATCTTACCGAGGCTTTCGTCGATGCGCGTTACTCAGAGCACGAAGTCGACGAGGTGCGCGCAACGACCGCAGCAAGCACGTGGCGCCGCCTGATTCAGGGGTTGCGAAAGCCGCCGGAGCAAGGTGGGGCATAGCAATCCTGACACACTGGCGGGGTTCTATAGTTTTTTTGACACCATTTGCAGTATGCGCTATACTGCTGCCGGCCCAATATCCCACACGTGTCCCTGGCAGGAGCGCGGATGGCCTGAAAGAAGGAAAGGTAGCACACGGCGCAAACCCGAGTCAGTTCCCAGGCGATGGGCTGGCGAGAGGTCTGCAGCGTGACCGGTTCTGTAGCAGGCGAGCGAAGGGCCTCACCGCAAGGTGAGGTTTTGTTGTTAAGGTGACTGGTGTTGGAACAATGGCGGGGAAGGGGGTGAGTGCATGGCAACCGTGACATTGCGAACCGGGGAGTCCCAGGAGTCGCTGCTCAAGCGCTTCCGCAAGGAAGTTATGAAGGAGCGTATCCTGCCGACCGTTCGCAAGAAGCGCTGGTTCACGCCGCCGAGTGAGTTGCGGCGTTTGAAGAAGCAGAAGGCGATCCGCAAGGCGCGACAGGCGCAGCGGCGTCGCGAGGGTCGCGAGAGCATGCGCTAGGCCTGCTCCTCCGCTCGATACAGGTAGGGGCCGCCGGCCTTGCCCGGCTGGCGGCCCGATCAGAAAGTGAGAAGGCATGACAAAACAAGAGGAGAAGCTGACCCTGGATGGAAAGGTTGTCGAGGCACTGCCGAACACAACATTCCGGATCAAGCTCGAAAATGGACCCGAGGTCCTGGCGTACCTCTCCGGCAAGATGCGTAAGTACTACATTCGCGTACTGCTGGGTGACCGGGTGCGCGTGGAGCTTTCGCCCTACGATCTGACCAAAGGCCGGATCGTGTATCGCCATCGCAATCCGAGCGGCTCGGCGTAACAGGAGTCAGATCATCCCTTGCGCCGGCTGATCATAAGCTGGCGCATTATTTGGCATGTTTATCATCCATAGTGCGCCGGGGATTGACAGAGCGTGCTATAATTATGTCGCAGAAGCGCAAGCCGACATGGGCGGTGGGTTAGCCACCGCCCATTTTCGTTTATGTATGGAATGACCATTCACTTTATTGAGCGCTGGCGTCAGTAAGATGTTTCACGTGAAACAATAGGGAGCGGCAAAGCGTTTTGGAGCAAGATTACACCATTTGCGACTATGAGGGCACGAGCTATCGGGCCCGATTCTGGGAAGGCCAGAGACGCGAATACGAAGACCTGGCTGAGCGTATCGCACTACGCCACCTGTTGCCTGCGAAGGGCCGCCGCATCGTCGAATTCGGCGCTGGGTTTGGCCGGCTGACCGATCTTTACAGCGGTTACGACCAGGTGATCCTGCTCGATTACGCGAAATCGGGCCTGCGAGAAGCGCAGGAACGGCTCGGACGTTCCGGGCGCTTTCTTTACGTCGCGGCCGATATTTACCATCTTCCCCTGGCCCCCGGCGCCTGCGATGCCGCCGTGACTGTTCGGGTGTTGCATCATCTCGTGGACGTCGCTGCAGCCTTGCGAGGTATAGCAGAGACGCTAGAACCGCAGGGTGCCTATATCCTCGAATACGCCAACAAGCGCAACATAAAGGCCATTGGACGTTACCTGCTGCGCCGGCAAAGCTGGTCGCCCTTCAGCGAGGAGCCTTACGAGTTCGCAAGCCTGAATTTCGATTTCCATCCGGAGTGGATGGAGGAGCAGTTGCACAGCGCAGGTTTTCGGCTCGATGCCGGCCGTGCAGTCTCGCACTTCCGGTCGGAGCTTTTTAAGCGTCTGGTCCCTCCAAGGGTCCTGGCAGCGCTTGACGGGAGCATTCAGGGGCTTAGCGCTGCGTGGAAGCTATCGCCCAGCGTCTTTCTCCGAACGACGCGACTTGGAAATGGACCAGCCGTTATCGGCAGTCCCTTCCGCTGCCCGGTCTGCACAGCAACAGAGCTGAGCGCGGAGCCAAACGCGCTGAGATGCGCCTGCTGCGATGCAGTGTGGGCCATCGATGATGGAATCTACGACTTCAAGAGTCCGGTGAAGGAGTGTGCTGATGGGCGCACTGAATGACGATCGAGACCTCCTACCCGAAGCCGATGGGGAGGATCAGGATGACAGCCCAATCAAGGCCAGAGAGGCGACCTCACAACTGTTCACGTTGGGGCGCGATCAAGGCTTTGTGACCTACGATGATGTCCTGAATGCCTTCCCAGAGGCCGAGACCAACATGGAACAACTCGAGGACCTGTTCGCCAACTTGTTTGAACAGGGCATCGAGGTCAGTGCTTTCCGAGAGGGAGAAGAAAACGAGTCGGCTGAAGATGAACGAGGCGAACCAGCCGAGCTGGATATCGACCTGGACCTGATCGACATCGACGACTCGATCAGCCTGTACTTGAAGGAGATCGGCCGCGTTCCCCTCCTCACCGCAGAAGAAGAGGTCAGTCTCGCCAAGCGAATGGAGCGCGGGCGCGATTCACGACAGAGGCTGACCCAGGGCATCGAGGATGCGGACGAGCGCGACAAGCTACTGCTCGCCGTTCGGGATGGCCAGGCAGCACAGGAACACCTCATCAAGGCCAACTCACGTCTCGTCGTCAGCGTCGCCAAGAAGTACGTGGGCCGCGGCGTGCCGTTCCTCGACCTCATTCAAG
>CAYLZG010000073.1:9519-19468 GCA_964387985.1 uncultured Anaerolineales bacterium | reverse complement strand
ATCACACACTGCTCAAAGGCCGGGTCCTGCATGGCGTGGCGCGCCTCGTCGCGGCCCAGGCAGCCTGGGTCAAGGAGCACACCCTCCGTCTCACCCTGCGCCAGTGCACCGCGCCGTTCGTCTTCACCTTCGACTTCACCTTCGAGGCTGACGCGCTCACGATGGAAGGCAAGGTGAATGTCTACTTCGGCCCTACGCAGTTCCCGGCCATCGAGGGCAAGGCGCGGACCGGTGGTTAACCGTAGGAGCAGCAGTAGTCCGCGGGACCCTTGAGCTTCAGCTTGAACGACGAGTTGGCGGGCACTTCGAAGGACTGCCCGGCTCCGAAGGTCTGCCACTCGTCGTGGCCCGGCAGGAGCACCTCCATCTCGCCGTTGAGCATCTCCATCAGCTCGCGGGCGCCGGTGCCGAACTCGTATTCGCCGGGCATCATGAAGCCCAGTGTCTTGCGCGTGCCGTCGGGGAAGAGGACGGTGCGGCTGGTGACTTTCCCATCGAAATAGACGTTGGCTTTCTTGATGATCGTGACGTTGTCAAATCTATCCGACATGGTATCTCCCTCCGTTTGCGATGAGCATGCCACATGCCGGCGATACGTGCAACCCATGGGATGGCGGCAGCAACCCGGCATTCGCGGCAAACCCGCGGGCGCGCGATGGTCGCAGTCGTAGTAAAATGGATGCAGGAGGCCGCCATGAAAGCCCGTGACATCATGACAACCGACGTCGTAACACTGGCTCCCGATGCCCCCATCAGCCACATCGCCCGCACCTTTCGCCGGCTGGGCATCACAGGAGCGCCGGTCGTGGAAGAGGGCAAGATCATCGGCATCGTGACCGAGATCGACCTCATCGCGCGCCACGCGCGGCCGCACGCGCCCATCTACCTGCCGCTGCTGGATGCCAGGATTCCGCTGGGCGGGCAGCGCGACTACCGGGAGACGGTCCGCCGCATCCTGGGGCTGACCGCACGCGATATCATGACCGTGGATGTGAAGACGGTGACGGCTGACGCGGACCTGGAAGAAGTGGCTACGTTGATGGTGGAGAGCAAGGCCAATCCGGTGCCCGTGCTGGACGGGGGCCGCCTGGTGGGCATCATCGGCCATACGGACCTGATCCAGCACCTCGAAGAGGCCAGCGAGCCGGCCGGGGACTAGGATGGCCGTGGGATCCGTGGCGCGGGCACGCGTCACCTTTCGCTTTTACGCCGAGCTGAATGACTTCCTGCCGCCGGGGCGCCGGCAGGTCGCGTTCGACCACGTGCTGGAGGGCCCGGCCTCGGTGAAGGACACCATCGAGGCGCTGGGCGTGCCCCACACCGAGCTGGACCTCATCCTGGCGAACGGGGAATCGGTTGACTTCAGCTACCGGTTGGCCGGCGGCGACCGCATTGCGGCCTACCCCGTCTTCGAGTCGCTGGACATCACCCCATTGCTGCGGGTGCGTCCCGAGCCGCTGCGCCACCCGCGTTTCGTCCTCGACATCCACCTTGGACGCCTGGCGAGCTATCTGCGGTTGCTGGGCTTCGATGCGCGCTATGACAACGGCGCTGACGACGAGACGCTGGCCGGCCTGGCCGCGAACGAGGGCGTCTCAGGAGGGTACGACGTGCAGCGTGACGGCCCGAAGGGGCACGATCCGCAGGGTCGCCGGATTCTTCTGACCCGCGACCGCGGCCTGCTCAAGCGGGGCCAGGTCACTCACGGCTACTGCCTGCGCTCGACCGATTCCCGAGAGCAGCTGCGCGAGGTGGTGCGCCGTTTCGACCTGGCAGGCGCGGCGCGTCCCTTCACCCGCTGCCTGGCCTGCAACGGGGAGCTCCGGCCCGCATCGAAGGAAGAGGTGCGCCACCTGCTCTCGGAGCAGACCTGCCGGCTGTATGACGAGTTTGGCCGCTGCGCGGCGTGCGGCCGGGTCTACTGGAAGGGCGGGCACTACGAGCGGATGCGCGACCTGGTGGAGGAGGCCCTGGGGGGCGGGTACGCGTAGAGCGCCGCCCCCCTTTCAAATGAAATGGCCGCTCCGGGTTCAAGAACCGGGGCGGCCATCGGATTGCCATGTCTATGGCGGGGCCGGCGCGTTACGGAAGATGCGCGCCGAATGTCTAGGCCTTCGAGGCCTTGTGCCAGAGGACTTCTTGGAGCGACTGCCACCACCAGCCGGTGACATTCGAGCGACAGGCCATCTGGAATCCGAGGGTTTGGAGAGGCGCCCCCATCGGATCTTTGTTCCAGGCGATGTCCTCAATCTGCTTCTGTAGCTCGATGCGCTTCGGCAGGTCGCCGATCGTGGTGACCGCCTGGTTATAGAGCGCGTCGATTTCTTTGTTCGCGTACTTACCTGCTGCGCAGCAATGGCCACCGACGATGTAGAGTTGCGAGCCAAAGTTCGGATCCGGCGTACCGACGAAGTCCTTGTACAAGAACAGCGCCGGGAAGCCCTGTTGGCCAAACGCAAGGTTGTTGTAGTCTGACGGCTGCAGCTTGACGAGGTCGACGTTGATCCCAATCTGGGCCAAAGCGCTCTTGATCAGGATAGCTGATTCTTCCTGGCCGGCTACGCTGATGTCATAGTGCAACGTCGTGTTGAATCCTGTCGGCCATTCGGATTGCGCAAGCGTTTCCTTGGCCTTGGCCAGGTCTTGCTTGGTAGTCCAGATCTCCTTGATGGTGTCCCAACCTGGATAGATTGGCGCCACCGTGCAGTACATCTGCTGGGCCAGCCCAAGATAGGGACGAGCTAGCAGATCCTCGTAGGGCAAGGCCAACTGAATGGCGTGCCGGACATTCAGATCCTGCAGTTCTGGAGCAGTGTCGCCGAAAGTGAATCCCAGCCACTGCAAGGCATTACCGGGCAGGTTGTCCACCCGCACTCCGTTTGCGCTCTCAAGAGTCTTCAGCGCTGCTGCACCCAAGCCGAATGCCATGTCTACATCGCCCGTCTGGATCAGTGCCACGCGGCTCGACTCAGATGGGATGATCCGATAGCTGATCTTCGTGACGTTGCCGGTCATGTCACTGGGATTGTAGTAGTTCTCGTTGCGCTCCATGGTCCAGCTTTGGCCTGGGGTGAACTCGGTCACCTTCCAGGCACCGTGCCCCACGATGTTCGTGGCAGCCCACTTGGTCGACCATGGATCGTCCTGAGTGGAGTGCTTCTTGTATTCCACTGAGTCCCAAATCAGGCAGGCAGCGTGGGCCTGAATGGCCTCCAAGAGGACATTGGGGTTGTCGACGTTGATGGTGTAAGTGTACTTGCCTTCCTTGACGACTTGCTTCGGGTCTGTCAATCCTGTAGCCAACCCCAGAAGACCTGAGCTGATTCCCTTGAGAGTCAGGATGCGCTCGAAGCTGTAGATCACATCGTCGGCGGTGAGTTCATTGCCGACCGAACTGAGGACCCCTTCTCTCAAAGTGACCGTGATGCTCTTCGCGTCCGGTGCTACCTTCCACTCTTTCGCCGCACCGGGTTTCAACTGGCTAAAGTCCGGCTGATACGCCTGGCCAATGGGAACCGGATCAAATCGTAGGGGCGCCAGGCAGACGTTGAAGATGGTCTGATGGCTCCCATCTGAGGCGCTGAACTCCATATCCATGGAGCCGGGTCCACCAGGAACAGCTACCACGAGCGTCTGCCCCCCTGCAGCCGCAGCAGGCGCGGGTTGTGCACCACCCGCCGGTTGTGCCGCGGGTGCTGCTGTGGCTTCTGCTGGAGCGGGTGCACTAGTTGGCGCCGCCGGCGTACACGCGGCCAGGGCTCCGGCCGCTAACCCGCTTCCTGCATAGATCAGGAATTGCCGTCTTGAGATGTTTTTCGGTAAGCGATTGATTTTAGCAGACATGACCTTCCTCCTTATTTACCTGTTGCGAGCGAAATTTCAAGCCAATAATTGGCTTACAACTACCCTCTAAGCTGCGTCTCGCACCTCCTTTCATCTGCCGCACTTTTGCCTGGCAATGTATCGGTAACTGATGGCGCACGTGCGTTTGTTGAACTTTCAAGATCACACTGTCTAAGCCCATCCCGGGATATCACCCGAAGCCGCTCGCCAGCAGCGAATCAAATGACCTGCGCCTATGTCCTGCAGCCCCTGTGGCTGGTTGCGGCACTCCGCTTTTGCCTCGGGGCACCGGCTGGCCAAGTAGCACCCCACGGGCAGATTGACCGGACTTGGGATCTCGCCCGAGAGCAAGTAGCCGGCGCGCTTGATCCGCGGATTTGGCGGCAGGGCGGAAGAAAGCAAGGCGCGACTATAAGGATGCATGGGCGTCTTGAAGACCTGTGCGACGCTGCCGAATTCGACGATCTGGCTCAAGTACATTACTGCCACCCGGTGGCAGATATATTCCACAGTCGTTAGATCATGCGAAATGAACAGATATGTCAGCAGAAACTCTTTTTGCAGCGCAACGAGCAAATCGATGATGTCGGCTCTTACCGAGAGATCCAGCATCGACGTCGGTTCGTCCAGCACCACCAATTCGGGGTTTGTGGCGATGGCTCTTGCTATGCCGACGCGCTGTTGTTCGCCGCTGCTGAGCTGGAAGGGGTAGGAGAGCAACTTGCGTTCATCGAGCCGCACGCGGTCAGCCAATTGCGAAACCTGGTCTCGAACTGCACCATTCTTTCCGCCGCCTTCCAGCCGCAGGGGTTCGGCAAGCGTGTCAAAAGTCGTGTAACGGGGATTGAGGGAATAGTAGGGCTCCTGGAACACCATCTGCATCTTGCGCCGCAGCGGGCGATATTCCCTCTCGCTCAGGGAGGTGATCTCTTCATTATGAAACCAGATACGCCCACTCGTTGGAGGAATCAACCTCAGGACGCAACGCCCGACGGTTGTTTTGCCAGAGCCGCTTTCTCCAACTAGGCCAAGGGTCTCGCCACGGGCGATCTCGAAACTCACATTGCCCACAGCTGACACAAAGGCATCCGAGCGGGCCAGTGGGAATCTTTTGACTAGGTTCTCAACGCGCACCAAAGGCTGTTCCAATTTGAATTCTCCGCCTCTTGAGCATCAGTGAACCTGGGTCTCCGGCGCAAATGTGTCTGCGGCCAGAACTCCCGGTTCACCCATCGTCCTTGCGTCGACTTTCATCTCGTCTCGACTGCCGGCACATCTACCGTGCGGGCAATGGCCACTCCAGCACCCGTGCTGGAGGTTCCAGGGTGTAGGACGCAGCGAACCAAATGCCCCGGCTCCACCTCGGCGAGCGGAGGATTAATCTGCTGGCATTCTGGCCGGCGCAGTGGGCAACGTGGTTCGAGCAAGCAACCAGGTGGAAGAGACAAAGGATTTGGCGCCACACCGGGCAACGGTTTGCCACGCGCTGTCGTGCCTGCCGCCCGTATACTTCCTAGGAGCGCTTGTGTGTAAGGATGCAGTGGGTTCTCAAAAAGGCGCTCCATCTGAGCTACCTCGACCACCTGTCCCGCATACATGATCGTGGCAGATTGACAGTACTGGGCAACGATGCCGAGATCGTGAGTGATCATCAAAGTCGATGCCCCGTGTTGCCGGATCAGATCGGCCATGAGGTCAAGCACCTGGCGCTGCACCGTGACGTCCAATCCGTTGGTGGCATCATCTGCGATCACCAGTTCGGGCGATCCCATGAGAGCCATGGCGATCAGGATGCGCTGGGCCATCCCGCCGCTCAGTTCATGAGGATACGACTCGTAGATTCGTTTGGCGTCCGCCAAGCCGACGGCTTTCAGCATTGCCAGAGTGGCCTCTTGCGCTTCAGTCGGGCTCACCTTGTGGTGGGCGAGGAATACGCGTTGGGCCTGTTTCCCGACCTTTAGAAGCGGGTGCAGGTGTGACCTGGGGTTACAGAGGATGAGGCTAACCTCTTTGCCCCGCAGGCGTCTGATTCGCTCGGGAGGCATTTGCAGCAAGCTGTCTCCGTGCCACAGCACATCCCCTTCTACGATACGGCCAGGTCGTTTTGGCAACGCCAATAGTGCCCAGGCGGCCACCGATTTGCCTGACCCCGACTCTCCCACCAGCGCCCGCATCTCACCGCGCTTCAACTGCAGATCAAATCCATTGAGAGCCTTGACCACACCCGCGTAGGTGTAGAAATGGACGTGCAGGTTGTTGGCCCGGAGGATCACGTCATGGGCTGCGACTTCTGAGCGCAGGATCGTTTGCCCATCCAACTCGGTCAACAATTCAGGATCTCCTTTCCGGGTTTACGAGCACGCGGATGGCGTCACCGAAAAGCGCAAAGCCCAATACACAGAAGCCTATGGCGACCCCTGGAAAGAAAGCTGCCCACCACTCTCCAGTGATCATCATTGCCGCACCGATGCTGACCATGGATCCCCATTCAGGTGTGGGGACCGGAACGCCAGCTCCGATGAAGCTTAATGACGCAGTCAGCAAAATGGCCCAGCCAACGTTGACCGACGCCTGCACCAGGGCTGCCTCGATGTTGTTGGGAAACAAATAGTGGCGAAGAATCCTGGCGTTGGAGTTGCCTACGCACTTGGCAGCTTCCATGACAGGCCGTTCTCGGAACGTCAGGACCTCGCTGCGAACGAGGCGAATGTAGACGGGCGAATTAAGGAGACCAATGACCAGAATGACATTAGTGGCGCTCGCGCCTGCCACAGCGACGATAGCCATGGCGAGAACAAAAACGGGAAAGGCCTGCAACAAGTCCGCCAGACGTAATATCAGTGAGACCGCCCAGCCACGGTAGTACCCCACGACCAGGCCCAGAGGGATGCCGACTAGCATCGACAGCAATGTACCTGTCAGCCCAATCACCAGATCCGTACGGGCTGCATAGATCGTGCGCGAGAATACATCCAGTCCACTGGGGTCCGTTCCAAACAGATGTTGTCTGCTAGGCGGACTACGGAACTCACTTGTCGGCGTCACTGGGTCGTAGGGTGCGATCAGAGGTGCGAAGAAGACCATCACCAAGTATATGATGATCAACGCGAATCCCAGTAGCGCACCCGGATTTTCTATCAGGTATCGCAGGAAACGCTTAATCCTGTCCAAATCTCACCTTCCTTGCGGAGCATCTGCCGGAATCTAGGAGCACAGCGCAGAGCTATAGGCGCACGCGCGGGTCGATCAGCATATAGAGAATGTCAACCACCAGGTAGACCACCAGCGAGAAGATGCCAGCGACAAGCACGAAGGCCTGAATAGGAGCGTAGTCTTTGTTAACGATCGATTGAACCGCATACTGGCCAATACCATTCCATGAGAAGACAGTCTCGACAAGCACAGCCCCTCCGACCAGAAAGGCGTAGAGAAAACCGATCAGCGTAATCACAGGTGGCAAGACACTATGAAAGGCATAACGCGCCAGCGTGATGCGTGGCAGACCACAAGCACGCGCAAAGTGGATAACATCTCCCTCCAAAGCATCGTGCATGGCCGAGCGCGTCATTTTGGTGATCGGGCCTGCATTTAGTAAGGATAGGGTCAGCACCGGGCCTGCCAGTTGAGCCAGCGCTCCGC
Source organism: uncultured Anaerolineales bacterium (assembly GCA_964387985.1). Taxonomy (GTDB): domain Bacteria; phylum Chloroflexota; class Anaerolineae; order CG2-30-64-16; family CG2-30-64-16; genus JALOOB01. The sequence goes on along the minus strand of CAYLZG010000073.1, from coordinate 11,986 downwards.
GAAATGCTTCAAAGTTGCCAGCCAGCAGTGAATCCACGGTCATGAAGCCCGTGACTGTTGGGGGTGGCATGATTGACAAAGGCAAGCGTCCCATTGGTGGAGGAAGGATGTGGTTGTAGTAGAAGAGGAATAGAATCACCAGAAGCGCGAGCCAGAAGTCCGGGAGAGCGCCGGCCAAGAGGCCATAGAATTGCGCTAGCCGGTCGATCAATCCCCCGGGTTTCAACGCCCCCAAAATTCCGAGAAAGAGCCCCAATCCGACGGCTCCGATGAGGCCGAATGTGATCAATTCAAACGTGGCCGGCGCACGCTGCGCCAGGTCATACGCAACCGGCTTGGAAGTGAACCAGGAGTCACCCAGGTCTCCCCGGAGCAAGTTGCCCATGTAGATCAGGTACTGGATGTGAATGGGTTTGTCGAGCCCCATGCGCGCCCGTATGGCTTCGATGACTCCCGGATATGGTGAGCTGCCGGCAAGTGTGCGAGCCGGGTCACCAGGCAACATCCTAACCAGAAAGAAGGTAACCAGACTGATCCCAAGCATCAAAGGAATGAACGCCAGCAGACGACGCAACAGAAAGCCCGCATAACCCTTTGTTGGGATGAAGCGAATTATTCGTCGCCAGTATCGAGCGAACATAGGTTATCGTTTCCTCCTCTCTTGAAGCAGATCCACCTGTGCGGACGCCTGTTACGCCGCTGGTTACCTTCTCAGGTCGTGTTTACGCAATCGCTACCGGCAGGCCCTCTTGAGCCGAGCGGAGCAATGCAGTGATCACTGCAATGTTGCCGCGGGTCTCCGCCAGGCCGATCCGGGGTGTCTTTCCCAGCAGGACGGCGTCGGCCATATCCTCTATCTCACCGAGGTAGAGGTGGGGCGCCGGCACCGTCAGGCTCTCAACGCCTGCCCCTCGTCGTACGACGATTTCTGGTTTGAGTCCAAAGCCCGGCTTGAAGGCGTCCGGGATACAAATCGTCCCCTTATCCCCGACGATTTCTACTTCTGTCCGGTAGGGCGCACGGAAACTGCAGTCAAACTGTGCGAAGACGCCCCCGGGAAAGCGCATCTGCCCCACGAAGGTTTCATCAACCCCAGATGGGCCGAGCACCTGCCAGCCCATCACCTCAAGCGGTTCCTGGCCTACGATGTAGCGCTCGAGACTGATTGGGTAGCATCCCACATCCCAAAGCGAGCCGCCTGCAAGGTCGCGATCCAGGCGGATGTTCACCTTTTGGTCTAGGGGATAACTAAAGGAGCCACGGATCAGGCGCAGATCTCCGATCGCGTCGTTCTCAACCAACTCCCTGGCCTTCAGGGTCTGAGGGATGTGCCGGTACATGAATGCTTCCGCGACGACGACGCCGGCTTGCCTGGCTTCCGCCCCTACTGCGTCAACCTCTTCCACTGTGACCGCCAGCGGCTTCTCACAGAGAACATGCTTTCCGGCCCGAACGGCTTTGATGGTCCACTCTGCGTGAAGGGTGTTCGGTAACGAGATGTAAACGACATCGATCTCGGGAGACGCCAGAAGTTCCTCGTAGCTGCCAAAGGCGACCGGCAGTCCCTGATCGTGCGCAAAGGTCTCTGCTCGCTGCAAGCTGCGGCTGGCCACACTGATCAGCTTGTTGCGCTCTGAGGAGAGCAGAGGAGGAATGACCGCCTTGGTTATGTTGCCGGTGCCTAGGAGGCCCCATCGAAGAACGCGTTTACTCATCTTGGGCTCCGTTCTTGGATGATTTCGTGCCGATCACAGGGCAGGGCCATCGGGGAATCGAGAGATCATTCCAGCCTCTTGCTTGCCCAACAGCCCACCGCGGTTGGCAATCTCCCAGAAACCATAATCACAAAGATGGGCAATGGTGCCTTCAAGGCTGCGCGAGTATCGCTCGCCTTCAAAACAGTGCGCGGCGATGGCATGTACGATCGGTTCGGGCAGGTCAACCATCATGGCCAGATGTGCACCATACGCCGGGTGGCGGACGCCAGGGAATCCCCATACAGTTGGATTTTGGCGCCAGCGAGCGCGATTTCGTTCGCTGAATTCCCAGGGCTTGCCAACATCGTGCAGAATCGCCGACGCAATCAGATAGTCCCGATTGAAGGGGAGGGGACCACAAGTGCTATCGACAGCCTCAGCCCAGGCCACCGCCATGCGCGCAACGGCCCGCATATGATCTGCCTGTGTAAGTCCCTCCATCGGCGCGCTATCGGGCGAAGCGGACCCGCTCATAGCTTCGAGTGTGGGATACTCGGTCTGGGAAAGGGCGAGCGCCCAGCACTCCACGACCTTCTCGCGCAGCTCTGGATCCTTGATCTCTGCGATTTCGGGCAGGCTCTTGCGAACACCTTCGCGAATCTCATCCATGGTAGCCATATTTGTCTCCTTGCAAGTTGGTGGTTTGTTCGATTGCAATTGGTATCGGGTGATCTTAGGCTGGCTGGCGGATTACTCGATCGGGTCGGGGC
>CAYLZG010000073.1:0-9509 GCA_964387985.1 uncultured Anaerolineales bacterium | reverse complement strand
ATGGCTTCGTACACGGCCGCGACGCCGCCGATGACGCATGCATCTGATCCGAATTCGCTGAGCACAACGTCGACGGTGTTTTCGTCCCAACACAAAACGTGTGTGTGCAATTCGGCCTGTATAAGGGGTAGCAGGAACTCCCCTGCCGAGCTGAAGATGTTGCCGAGCACAATCATCTCGGGGTTGAGCACGTTCACCAAGGAGGCCAGACCGACGCCGAGGTAGTGACCAACCTGCTCTAAGGTGGTGAGTGCCACCGCGTCACCTGAGTCGGCAGCCTCGACCACCATCGACATCTGGAGCCTGGTGAGGTCACCGCCTGTCATATCTGTTAGCACTGTGGAACTACCTCGGTTGGCTTGCAGCATAATGCTTTGGAAGATCGCGCGTCGGTCCACAAGGGTTTCCCAGCAGCCGCGGTTGCCGCAGTTGCAGAGCTTCCCGTTCGGGTCAATAGTCATGTGGCCCAACCTGCCAGTGAGCGCTGCTTCGCCACCGAAGAGCTGTCCACCGTGTAGGATGCTGCCACCCATACCGATGTCGGCTCCGACGTATAGCACATCGGAGCATGCCCGTGCCCTGCCGAAGTAGTATTCTCCCAGCAAGGCTACGTTGAATTCGTTATCGACGTAGACAGGGACGTCGAATGACTCCTGCAACATGGCCCGGAGGGGCACTCTATTCCAACCCATATTCGTAGCCACCAGCACCATGCCGGTTCGCCGGTCAACCAAAGCGGAAGCGCCAACGGCCACGCCGAGCAGTGGGCCGCAGCAGTTCCGGCCCACCTCTGCGGCTTCTTGCAGGAGGCGCCGCAGGCGGTCAATGATGGTTTGCTGATTCATATCCGGCGTGATGGGCTGGCGTTGCCGCCAAATGATATCGGCCGCGAAGTCGGTGCAAACTACCGACATGAAGTCTACTCCCAGCTCCCCGCTGACAACGCAACCTGCTTCAGGGTTGATCTCGACACGAATCGAAGGACGGCCGTTATTGCCTGATGTGAGCCCTACTTCGCGCACGAACTTGTGCTCGATCAGTTCACTCACCATGCTCCCTACCGCTGCCTTGCTCAAGCCGGTGACAGCCGCAAGACTGGTTCGCGAAGCTGTGCCGGCTGACCGGAGATGTCCAATGATCACCGACAAATTGATCTCGCGGATCAAGGCATGGCTGCCCTTGCGATACCGATCTTGTTTTTTCACTGGTATGCTCCCTCGAGTGTCAGGGTCCGGAGACTAGTGGAACGTCGGTTACTTTTTTTGCATAACTAACTAACCCTATATCACGAAGTCGATCTAATGTCAATCCCTAATTTGCGGCTTGTCTTGTTGCTCAGTAGAAAAGTCCACAAAACTCACAAATGAACCGGAACGTCTCGGAGGCGGGTGCGTTGCAGTAGGCGAATCTGGAAACTGCGTTGGGGAGGCATGTCTCGTCTTTATTTGGCAAGTCTAAGATCGGAGTTCCGGTGCATTTGTCACCGGAACTGGTTGGCGGGCGACCCACTGGTGATTACATCCTGCGGATGCGCGAGCTGGTGGAGGAGGCCCTGGGAAGCGGCCGCGCGGCCTGAGGATGCGAAATTGGTGTAATCTTTTCTGATCTCCAATCGCAGTCCATTCGATCAGGACTCTGGAAGAGCATTCTCGATACAGTATAGGCGGTGATCACCACCTATCCCGTGTTATGATGGAATGAGCGTACGCCCTCCCCTATTTGAATCTGAAGTTCGCCTGATGGATCGTGCCATCGATCAATTCCAGCACCAGTTGGCGACATGTGCCTGCCCATGACCTTTCCGTCTTCCACACGAATGTGTATTGGTCAGAAGATGGATCATGGAAAAGACTGCTTGAACCGGCTTTGAGAAAGGTTTCTACGCCGTCCACATGGACGGTCGCACTACAAGCAATCTGTTCAGCCTTGGGATAACCAGCCGCAAAGATATTCAATCCCTGGTCGCCGCCGAGGCTGAACTTCACCGGGATGGCCTGCCCGGCTTTGGCCAGATTCAGGGTTGGCAGGTTATCCACTGGCTGGAAAAAGCCTGTCCAGTCATACGCGACATTGAAGGTGGCGCTCGCTTGCCCGGTGTTTCCTGCGTTGTCTTTTGCGCCACTGCAGGTTGCCGTCACGCTGCCGACCGTTCCCCCGCTGAGGCTGAGAACTGCGCTGGTTTCCACGCCTGAAGTCGCATCAGTCGTACTGCAACCCGGGGCAGGTACGGCGCCCAGCGTGTATGTGGCGCCGTCGGTTACCTCGGTGACCGCCACTGCCGGGGCGGTCGCGTCGCGCTTGATCGTCAACGGCGCGGCACTCATCGAGAGACCCGCATCATTGGCGCAGGACCCACTAAATGCAGCGCCCGCGGTATCCGTTGTCTGGAACTGCTCCGGGGTGCAGGCGACCGGATCGCTTACCGGATCAGCGCCCGAGGTTGTGATCGTAACGTCGCCGGCATACCATCCGTTGTTGCCCATCGTCCCCACCGCTGAGAGGTCGGCGGATGGCCCGCTCTTGTCCAGCTTGAAAGCCTGGCTCTGGAGAGGTTCCTGGTTGCCCGCGTTGTCCCTGCTCGCGGCATAGATCGTATGCGCTCCCTCGCCCGTGACGTCCGCCCCCGCCCCGGTAAAAGCACAGCCGCCCGGGAGATCGTCAGAGGCTGCCGGCGCAGACACCGGATCGAGAACACAGCGCGTCTCTGCCACACCCGCGCCGCCAACGCCGTCGGAGGCAGAGACGGTGATGTGGACAGCGCTGGTATACCACCCGTTGCTGCCGTTCGGCGTGCCCGGGTTGAGGTTGATCGTCGTCGCCGGAGGTACGCTATCCGGGGGCGGCGAATCCGTGGTGAAGGCCAGGACCGATCCGAATGCCTTTCCCAGGCCATTCTCCGCGATGACACAGAAATAGTAGACTTCTCCGGGCGTTAGCCCAGAGATCGGGTACGAATAACTTACATTCGAGCTGCCCGAACCCAGCGACGTACCGCCGCTGGCGGGAACCCGGGTGCCAAAGTCGTCGTAGCAGATGATGGGATCGGTCGTGCTGTAGCGGTACCAGGCCGTCGCCGCCAGGCCATTCGGGTTGACAAAGCTGTTGAGCGTCGCTGCGCTGCTGGTCACCTGGGTCGCGGGGATGGTTGTCACTGTGAGCGGCGACGGAGGCGTGGTGAAGGTCAGGACCGATCCGAATGCCTTTCCCCCGCCGTTATTCGCGATGACGCAGAAATAGTAGACTTCTTGGGGCGTCAGCCCGGAGATCGGGTACGAATAACCCACATCCGAGCCGCCCGCGCCCAGCGACGTACCGCCGCTGGCGGGAACCCGGGTGCCGAAGCTATCATTGCAGGTGCCAGGATTGGACGTGCTGTAGCGGAACCACGCCGTCGTCGCAGAGCCATTCGGATTGACAAAGCCGTTGAGCGTCGCTGCGGCGCTGGTCACCTGGGTCGCGGGGATGGTTGTCACTGACGGAGCAGCCTGTGGATTGATGGCATATGTAACGGTTGTGTTGCCCAGAGCCAGCAATCCTGCCAGTAGTCCGCCGAGCAGGATCAAGCGTAGGCTGATCGGGACTGTCGTTTGAAAGTGTCTCTTCATGATTGTCTCTCCGTAGCTATGGCTTCCGCGCCCGCAAGCCCCTCGCGGAACTCGACGTGGGTTGCGCCCATGGCCGCCGCGCCGGCGCGGGCCTTCTTCAGCATTTCATCCGTCATGTCGAAACCGATCACCCGGCCCGCCGGGCCGACGAGCCGGCTGGCGATGAGAGAGTCGAAGCCGGCGCCGGAACCGACATCCACTACCGTCGCACCGGGGTGGATCGGGCCGAGCGCGAAGGGGTTGCCGGTGCCGGCGAAGGACGCGATGTTGGCTTCGGGCAGGCCGGCATAGAGGGGCTCGTCGTAGCCCAAGATGCCCGCCAGCCGCTGGCCGGTATGGAAGTGATAGCCTTTGCTGGGGTCGAGGGCGACATTGGCGTATTCCTTCTTGATCTCGACCCGCAGGTTATGCAGCGAGATCTTGGGAACGAGTTGGTGGGTATCCATCGCTTACCTCCAATGTGCACCGGTTCTGGCGGTCGGTCTGGATGGACCCCAGCTCGCCCATCGAGGCCGGTTCTTTGCACCTCGGCGGCCGGGTCGCACCACGGGCAAGCAATGAAGCAGGCATCGTGTGCGATCTCAGCCATGTGCATGGCCGTCAGCCGCCGGGCTACCGGAACCGGCCGTTGCCCTGCAGTTCTGAATGCACGAACAGCTCCAGGAAGCCGCCCGGGTTGGGCACAAACAGGGTCGAGATCGTCGCCTTTCCCTGCCCGTTCAGGCCGGCGTAGATTCCCGTGGCCGACAGGATGGTCCAGTTGCCTTCCGCGGTGATGGTCGAGCACACGGGGGGAAGGGGCGACGGCAGGGGCGGCCCTTCTTCAATCCGGACGCCTTGCAAGCGGATGGTGATGGTGTCCTCCGACGTTGGGCCAGTCAACACAGACGTGGTGTGGATGGTCGTCCAGCAATTGTCCCAGCCGCCAATGACATAGGTTTCGTAGATGTCACCGGAGCCGGTGACCAGCCCTTCGGATGACCAACCGCCAAGGCCCTTGTCGGTGGGGATAGGGGAGTAAGTCACGTCGAAGGTGAAGCTCAAATCCTGCGGCGGTGCGGCGCTGGCCGGCAAGGCGAAGCTGCAAAGCAGCAACAGCGTGCAAAGTACGGCCGCATGATACGGCCTGGTGCTTCTTCCGTTGCTGATGTCGTTCACGAGTTCCTCCTGAGAGTGTAGTTCTGACTACGTCTTCACATGGCCTGGATCAGCCCGAGCTGCCGGAACGCGCCGAGCCAGTCCAGGTTGTCCCACCTTTCGACGATCTTGCCATCGGCGATGCGGCGCATCACCAGCCCAGACATGACGAAACGCTTGCCCGTGGGCGGGATGCCTTGCCACTGGCCGAGATGCGTCCCGACCACCTCCAGCCGCGTGACCACCCGGTCCCCCTCAGCGATCTGATCCAACACACGTATCTGGACGTCGGGCGCGGCCGCGCGCTGCATTTGCATCTGCGCCACTAAGTCGGAGGGGCTGACCACGCGCCCATCCCCCTCCGTAACCTGCCGGGCGAATAGCTCGTCCGCAATGGCCGCGTGACCTCCGGCCCAGAATACCTCTTGCTCGCGGCGTGCGAGCGCCTTGTTTCTTTCGATATCCGACATTGGTGTCCTCCTCCTGTCCGTCGAGTCTTTAGCCTTCTGTTCGCTCTGGCAACCGGTATGTTTTGATGTCCTGCGTTGTTCTGAGTATTCGTTGCTGAGATGGACGTGAGTTGTCTGCGAAACCCAACTCCCAGGCGCGCATGAATAACGTCTCGACCGCTTGCGACTCGCGCATCGTGTCGATCGCCGCCCAGTTGGAGATCTCCCACCAATCTTCGCAGTCGAATTCGCCGAACCCCAATACTGTCCAATAGGTCTGGACATAGCGCATGCCTGTCTCGCGCTCGACATCAGCCACCAGCGCTATGGCCTCAGGCGAAAGCAACCATTGCTGGTACGCTGCTGCCTTGTCTGTTTTCAGATAGTAGTTGCTGACCCAGAACATGACCTGCCTCCTTGAGATGTCCGCCTTTCACGCATGCCTCACTGTGGGATGCTCTGCACCCACTCGCCCATCCGCTCCATGACCAGGCCGCCGGTAGCGGCGCGCACTGCACCGGCGCATTCCATGTGCAAGCCGGCGCGCAGCATATGCGTGACCCATGCCTCGCTGTCAATCAGGTCGTTGAGCTGGGCGTTGGCGCCACGGATGAGGAAGAAGCCGTTCAGGTCGCCGCCGTGGATGTCGACAAACACGACATCCCACGAATGGATTGCACCGGCCTGTTGCAGCCCGTCCAGGTACTGGACGAACTCTCTGAAGTGTTCGGCGCTCAGCCGTTCGCGGCCCGGCACCGAACGATTCCAGCCAAAGAAGATCGCATTCGAGCTCATGGTGAACCTCCTCTTGCTGCTCGCGCAAGGGCAAGGGACGCAGTTGCCCTCTGCAACGGTACAACAATGGAACAAGAATAATGCAAGTAGCGTTTCTGAAGCGTTTCAAATAGTGTTTTCTGAGAACCGTCCGTCAAGACGTTTTCGAAACGCCGCGAGTCCAGGCTATTCACCGTGCGCCTGTGGGCTGAGGAGCTGGGAGAGGGCCATATCGAGTGGTGTGGATGAGTGCGACACGCGCAGAGCGGTCGTGCCGCCTACTTCAGGGGATGGTCCGGGCTGCTTGCTTTTCTCTCGGAGTTCACGTCGGGAACGAGTGTCTCAGGAAGGTTAGGGTTCGATCCCACGCCAGGCTGGCCGCTGCCGCGTTGTATGCCTGGACGCGATCAGGTTCGAAGAACCAGTGTCCCGTGCCGCTGTAGCGATAGAAGGTCACCGGGCGGCCCGCGCGCAACAGCGATTCCTCCAATTCGTCCACACCGGCCTGCGGCTCGTACTTATCCGCCTCTGCGAAATGGCCGAGGTAGGCTGCTCTTGATTTGCTGTAGTCTCCCAGCCGCGTCCCGTAGAAGACGACGACGGACCGGATTTCCTCGGGCGCGGTGACCGAGAGATCCAGCGCATAGAACGCGCCCAGCGAGAAGCCGATCACCGCGAGGCCGCGGCCGGCTCGTCCAACGCGTTCGTTGAGATACGCGGCCGCCTGCGCCACCTCGGCCCTTGCCCGGTCAAAGTTGCCGTCCAGGGCCGCGCTGAGGGCCTCAGCGCCCGCAATGGTGTCCGCAACCTCCCCATGATAGAGGTCAGGGGCGCACGCGATGAAACCGGATTCGGCCAGTCGCTCGCAGAACGCCTTGATCGTGTCGTTCAACCCCCACCAGGCGTGGAGGACCAGTACGCCGTCGCCTCCGCCGCTCGGAGGAACGGCGAGGTAGCCGTCAGGTTGGTTGTGTTGCATCGGCCTCTCCTCGAAGTGCGCTGCTGGCGCCTGAAGTGCGCTGCTGGCGCCTGAAGTGCGCTGCTGGCGCCTTACGACAGTAAGCCGGACACCAGCTGGCATGCAGTAGTCAGGCCTCCGATACGGTGGGCTGGCAATTTGCAGGCGCAATGGACTAGAAAATCGACTATTGAAGTTGCGCTATTTGGTGATATAATACCGGCGTCGGGATGGCGTGCTCGTGCTGAGCGAGCTGCGTGTGCGCTCTGTGGAGGTGCATCATGAAACGGCAATGTGCGGCTGTGTTGGTGGCAGTGCTTTTGGCCACTCTGGCAGTGTCCGTTGCAGGTGCGGCGGCTGATCCCTTCCTTGGCGTCTGGGTAGGCATTGACCCGGACGGTAGCAATGTGCGACTGGTCATACGTCCCGCGCTCGCGGGCTATGGCCTTCACTACGCCGATGACATGGCAAGTGCATGTTTCGGAGACCGTGCGACGGCGTTGGGCGCAGGCGCGTTGGATAACGGGGTCTTGAAAGCGTCCCTGGACGTATGGTGCCTGTCGCCGCACAGGTGGTTGGCGGCGGTCGATGAATGGTTGACCTATGATCCAGTCAATGACACCCTGATCGATCCCTGGGTCACCTGGAGCCGGGTGTCGGGAGGCTGATGAGCTCATCCTTTACCCGGTTTCTCGGGTGTGGCCATCCGGCGCGCTGCTGAAGCGCCTTTTTCGAGAGCCGGCTGTGCAGCTCAGGGTGCAGCCGGCTCAATTCTGCCCCCCACTTTCGAAAGGTTGACAGCATGGATTTCTTCGAGTTGATCTCCGCGCGCTACAGCGTGCGCGCCTACAAGCCCGACCCTGTCCCTGATGCGCTGCTGGCACAGGTGCTGGACGCGGCCCGCCTTGCGCCCACCGCAGCCAACCGCCAGCCGTTCACCTTCATCGTGCTGCACACTGCCGGCCGCGAGGCGGAGCTCCGGCGCATCTACCACCGGGATTGGTTTGCGAGCGCGCCCCTGGTCATCGCAGCTTGCGCCGAGCCGGCCGCGGCCTGGGTGCGCAGCGATCGCAAGAACTACGCGGATGTGGACGTGGCGATCGCCCTGGATCACCTGATCCTGGCGGCTGCGGCATTGGGGCTGGGCGCCTGCTGGGTTGCGGCCTTCGACCCCGCAGCTGCCCGCGAGGTGCTGGGTCTGCCTCCCTCGGTAGATCCGATCGCATTCACGCCCCTGGGCTACCCGGCCGATGTCCCCAGGCCCAAGGAACGCAAGCCGCTGGCCGACCTGGTGCGATACGAGCACTGGTAAGGGCCGGGGCAGCCCCTCAACCGTCCGGGATGATGCCTTTCCTCTGAATTACAGGAAGCCCGTCCGTGGATGGTATGGGTTGCCGGTCGACGGGGAGATGCTCGTGAATTGGCCCCGCAGCACCCGGCCCACGAGCCAGGCGCACCAGGGCTCGACCGGGTCGGGCAGCGCGGCAAGTTCCTCCTCCGACAGGTAGATTGCCCGGTCCGTCTCGGAGCCATCCGATCTCGGCTCGCCCGCAAGATGCTGGCACAAGAAGACAAGCCCCAGCCACCCGGGCGATGGCAGGTTCTGGCACCCCAGCAGGCCGAGCACCTCGGCCGTGACACCCGCCTCTTCTTTCGTTTCGCGCAGCGCGGCCTGCTCAGGCGTCTCGTTCGGCTCGACGAGGCCCCACGGAATGCTCCACTGGCCGGCCAGCGATGCGCCCGCCGCCTGGCGCACCCAGAGGGCGCGTTCCTCGCGCAGTACCACTGCGCCGGCGCATACTGCCAATCTGTGCGGCCAATCGTTCATAGCATAGGCGCCTCCACGCGGCCCTACAGTCCCAGCTCCCGTGCGCGCAAGGCAGCCTGGGTGCGGTCTTCCACGCCCAGCTTGCCCAGGATGGTCGAGATGTAGTTCTTGACCGTGCCTTCGGCCAGGAAGAGCTGGCCCGCGATCTGGCGGTTGCTGGCGCCCGCGGCCACCAGCTGCAGGATCTCCAGTTCACGCTCCGACAGCGGCTCGGGGAGGTGGTCGATGACCGGCCGCACCGGCTCCGCCAGCCGCGTGAACTCGGCCAGCACCTTGCGCGCCACCGATGGCTCGATGAGCGCGCCGCCCGCGGCCACCTTGCGCACAGCCTCGGCGAGCTCCTGGCCCGAGACATCCTTAAGCAGATAGCCGAGCGCACCCGCGCGCAGACCGTCGAACACGTACGCGTCGTCATCGAAGGTCGTCAGGATGATCACCCGCGCCTCGGGCCAGCGCTGGCGCAGGCGTCGCGTGGCCTCTACGCCGTCCATACGAGGCATGCGGATGTCCATCAGCACGACATCCGGGCGGAGCGCCTCGTACTGGTCGATAGCGGCCTGGCCATCCTCGGCCCCGCCCGCGATCTCCAGGTCATCTTCCAGTTCCAGCAGCGTTCCCAGGCCTTCCCGCATGAGGCGCTGGTCGTCGACGATCAGGATACGGATGGTCATGCGTCGTCTCCCTCGATGGGCAGCTGGATCGCCAGGATCGTGCCGCCGCCCGGCCGCTCTGAAAGGATGATCGCGCCGCGGAGCTGG
>CAYLZG010000072.1:168-19615 GCA_964387985.1 uncultured Anaerolineales bacterium | reverse complement strand
GCTCGACCCCAGCCTTATCAGCTGCGGCCTGCATGCCGGCCTGGACCGTCTGCATGAACGTGTCGGACTGGAACACGACGCCCGCCACGGTCAGTTTCTTGTTAGGCACGGGATCCGCGGCTGCCGGCACGGGGACTGCCGATTCGGCCGGGACCTCGAAGATGGCCTTGCCTTCGGTGTCGATGAACTGCTTGATCAGTGCATCCATGCCGCGGCCGAAGAAGATCGTCGGGGTATTGGTCAGCTCCGGCGCCTGCTTGCCGCCAAGCACGTCCATGGCGGTTGCCAGTGCGTCGTAGCCCATCTGGAAGGGGGCCTGGCCGGTGACGCCCTGGAGGATGTCATCGCCGGCCTGGAGCATCTGGCCCATCTGGTTGTTCATGTCGGTGCCGAAGACGAAGACCTTGCCGCCGAGGCCGAGGGTCTTGACCGCATTGGCATGGGCGACGGTGCCGCCTTCGTTGGCAGCCCAGAGGACGTTGATGTCGGGGTTGGCCTGGAGCATGGCCTCGGCGACGGGCTGGGCCTTGTCAGCCAGCCAGCCGGCCTGGTCAGCCACGACCTCGGCGCCGGGGACGGCCTTGAGTTGTTCCATGAAGCCGGCCTTGCGGGGCGGGCAGCCCTCGAACTGGTCGCAGTTGAGGATGCCGATCTTGGCCTGGCCGCCGAGCTTTTCGGTGATGAACTTGACTGCGGCCTCGCCGGACTTGATGCCCAGGTCCTCGTTCTTGGTGACGAGGTAGGCGGAAGGAATGGACTCGTCGCTGACGCAGGTGTTGAAGCAGATGATCTGGATGCCGGCTTCCTTGGCGCGCTTGAGTGCGGCGACGGAGCCGTCGGAGGAGATGGGCGTGATGACGATGGCATCAACCCCGCGGCTGATGTAGTCGTCGATCATCGAGGCTTCCTTGTCCAGCTTGTTGTCGGTGTTGCCCAGGATGACTTCGGCGCCCAATTTAGCGGCTGCAGCCTCCATGCCGGCCTGGACTGTCTGCATGAACGTGTCGGACTGGAACACGACGCCCGCGATCAGAGGCTTCTCTGCAGCCGGCGCGGGGGCTGCGGATTCGGCCGGGACCTCGAAGATGGCCTTGCCTTCGGTGTCGATGAACTGCTTGATCAGTGCATCCATGCCGCGGCCGAAGAAGATCGTCGGGGTATTGGTCAGCTCCGGCGCCTGCTTGCCGCCAAGCACGTCCATGGCGGTTGCCAGTGCGTCGTAGCCCATCTGGAAGGGGGCCTGGCCGGTGACGCCCTGGAGGATGTCATCGCCGGCCTGGAGCATCTGGCCCATCTGGTTGTTCATGTCGGTGCCGAAGACGAAGACCTTGCCGCCGAGGCCGAGGGTCTTGACCGCATTGGCATGGGCGACGGTGCCGCCTTCGTTGGCAGCCCAGAGGACGTTGATGTCGGGGTTGGCCTGGAGCATGGCCTCGGCGACGGGCTGGGCCTTGTCAGCCAGCCAGCCGGCCTGGTCAGCCACGACCTCGGCGCCGGGGACGGCCTTGAGTTGTTCCATGAAGCCGGCCTTGCGGGGCGGGCAGCCCTCGAACTGGTCGCAGTTGAGGATGCCGATCTTGGCCTGGCCGCCGAGCTTTTCGGTGATGAACTTGACTGCGGCCTCGCCGGACTTGATGCCCAGGTCCTCGTTCTTGGTGACGAGGTAGGCGGAAGGAATGGACTCGTCGCTGACGCAGGTGTTGAAGCAGATGATCTGGATGCCGGCTTCCTTGGCGCGCTTGAGTGCGGCGACGGAGCCGTCGGAGGAGATGGGCGTGATGACGATGGCATCAACCCCGCGGCTGATGTAGTCGTCGATCATCGAGGCTTCCTTGTCCAGCTTGTTGTCGGTGTTGCCCAGGATAAGCTCGACCCCAGCCTTATCAGCTGCGGCCTGCATGCCGGCCTGGACCGTCTGCATAAACGTGTCGGACTGGAACACGACGCCCGCGATGGTGAGCTTCTTGGCTGGCTGCTCGGGCACGGCTGTGGGTTCAGCCTTCTGCTCGGCCGGCGCTGCCGGGGCCGGCGCGGGTTGTGCCGCAGGTGCGACGCATGCGGTGACCACCATGGAGAGAATGGCCATCAGGGCTAAGACTTGCAGGATCCTTCTTGCGGACATGGGGCTTTCCTCCTTGAAAAGCATGCGAGGGAATGCCGCCAACAACGCGGCTTCCCCGCGTGGCGGCTCGCGGGGACGAGGTCATCTTAGCATAGACAGGCCGGTCTGTCAAGACCTTTTCTTTGTTTTCGAACACAATCGAAAGTATTTCCTATTGACAATTGATCATTTCTGAACTATAATGCTCTTATGTGGGCGGTTGATCCCACTAAGCCGGGTCAGGTGGAGGATGCGCATGCCGGTCAATGCACGCCAAGAGCGCATCTTGGCCGAGCTCGAACGCAACGGTTTTGTGTCGGTCGCCAACCTGAGCAGCCTGTTGGAGGTCTCGGAGGTCACGATCCGGCGGGACCTGGAGCATCTGGAAGCTGCAGGTAGTCTGCGCCGGACCCACGGCGGCGCGCTGGCTGCGCGAGGCACCCCAGCAGGGGCGGCCAACAGTGCATCCGAGCGGCAACCTGGCGCACTCCCGGATCGCGTCGATGTGCTGATCACGACACCTGTCGATCCCACGTTCGATCGCGGGCTTCTGGAGCGTGCAGCGCAGCGGGGGGTCCCCGTGATTGCCGAATCTGTCGGGATGACCGGTGCAGTCACCCTGGTGGCGCTCGACAATAGGGCTGCGGGTTTCGAGCTTGGCAGCTGGGCGGGAGAGTGGGCGCGCGACCATCTGGACGGCCGAGCGGAACTGCTCGACCTGACCTTTGATCTGCCCAACACGCGCGAACGCAGCCAGGGTTTCCTGGCAGGGCTCAGAAGCATCCTTCCCGACGCCCGCCTCGTGCTTTCGCTCTATGCCGGCTCCACACCGCAAGCGGCTTGCCAGATCACACGCAACGCCCTTGCAGTACACCCCGAGATCAACGTCATTTTCGCGATCAACGATGCCCTCGCGACCGGCGCGGCCGAGGCGTGTCGCGATCAAGGCATCGCAGCGCAGGATCTTCTTCTGCTCACCTTTGGGCTGGAAGGCAACACCCTTCGCGACTCTCTGGTCACGTGCGATTATTGCCGGGCGGGCCTGGCCATGTTCCCCGAGATCGTCGGCCCGATCTGCGTAGAGGCAGCGATCGTGGCCTATGAAGGTGGCGTCCTGCCCCCGCACTTAATCACGCCGCATGCCGTCTTGACGCCCGGCTCCCTGGGCCAGTACTATCGCCGCACAGACGACGGCTGGGAATGCGATTGGCAGGCTGTGGAAGAGAGGTTGTCCTTGCCTCTCGCGCTTAACGCCAGGGGTAAAGGCGGTGAGCGCCACCTGCCCCGTCGCCTGGGCCTGATAAACCCTTTCAGCGCACACGAGTGGTACACGAACCTCGCGCAGTGCATGCGCGCCTATGCGGCCCGATACGGTATCGAGCTCGAGGTGATCGACGCGCAGGCAAGTCACCAGGAGGACCTGGCCATGCGGCACCGCGAGATTGCCGCCATGGCTGCCGGCCTGGTGATGCCCGGAGATGTTGTCTCGATCGATTCAGGACCGATCACAACCTGCCTGGCCGAGGTGCTGGCCGACCGGCAGAACATCACGGTGATCACCAATTCGCTCGGCGCCACCCAAGCGCTGTGCAACCGGCCGGGCATCACGTTGATCGTGACCGGAGGGCTTCTGGCCGCAGGCAGCGACGCGTTGAGTGGCCCCCTGGCCGAGCAGTCGCTCCATGAACTGCGTGCAGACAAGCTCTTCCTGGCCACGACGGGGGTCTCCCCGGATTTCGGCATCTCGCACGACAGTCTGGCCGAGGTCGTCACCAAACAGGCCATGATCCGTGCTGCCCGTGAGGTGATCCTCTTGGCCGACCACACCCTTTTCGGTCAGGAGTCAGTCGCCCAGGTTGCCCCGATTCGCGTCCTGACCCGAGTTGTCACCGACAACGCGCTGCCTGCCAGCATCCGCCTGGAGTTGAGCAAAGTCGGGATTGAGGTTATCATCGCGCGAACGTGAATACGCGAGCTGGAACAGGATCATGCCCATCTGCGACATCCCCGATACCATGCTGGCCTGGCCGTTGTTCGGCGCGGGCATCGAGAATCTCGGCGTGGACGGTAAGCCGGTCCGCTGGACCACGCCCCGCCCGGCGCCCGATCAGATCCTCGTCCGTTCCGATGCGGTCGGGCTGTGTTATTCCGATGTGAAGGTCATCCGCCAGGGCTCGGCACATCCCCGGCTCTACAACCGCGATCTGTCCTGCCATCCGGTGGTGCAGGGCCACGAGGTCACCATGACCGTCGTCGAGGTGGGCGAGGCGTGGCGCGACCGCTTCCAGCCCGGGCAGCGGCTGGCACTCCAGGCAGACATCTACTACCGCGGCCTGAACCTGGCCTATGGCTATGTTTTCGTGGGCGGCCTGGCGCAGTACAGCCTGCTCGGCCCGGCCGCGCTGGACGGCGATGAGGGCTGCTACGCCATCACCGTGCCCGAGGGCATGGGATACGCGGAGGTGGCGCTGACCGAGCCGTGGGCCTGCGTGGAGGCGGCCTACACCCCGCGGCGCCGGCTCCATGTGAAGAAGGACGGCGTGTTGTGGATCATCGGTGGGCCGCGTCCTTCGACTGAAAGCCGCCGACTCGACTCTTTGGGTGCCCGGCACTTGCCAAGTGCCGGGCAGCTGGATCAAGCAACCTCGCAGCATTCGCCCGCGTGGGGCTACCGGCTCGGCGAGACCCTGTGCTGCGGCCTGCCGCGTAAGATCGTGGCGACCGGCGTCCCGCAGTCGCTCATCGACCAGTTCTCCTGGCCGCCCGTGGAGGTCCATGACGGCATCCTGCCCGACCGGTTTGCAGATTTCGCCGCAGCCGAAGCGCCGGGCGGGTTCGACGATGTCATCGTTCTCGATCCCACGCCCGAGATCCTCGATGCGCTGCCCCCGGTCCTCGCAACGGGCGCGGTGGTCAACCTGGTGGGCGAGCGGCCGTTGGGGCGGCCCGTGCGGGTCGACGCAGGCCGCGTTCATTACGACTACGTGGTCTATGTGGGCACACGTGGCCCGGATATCGGCGCAAGCTACGGAGAGGCGGCCAACCGTGCGGAGATTCGCCCCGGCGGCGCCGCGTGGGTCATCGGCGGCGGCGGTCCCATGGGCCGGATGCACCTGCAGCGCATGCTGGAGATGCCGGACGGCCCCCGGCGCATCCTCGTGAGTGAGTCGAACCTCGTGCGCAACCCCGAGATCACGGCCGATTTCGGGCCGCTTGCCGCGGAGCGCGGCATCGAGCTCGCGGTGCTGAATCCCAGGCAGATGCCTCCCGATGCGTACGCGGCCGCGGTGGCCGGCTTTCGGGGCGCCGCAGGCTTCGACGACATCGTCGTGATCGTGGCCAACGTGTCCGCGATCGAGAGCGCCATGCCCCACCTGGCCCCTGACGGGATGCTGCAGATCTTCGGCGGGCTCGCACGCGGCACTCTCGCGCAGCTGGATCTCTCGAATGTGTATCTCGGCCGCAGCCAGATCACCGGGTCGGCCGGCTCGACGATCCGCGATCAGGGAGCGGTCCTCGACAAGGTCTTCACCGCACGGCTCTCCACGGCAGCGGCAGTGGCCGCCATCGGCGGCATCGATGCGGCGGGGGACGGGATGCAGGGCCTGATGGACGGCCGTTTTCCCGGCAAGATGGTCATCTACCCGCAGGTCGAGTCGTTCCCGCTCACTGCGCTGGCGGATCTCAGGTCTGCCGCGCCCACGGTCTACGACCTGCTGGGCCCGCGCGGCGCGTGGACGCGCGAGGCCGAAGCGGAGTTCCTGCGGCTTTTCGCAGGTCACGTGTACGAATGAAACCGGCCATCATCTTCGGTGCAGGCAACATCGGACGCGGGTTCATGGGCCAGCTCTTCAGCGAGGCCGGCTATGCGGTCACCTTTGCGGATGTGGACCGGACGCTGCTGGCTGCGCTCAACGCGCGGCGCAGCTACACCATCCGGCTGGTGACCAACGAGCGGACGGAAGAGGTGGAGATCGGGCCGGTGGACGCGCTGCACAGCGACGAGGTCGATGCCGTGGCGGACGTGCTGGCACGCGCCGAGATCGGCGCGACGGCCGTCGGCGCGGGCGTCCTCAAGCACGTGGCGCCCCTGGTCGCCAAGGGCATCCGCCGCCGCGCGGAGATAGGCAACCGCGAGCCCTTCAATCTGATCCTGTGCGAGAACCTGCTCGGCGCGGCCGGCATCTTTCGGAGCATGGTGCTCTCTCACCTGCCCGAGGCCCTGCACCCGTTCGCAATCGAGCACACTGGCTTCGTCGACACGGTGATCGCGCGCATGGTGCCGCCGCTCACGCCCGAGCTGCGCGCCGCAGATCCCAGCCTGATCCTGGTCGAGCCGTACAAGGAGCTGCCCGTCGACCGGGACGGCTTCGTCGGACCCATTCCATCGATCCCAGGCATGATTCCGTATGCGCCGTTCGCCTTCTTTACCGAGCGCAAGCTGTACATCCACAATGCGGGCCACGCCACCCTGGGCTATCTCGGCTACCTGCGGGGCTACGAGTATGGTTACGAGGCGCTGGCAGACGACGAGATCTACTTCCAGGCGCGGGGCGCGATGGAGGAGTCTGCGCTGGCCCTGACGCGCAAGTTCCGACCGCCCCCCGGCAGCCTGCTCGCCAACATCGAGGATCTGCTGCACCGGTTCGGCAATCGTGCGCTGGGCGACACCATCCTGCGCCTGGGCCGCGATCCGCTTCGCAAGCTCAGCCCGGGCGACCGGCTCGCGGGCGCGGCGGTGAACGCGCTCGAGCAGGGTGTCACGCCCGTCCACCTGGTCACCGGGATCGCGGCCGGCCTGCACTTCGCGCACGCCGGTGATCCGATCGCGCAGGCGCTCCAGGCGCGCATCGCCGCGGACGGCATCGCGCAGGTCGCCTCCGCGGTCACCGGTTTTGAGGGGTCTTCGCCGCTGCTCAGCCGGGTGCTCGCCCGCTACGCTGCGCTTGGGTAAGATCGAAACCCGTCGCGCATCTTCTGCGTACTACTTTGTAAGGGGTATCACCTTCGGGAGGGTATCATGGATCAGATCGCCATTGTGAAGCGTGCGTGGAACATCGTCTGGCGCTACAAGGTGCTGTGGGTCTTCGGCATCCTTGTCGCGCTCACCAGTGGGGGCGGTGGCGGCAGCGGAGGCACCGGCTACAGGTTCGACTCGGGCGACTTCAATCGCCCGATGTACGGGGATTGGCCCTGGCTCCGGGATGTCTTTCAGCCGGAGAGGATTGCGGGCATCGTGGCCTGTTGCTGCTGCCTGCTGTTCCTCGTCGTGATCGCTTCCATCATCGTCCAGTACGTGTCGCGCGCCGCGCTGATTCGCAGCGTCGACCAGATCGAAGAGACCGGGCACGCGCCCACCTGGCGCGAAGGCTTGCGGCTGGGCTGGACCAATCGCTCCTTCCGCCTCTGGCTGCTCGAGCTGATCGTCGGGATCGTCGTCGGGATCGGTGCGATCGTGCTGCTGCTGCTGGCCGCATCGCCCTTGCTGCTCCTGTTGACCGACACGGACGCGGGTCGCATCACAGGCATCGTGCTGGCCGTGATGCTCCTTCTGCTCGTCATCTTCGTGCTCATCGCCGTGGCGATCGCCCTGTCCGTGCTCCAGGAGTTCTGGTCCAGGGAAGTGCTGCTGGCAGACAGGGGCATCGGGGATGCGTTGAGCTCGGGCTATGCGCTGGTGCGCAGCCGCCTGAGCGACGTCGGCGGCATGTGGCTGGTCATGGCGGGCATCGGCTTTGGGTTCCTCCTGGTGATGATCCCCGTCGTGCTGGCCGTGCTTGCCCTTTCCGGCGGGATCGGGGCAGGGCTCGGGTATCTCGTCCACGAAGTCACGCAATCCGTGCCCTGGGCAATCGGGGTGGGGCTGCCCATCTTCCTGATCATCATGCTCGTCCCGTTGACCCTGATCGGTGGGCTGTATGCGGTATTCACGTCCAGCGCGTGGACGCTGGCCTACCGGGAGGTCACCGGTCCCTGGCGGCCGAAGCTGACCGAGCCCGCGCCGGGCCCGGGGCCTGTTGTCCCGGAGCCGAGCCCGGACCTGGCGCCCATCGTGCCCGAGGCGGACCCGGACCTGGCGCCCTTCGTGCCCGAGGCGGACCCGGAAATGGCGTCTCCTGTGCTGGATGAGGACGCGCCGACCGGTGAGCCGTCTAACGGGTGAGGGGTCCGACCGGCGATCGTGAGTGTTGCGAATTTATTCCGATCGCCGGGCGGGTTTGACCCAGGTGCCCGGCACTTTAACGATCCGTAGGATCGCAAGTGCCGGGCACCTTGTAGCTTAAGGACCACCATGTCGAATCCACTCCCGGATGTTGCGGCCGCGCGGCTTGCCGCGGCCCTGCAAGCCCTCTACGACCGGCCCCAGCCCCCTGTCCCCTGGCGGGATGGGGAGAACCTGCCCTGGGATGAGCCGGCGTTCAGCCAGCGGATGCTGGCCGAGCACCTCGACCAGAGCCACGGCGCGGCCACGCGGCGCCTGCCGGAGCTGCGCGCGCTGGTGCAGATCATGGCGGGCTGGTTGGACCTGGGCGAGGGAAGCCGGCTGTTTGACATAACGTGCGGGCCAGGGCTTTATGCGGTCGAGTTTGCGCGGCGGGGCGTGGCGGTCACCGGCATCGACTTCGGCCCGGCCTCCGTCCGCTACGCGCGGGAGCTGTGCGCGGGCTGGCCCGTTGAGATTCACCAGGGCGACGTGCGGCAGATGGATTTTGCGGGCCGCGACTTCGACGCGGCGATCTATCTCTACGGCCAGTTCACCGTGCTCAGGCCCGAGGAATCGCGGGATGTGCTGCGGCGCATCCATGCCAGCCTGCGGCCCGGCGCGAAGCTCCTGCTGGAAATCCTGGACGACGAGGGGATCGACAAGAAGGACAGCACCTGGTGGTACACCGACCAGGGTGGCCTGTGGGGCGATTTCCCGTTCCTGCATCTCGGCGAGCGCAGGTGGGACCCCGAGTCGCGTGCGATCATCGAGCGGTTCTTCGTGTTCAACCTGGAGAACGGCGAGATGAAGGCGTATGGGTTGTCCGACCAGGCATACACCGCCGGGATGATGCGGGAGATGCTGGCCGAGGCGGGGTTCAGGAACGTGACCGTGCATCCTGCGTGGGATGGCCTGGCCTTGAAGGACGCGCCCGAGTGGTGTGTGTACGTCGCCGAGCGCGCCGGCTGAACGAGGATTGCGGCGGGTTAAGGTGCCGGGCGCCTGGTATCAAGAGCCCCCGTCTGGGTTGACAGTCTCCACAATTCATGGTACTGATATCAGTACTTGATCCGGTACTCAAATCAGTACCAGGAGGCACAATTGACCATCAACACCATACCGGCGCAAGAGATCAAGCGTCGCGGGATCGGCGCGGTGGACGAGTTGCTCGCCAAGGGTGATGTGTACGTCATCCGCGACAACCGCCCTCAGTATGTGGTGCTCTCCCAGGAACGCTACGAGCAACTGCTCGAGGCGCAGGAGGAGGCCTACGAAGCGCGCGTGCTGGCCTCTCTTGAAGACGTCAAGGCGGGGAGGGTGAAGCGAGGCACCGTGGCGGACCTGTTGCGCGAACTTGATCTGGCGGAGTGACGCATGTACGAAGTTGTCTGGACTCCCGCGTTCACACGCGCAGCCAAAAAATTCTTGCAGCAGCACCCGGAGTTCCAGAAGCGTTTCGTGGCGATCTTGTGCGATTTGGAGGAGGATCCCTTTCAGCCACACCTGAAGTATCATCCGCTTGGTGGCAACCTCAAGGGCATCCAGGCGGTCAGCGTCACCTACGACTATCGCATCACCTTCACACTGCAGGTGGCGGAGAAAGAGATCATCCTGCTCGACGTCGGCAGGCATGACGAGGTGTACCGCTGAAGCGCGGTGCGCATGGTGAGGAGAAGGAGCGTGGTATTGCGCCGGCTGGCGGAGTTTGGGTGTGCTATAATCAGAGATAGGATGATAGCGTTGTCCCTTGTGAGTGTCATAAATGGTCAAGACAGAATCAGCAGGGTTGCGCCAAAAGCGCACTGATCGTACGCAGGCGGCGCTGCGACAGCTGCGCGCGTACTTGCAAGCTGTCTATGGTGAGGACGCGCCTCGGATGATGCTGTATGGCTCCGAAGCCCGTGGCGACGCCAAAGAAGCTTCCGACGTCGACGTTTTACTCATCTACCAGCATGCTATCAGCCGGGGGGAGGAAATCCGTCGCCTGGGCGATGTGCTCGCTGATCTCAACCTCACGTATAACCTCTTGATTTCTGTGCTGCCAATTGCTGAGACGGAGTACCAATCGGCGACGGGTCCATTTTGGGCGAACGTTCGGCGCGAGGGGGTGGTGCTTGAGCGATTCTGACCCGTTGCTCCTCAAGGCTGAACGATTCATCCGTTCGGCGCGCGTCCTCGTCGAAGATGGCGATTTCGACTCGGCTGCCTCGCGCCTGTACTATGCCATGTTCTATCTTGCGGAAGCCTTGTTGGCGGCGCGCGGGATGTCCTTTTCGAGCCACTCAGCCGTCATATCCGCGTTTGGTCAGCAGTTTGCCAAGACAAAGGAGATCGATCCGCGTTTCCATCGCGCCTTGTTGACCGGTTTCAGTCAGCGACAGCTTGGGGATTATGCGGTCTACTCAGGACTCAGCGATATTGATATTGAGAGCCTGTCTGGTGAAGCGGTCAGCTTCCTCGCTGCTGCGCGCAGCTGGCTTCAGCAGCATTCAGATTAGGATCCCCAACCCAACCTGTTGCGAGTGTGGTATCATACCAACGTCAGCACTTCGGACAGCCATCCCACACGCAGTGCGACCATGACCGGCGACATCCCAGGCTTCCTGCCCAGGCGAGTTGCGTGCCAATGAGGAAAGATCCAACGGATGGAAGAACTTGCCTCCATACTTGATAGTCTAGCCATGCAGTCACGACGCACCGAAGATCGATCTCTGGAGGGATTGGCCAAGCTGCTGTGCCGCTTGTTGCATTTGTCGCCTGTGAAATGGCTCGTACACAACTCCGACTCCGGTGGTAAGGAAGCGCAAGTGCTTGCGCAGGATGATCATCCGCTTCAACATCGTTGGCTCATACAATGCGTCGACTCTGAGCACATCAGCGTCGACACAGTCGCCACAGGGGTCGGTCGAGGCTTTCCCTACGGCCCACATGGTCTTGTCACAACAACTTTGGGTTACGTATCCTCTGAAGTACGCAGATATGCTGCCATCACATCTCACCGCCCGCACTTACCAGGTTTCGGCATTATGCTCTTTGATGGAAACGATTTGAGAGCCATCGCCCAAAATGCAGTTACCATCGAGGAATTGATTAGGCGCGAGGTTGATCAAAGTGTTGAAGGGTCTCTACTGTATGCGCCATAGTTGTGGAGGCAATGCATGTCTGGTGGATCTGTCGCCACGGCGCAGGTTTTGACTTCGCCCTGGGCATCGGTCTTCAACGAACTTGTGGGTTCTGCAGAAGAGCAACTGCTTCTCGCGTCACCATTCTTGAGCAAACAGCCCTTGACGAAGATTGTCGGAATCCTGTGTGCAAAGTCGTCAAAGAACGACATCCGGGTTGAGGTGTTGACTAACCTGGCGGTGGATAACCTGCTGAGTGGTGTTCTTGATATTGTTGCTCTCCGAGATTTAGTGCTTTCTCTCCCAGGCGCCGCCGTAACGTACCTCCCTGGCCTCCACGCGAAGGTGTATGTGGCAGATGCTCGAGCTGCCATAGTCTCCTCCGGCAACCTGACAACTGCCGGCCTAACGACAAACTACGAATACGGAGTAATTCTGCGTGACTCCTTCTTGGTGAGGAAGGTCAGGGAGGATCTGACGAAGTATGGATCACTTGGGAATGCCGTACCGTTGGAGACTCTGGAAGCGCTTGTGGTAGCGACTGAGGGTTTGAGGGAGGTTCGTCAGCGAGCGGAGAAATCAATCAGTGCCAGACTCCGAACTGAGTTCGAAGAGCGCGCCGATCAAGCGAGGCTAGAGTTGCTGAGAGCTCGCGCCCAAGGCAAAACGACACACGGTATCTTCTCTGATACGGTTCGGTACTTGCTGGAGCAGAAGGGGCCATTGACAACGGTTGAGTTGCATCCGCTCGTGAAGCAGATTCACCCGGATTTGTGTGACGACTCGATTGACCGGATAATCGGAGACGTTCACTTCGGAAAGAAGTGGAAGCACTATGTGCGCAACGCTCAACAGATGCTTAAGCGACATGGCCTCATTGACTATGATGGAGAGCATTGGTTTCGCGTTCTCTGAATGTGGCGTAGGTCGATAGACTTATGAGCCATTCGTCTTTCTACGCGCACAGGTCACCGGCGGGGTCGAGATAGACCTCATCCTCCAACAGAATCCAGGCAAACCCGGCGACGGTCGTGGATGCCTTCAACCGTGAGGCCCATCACGCAATGATGCTGAAGAGGCTGGAACTTTGACCGCATCCTTAGCATTCGCTCACCGGTTATCTGCCTCCACCTCGGCAACGAAGGCCGGCTTCTGATAACGGAGCCGGCCTTCGGGAGGACGCCCCCCACTCGATTGCCCCTTAGAGCGACTCCAGGAATAACGTCATCGCGCGCAGCAGCGGAGTCACGTGCCACGACTCCAGCCCAAGGTCGCGGCCGACGCCTACCAGCTTCACATACCTGCCATCGGCAAGCGTAGCCACGGCATGATTGACGTCGCTGTCGGAGAGCACGCCGCCCGCGGCAGGGTCTGCCTGCAGGAGAAGCGTGGGACAGGTGATCCGCCGCAGCGCGGCGTCCAGGTCCAAGCCCTCCAGGAATTCCGCGGCGCGGCCTTCGGCGTGATACTGCAGCACCTCGGGGTCGAGCTCGCTCATCGTCTTGGCCCGGTTTCGGAGTCGCGCACCGTCCATCTCAGGCAGGTCCCCATAGCGCACCGGCTCGATCGATCCAGGCACCGCGATCGGAAGATCCGCCAGGATGGGGACGATCTCCTGCACCGTAAGGCCCGACACGGCGAAATTTCGCATGGCCGCGTACATGCCCATGCGATCCTCCGCGCTCTCAGCGTTCGCCCAGCGTTTCTTGTTGAGCGCGGGATTGCCCAGGATCAACGCGCGCACCCTCTGGGGCAGCTCCGCCGCAGCCATCAGGGCAATCAATGAGCCCAGGCCATGTCCAAAGAGAACGGCAGGCTCTGCCAGCTGGCGTTCGAGAAAGTCCTTGATGTCGGGCACGTATTCTTCGGGGCAATAGTGGCCCGGCACGCGGCCCGACTTGCCATGCCCGCGCAGATCCAGGGCATAGACATGCCACCTCAGGATCAGGCTCGGGAGGATGGGCAGCAGATGCTGCCATCGCCGCGATCCCTCATGAAGCAGCACAAGGGGCGGGCCCTCTTCGGGACCTTCAGCGAAGTTGATGGTCACCTGGTCCGCTTCGAACGCCTTCTCTTTGAGCATCTGTGACTCCTCCTGTCTGCCAGTCTGCATCGTGATGTCCGGGCCGGTCATTGCCAGCTACGTATCTATTATAGCATGGGGCATTCTGAGTGGGTTGATACGGCGGCCCGCCCGGTGTATGATATTGCAGTGTGAGCAGAGAGCGGTGGCCCTGGCCTCCGCCAGGACGACTTAGGAGTGGCCCCCGTTTCGCCGGCTCGCCGATCCATTCCTGGACGGTGCAATGAGCTCCAGAAAGTCGCTTGCCGAATGCACTATGGCATGATGGCCTGAGGATGCCGACATCACATGGGTTTCCGGGTCCACTGAGACGAGGATCAATTCCGGGCATTCTTGTCGCAGCGAGACGGTGAGCGCTTCGGGCATCTGTTTGGGATCATATGCAATGGCCGCCGGCGCAAGCTCAGCGAGTTGCTCGGGGAAGTCCGGCGAATCGGAGCGCACGTGCACGACGTCCAGCGCGGGGCTGGCCTGCAGACCGGCCGCAATACCTGCCATGAAGAGGCAGCCTCCGCATACTGCAACCCGGGTCCTGGAGATCATAGGGAGTCCTTTTCTCGTGCGAAACCGCAAACCGGCGCTTAGTCTCAGCATTATTGTAGCGACACGTTGGTTACAGCACCTATTACGGATTGGGGGAGGCAGATCATGAGCGGGGAACCGGGAACGGATTCCACCCGTGAGGCGGGCAGCCAACGGGGCAGGCTCCTGCGCGCGAAGCCGGCCAGGGACCAGGAGGGTGTGCTGTCCTGGATGCCGGGTGTGCACGTCATCCGGCACTACCAGCTGTCATGGCTCCAACAGGACCTGGTTGCCGGTGTTGTGCTCTCAGCCCTGCTCGTACCGGTGGGCCTGGCGTACGCCCTGGCGTCGGGCTTGCCTGCCATCTATGGGCTCTACGCAACGATCTTTCCGCTGTTGGCATATGCCGTCTTCGGCCCGAGCCGCATCCTGATCGTCGGTCCCGACTCTGCGCTAGCGCCGATGATCGCAGCGATGATCCTGCCGCTTGCAGGTGGCGATGCCGGTCGCGCAGTGGTTCTGGCGGGGGTCCTCGCGATCCTTTCCGGGCTGATCTGCGTCCTGATCGGGGTGGCTCGCGCCGGCTTCATCACCGAGCTGCTCTCCAAGCCGATTCGCTACGGATATATGAACGGCATCGCGCTGACCGTGCTCGTCAGCCAGCTGCCCAAGCTCTTCGGATTCTCCATCGGCGCCACCGGCCTGCTGCAGAGGCTGCGGGAGATCGGCGAGGGGGTGCTGGGGGGCCGCGCCAATTGGGTCAGCCTGGCGCTGGGGGTGGGCACGCTGCTCGTGATCATGGTTCTCAAGCGCTGGCGGCGCGTGCCCGTGGTGCTGGCCGCGGTGATACTTGCCACCTTGATCGTGACCCTGCTCGATCTTGGCAATCGGGCCGGGGTTTCGGTGGTCGGCCGGCTGCCCCAGGGCCTGCCCGCGCTGACCGTCCCGATGGTGAGCCTGGAAGACCTCGAGGCGCTCCTGACCGGCGCCATCGCCATTGCGGCAGTGTCCTTTGCACAGACGAGCGTGCTGTCGCGTAACTACGCGGCCAAGAGGGGCGAATACGTCGACCCGAACCGCGAGATGATCGGACTCGGGGTGGCCAACCTGGCCGCGGGGCTGTTCCAGGGCTTTCCGATCAACAGCAGCGCATCGCGGACGCCTGTGGCAGAGGCAGCGGGCGCGCGCACGCAGTTGACCGGCGTGGTTGGCGCACTGACGGTCATGCTCCTGCTGTTTGCGGCTCCGAACCTGCTGCAGAACCTGCCCGATGCAGCCCTGGCGGCAATCGTGATCGTGGCCGCGATCGGGCTCTTCGAGGTGCGCGATCTGATCCGGCTCTACCGCCTGCATCGCTGGG
The DNA here is from genome assembly GCA_964387985.1 of uncultured Anaerolineales bacterium. Classification (GTDB taxonomy): domain Bacteria; phylum Chloroflexota; class Anaerolineae; order CG2-30-64-16; family CG2-30-64-16; genus JALOOB01. Next base: position 4,222 of record CAYLZG010000072.1, on the reverse strand, counting down.
AGGTCTGGCTGTCGATTGCCTGTTTCGCCGGTGTGGCGCTGCTCGGGCCGGTGCCGGGCATCCTGTTGGCCATCGGCATCGCGATCGTTGAGTTTCTGTGGGAAGGGTGGCGGCCCTACCATGCCGTCCTGGGGCGCGTGGATGGCCTCAAAGGCTATCACGACATCACCCGCCATCCCGAGGCGCGGCGCATTCCGGGGCTGGTCCTGTTTCGCTGGGACGCGCCCCTTTTCTTCGCCAACGCCGAGCTGTTTCACGCCAGCGTGCTGGACGCGGTGGATGAGTCGCCGACGCCCGTGCGCTGGGTGGTGGTGGCGGCCGAGCCTGTGACCGGCATCGACATCACGGCCGCAGACGTGCTGGACAACCTGGAGAAGGAGCTGCGGGCTGCCGGCATCCAGCTGTGCTTCGCCGAGATGAAGGGCCCGGTCAAGGACAAGCTCAAGCGTTTCGGGCTGTTCTACCGGTTCGGGGAGCGTTTCTTCTTCCGCACCCTCGGGACGACTGTCACCGAATACGTGCGCGCGGAGAACGTGGATTGGGTCGATTGGGAGGATCGCCCGCGGGAGAAGGGGGTGGACGCCACCGCGTAGCGTCCACCCTGTTGGTGACTACTGCGGGAAGAATTCGGGCAGCGAGGGCCACTGCATGATTCTGCGGTAGCCGGTGGCCGATCCGGGCGCCATCCGGTCATTCGGGACCGACGATGATTCGGGCACAGGCGCGTTGTAGAGCTGCCACTGGCCGCACGCCGGTGCGCCGGTGATCGTCAGCCTGACTTGCGGCAGCGTGCTGCTCGAGAAGCCGTTCAGGGTGGTCACGGCGTCCACCCGGAATGCTACGACGCCTAGGGTCTCCCCTTTCAGGTTGCCGTTCACGCCCAGGAAGGCATCGTCGTGGTCGTAATTGATGCTGATATCGCTGTCATAGACGACCGCGCAGACGTCTTTTCCGACCAGTGCGCTGAGGCCCAGGGCCCGCAGCGGCATGACATGAGGCGTCTTGTCGAGTGCGTCTTCCCCCACTGCCCCGGTCCAGAACCTGTCGATCGCGGTCTTGAAGCTTGACGATGCCGGATCGATGCAAGCGCTGCTATCGCCTCCGAGCCATTTCTGCGGGATGCAGGTGGGAGCAAACCACCCCTCATCACCGGTCTCGCCGCTCTTCACCGTGATGGTCCGGCCCGGGTTGGCCGCAAAGTAGCGGAGGACCGCGCGCTGCCCTTCGCCGGCGATATCGTCGTTGACCTCGGTGGCGGTGAAGAAGTTGGGGCCATCAGGCGTGACCGGCCCGCCCAGGGCATTGAAATGGCTGCCGTTGTCCAGGCTATCCTCATCGATGACCAGCAGCACGTCCTTCCCTGACGGTTCAGGCGTCACAGTGGGCGTGGGTTCGGTGAAGGCCACCAGGCTCAGCCACACCCGGGGAATTATCTCCTGATCGGTGTCTTCAATCTCAGCGATGCTCGTCGAAATCAAGGCGGTGAGCAGCAGGACGGCCAGCAGCATGGCTGCACCGGCCCGTCGCATCCGTTTCTGATTCATGCGCGAGTCTCCTCTCTCACATAATCGATTGACCCGCGCAATTCTACGTCATAAGCTGTGTACGGTCAGTAGCCGATTCACCCATTCCCGCCGGATGGCGCGCGCGAGGATCACGCGTCCGCGATCAGGTCGGCCCAGACGCGCTCCCGGCCGGACTCACTCTCGAACGCCAGGTACGCGACCTCGCGGCTGGGCTTCCTGGGCTTCTTCGCGTCTTCGGGCGGGAGCCTGCGGTAGGCCACGCGCAGGCCGGGGCGCCGGCTGGCGCCGAAGGCCACCACCCCCGGCGTGACCTCCTCGATGTCTTCCGGCCGGAAGAAGATGTACCACATGCCGGTCTGGTCCGCGGGAAGGCCCCCGAGGAAGAACCGTGAGGCGTGCTGGATGGCCATCACTGCGTGCTCGCGCGTGCCGAAGGAGCGCCAGTAGGCTGTCAGATCCGCCAGGTAGCCGTGCTTCTCGGCCACTTCGAAGCGGCCGGTCGCAAAATGCGCTTCCTTGGCTTCCGGCGCCATCTGGCGGGAAGCGGGTGCGGCCAGGTGCGGCTGCGGCGTGAACACGACGTAGCCCGCGCGGGCGGCCCAGGCGCGCAGGACGATCAAACCCAGCGCGGCGAACAGGATCAGCCCGAGCGCCAGCCAGTGCCACGCGGGCAGCGCAGGCCGGCCGCGCAGCAGCCACTGGATGAGGATGATCGCCGCCGCAAGAAGCGCCAGGTTGCGCGCCAGGACATCCAGCTGCGTATCGCCCCACCGGTGAAGCCGCATCTGATAGGCCAGCTTGAACAGTCGCGCCCTCATGTCCGCCCCTCTACTTTGCCCGGCCGCGCCGCGTGACGAACAGTCCGACCAGCACGATGACAGCACCCACCAGCTGCAGCGGCGTGAACGCGTCGCCGAGCGTCACCCATGCGAACAGGGTCGCCACGATGGGGGTCAGGTTGGAAAAGATGGCCGTTCGCGCGTTGCCCACGCGCTGCACGCTGCTGTACCAGAGGGTGTAGCCGACGGTGACTGCCAGGACGGCAGAGTACAGCAGGGCGCCCCAGGCAAGCGGTGGAACGGCTGCCCAGTCCTGCCGCTGCAGGTCGGGGATGCCGATCAGCACGAGGGGGATGGTGCCGGCCAGCATCGACCACGCGGTGAGCTTGAGGGGCGAGTGGCGGCCCAGGAGCGGCTTGCTGGCCGTGGTGTACACCGACCAGAGGATGGCGCAGCCCAGCAGGAGGATGTTGCCAAACAACAGGCTGCTGCCCAGGTCGACTGTGCCGCCGCTCGTGACCAGCAGGATGATGCCGCTGAATGACAGCAGGATGCCTGCGAACATCACGCGGCTGATGCGCTCGACGCCCAGGATATACCCCAGGATCGCGACCCAGATGGGCGATGTGGCCAGCAGCAGGGAGGCGTTGGCGGGGGTGGAACGCGCCACGCCGTTCGCGAATATCGCCTGGTATACGGTGTGGCCCGTGAGGCCCAGCAGGATGAAGGGCACGATGTCGCGGCCCGGCACCCGCAGCAGCGACCGGTCGCCCGTCGCGCGAGCCTGCCAGGCCAGCACGCCCATCGTCACGAGGGTCGCAAGGGAAAAGCGCACCGCGTTGTATGCCAGCGGGGCCATATAGCCCAACGCGACCTTGACCAGCGTAAAATTGACGCCCCAGATCAGCACCGTGATGAGCATGAACAGATCGGTGCTGCCCCATCTGCCGCCCTTGCTTCCCGCGCCCCTTGCGCCGGGCAGTGGCGTTTTGTCTTGTCCAGTCATTGCCGGCGGTATCTCATTCGATGATGGCGAGGCCGTTTCACGGCATCACCACCCGCGCATCCGCCTCGCGCGCGACGCGCACCCCTTCTTCTTCGTTGACCTTTGACAGGACAAATCCGCCCACGATGAAGAAAACGATCAGCGAGATGATGCTGAGCCGGCTGGTCCCGAAGAGCTGGCCGACCACTGCGAAGAGAAGCGGGCCGAGCAGGCCGGCAAATTTCGAGCTCATGTCGTAGAACCCGAAGAACTCCGCGGTCTGCGCCTTGGGCACCATGTTGCCGAAGAGCGAGCGGCTGAGCGCCTGGCTGCCGCCCTGGACCAGGCCCACCATCATCGCCAGCAGCCAGAATTCCACTGCGGTCGCCATGAAGAAGCCCCAGATCGAGACCCCGGTGTAGATGGCCAGCGCGAGCAGGATCGCATTCTTGGCATTGAGGCGCCGCGCGAGGGGCGCAAGCAAGGGCGCCAGCACGAAGCGGCTGAGCAGGTACGCGAGAACCTGGTTGGCCAGAACGATGAGGACCGCGATGGGCCCGCTGGTGATGCCGAACCGCGGGGCAAGTGCGCCGATGAGAGGGAGGGTGACCGCGTTGTACAGGATGTAGCCCAGGAAGAAGGCCTGGCGCGGATCATTCCGCCGGGGCAGCCGTCCGAAGATCAATGAGAACGGAATGCCCACGAATTGGGTCAGCAGCAGCGCGCCGATCAGGTCGATCTGGCCGATGCCGATCTCCGCGCCG
>CAYLZG010000072.1:0-158 GCA_964387985.1 uncultured Anaerolineales bacterium | reverse complement strand
GAGGATGCCGCTCAGGGGCAGGGTCAGTGCATTGTAGAGCAGGTAGCTCAGGTAGAAGGCCTGACGGGGATGATCGCGCTGCGGCAGCTTGCCGAAGAGCAGGGAGAACGGGATGCCCACGAATTGCGTCAACAGGAGCGCACCGATGAGGTCGATCT
>CAYLZG010000071.1:19807-20264 GCA_964387985.1 uncultured Anaerolineales bacterium | reverse complement strand
GGGCTCCTGCAGCTCGATTTCCTTGGCCACGGTCACGCCGTCGTGCGTGATGGTGGGCGCGCCCCACTTCTTGTCGAGGGCAACGTTGCGGCCCTTGGGGCCCAGGGTGGTCTTGACGGCATCGGCGAGGGTGTCCACACCGACCTTCAGGTTGCGGCGAGCTTCCTCGGAGAAAAGCAACTGCTTGGCTGCCATAGTTATCTATCTCCTCAATCTGTTATTCAACGATGGCCAAAACATCGGACTCGCGCAGGATGAGCAGCTTCTTGCTGTCGATTTTGATTTCAGTGCCGGAATACTTGGCGAACAGAACTTTATCGCCTGCTACAACATCCATTTTGATGCGGTTGCCAGATTCGTCGCGGTCGCCAGGACCAACGGAGAGGACGACACCCTTTTGCGGTTTTTCTTTTGCTGTGTCAGGAATAACGATGCCGGATGCAAGAACATCTTCCTG